>NZ_JBQENG010000006.1:0-362954 GCF_052044585.1 Phyllobacterium sp. 22552 | reverse complement strand
CGCGTTCCTCGACCAGCTTGGTAATGGCAGCATTGGCATCGCCGCCATGTTCGGCAATCAGCTGGTCTGCTTCGTTCTCATAATCTTGTTCCGGTTCTTCCATGGCTTTCTCCTTCGAGACAAGCCTGTCCGCCCCCACACAGGCAGGTTTTCATAGTCCTAAAATGTCATTGGAACGGTCGCCGCTACCGTGTATGTTCTATTAATGTTCTCAACTGCGACGTGAGTCAATAATTTTTCATGGACAGAATATCGCACTCTAAAAGAGCCGCCTTGCTGGCGGCTTTCCTAATGTTGGGCCCCGCGATTGTTCCGGCCGATGCCAGGCAATCGCTTTACGTCATCGATGGCGACACGATCCGCTTGAACGGCGAGACGATCCGCATTGCCAATATAGATGCGCCCGAAACGCGGCAGGCAAAATGCGATGCTGAATACAAGCAGGGACTTGAAGCAAAGTTCGTGCTGAGCGCGCTGCTAAAGGCCGGTGACTTTACCGTCCAGCGCGGCGACCCCAAGAGCGGCCGGTTGATAGACAAGTATGGCCGCACGCTGGCCACGATCTTTGCCAACGGGAAGGACGTGGGCCGACTCCTGGTCAAAATGCGTTTGGTGCGGCCCTGGACGGGGAAACGGCGGGGTTGGTGTTTGGAGATACAACCACCATTCTAACTAGTTCTCAATGCTTGCCTGAACTGTTCCAACGCGGCAATAAGTTTCCGCACCTGAATCCGATTTGCTATATAATGGTTGTGGGTCGAGATATCACTCTCAAAATCCTTAATGGAATGCAACAATGCGCTGGCACGGCAAACTTCGTCATAGAAGCCTTTGCTCACTGCAGGGTAGTGCTCACTTAGTTCAGTTTTGAACGCGCTGATATTCTCTAGCATATCGTCGGAAATGGCACCCAGAGCAACATTGCGTTGCTCTGGCAAAAATTTTCTTACGAGCGAGAACAAAGTACGCTCCCCGGTGACGGTATTGGTAACCCAAACGTCACCAGATAATCCGTGACCAGCAATCGAGTAGAACTGGTCCAGCAAGAATGAGAACTGCTCATCGTTCCGCTCGCGGCGCTCAAACTGTAACTGCTCGTCCAAAATTTTGTTCTGTGTCTCGGCGGCTAGCGCATTACTTTCAGCTGCTCTGGCCTGCGCGTCCGCTGCTTTAGCCTGCGCTTCAGCCACGCCTTTGCTCTCAACAGCAACTTCGCGGCTTAAGCCTAATTCGACACGTTGCAGGGCCATCTCCTGCCGGGTTAATTTCAGCTCCATGGCTTGTATCAACACGGCCGCCATCAGCCATACAAACGCCAAGGGTGCAAATATTCCAGCAAGTAAATCACCAAACTCATTCGGAACAAGGCAAAAGAGAAAGCCAGCCGTACAGGTGGAATCGCCTTCCCCCGCTTTCATTCCTAACAACAGTACCAGCCCGATTCCGACGAAATATATGAAACTAAGAACGCCACAAGACAACAGGACCCAAAAACTACTCGTTCTGCCCTCAGATTGTTCGCTACGACCATTGTGTCTTGTCATATTTGCCCCCGACCTTTTTCTACCTAGAACAAGATGATTGGGAACAGCAAGAGAGAGTTGAACAACTTCTTATTCTCTCGAATTTGACCGCCCGATTTCTATCTGTATCCTGAAGGCAGGGGGTATCATTAATGAAATCATGGATAAAACCAGCATTGTGTGTTGCAGTTCTAATAGCTGCGATCGTCATAAGTTATAAGCCAGTCTTCTTTCTCGTTTTGACTGCCGTTCAACGGGGGATCTCGCCAGCATTCGCCACCCTCATTGGTGCGATCGTGGGTTTTTCGGGTGTGATCTATGCGACGCGCGCCGGTTTTAAAAACCTCATTACATCGCACGAAGCACAAGCAGCCCGTGACCGGGAGGCTAGGGCCGAACAACAACTACTGCTCGAGAAAAACAAGGAAAGTGATCGTCTCCATGACAGAAAGGTGCTCGCTGCTGCCCTTCAAGGAGAACTCATCGCGTTGTTGCCAAACCTCGATGCTGCTACCCGCTTCTACAGGATGCAATGCGAAGGTTACCAGGCTTTCTTAAAGCAGGGAGGGAGCAAAAATACAGACGCACAAATCAAACTATTCGAAGGTTTCAACGTGCCCATTTTTCAGACCAATATTGGGCAATTGGGTTTGTTGGGTCCGTCCATAGCAGCTGATGTGGTTATAGTCTTTTCACGAGCTATAAACAAAGTCGTTCACTTGAGCGATGAGAAAGCTCCGATTGAATTGGCGATCCAAGTCATGGAACATCTGGTGAAAAATCATCAAGAATGGAGCCGCGACATTCACCACGTCGTGGCCAGATTAGGGTCGGTGCAGGGATTCTTTGAAGACCCCGGCATCCTTGCCGAAATGAAGAAACAAAATGGTATCGATACTAATATGAGCGCAAAAGACGTTTGGAAGAATGCCGCTGGCCGTAGCCACGTCAAACATCCCGTTACCGGCTCAGAATAATCAGCTCCCGCGCAGCGATGCCTTTTCCTTTATTTATTGAATAGTTCAATGAAACTTCCTCGAATCTGAAATTTGCGAACAGCTTTTGAATTTCAGGAACATCATTAATCGACATGATGAATTCGCCCTTGAGGCGACCAAGGCGTTCCGCCATCATGCCAAATCGGTCGCGGGCGAATAATTGTTTGCCATAGTCATCTTCCGATCCGAAATAGGGAGGATCGAGATAAAACAATGCGCCCGGCCGGTCATATCGATCTATGAACGCCATCCAGTCGAGGTTCTCGATCACCACGCCTGCGAGACGTTCATGAACATCCTCCAGCATTGGTGCCAGCCGATTCAAATTGAACCGCGCTGAGCGCTCATTGGAAACTCCGAAGCTTTGCCCCGCTACCTCCAGCAGAACGCCCGGCACCGCGTGCCATTACGACAAGCTTTTCACCCGCCATTTTCATCATGTCGCCGATCGGTGGGACAGTTGATACAATTCTATAATGATTTCAGAGATCAGAAAATTGTCCCACTCGGATATAACCGATTGAACTGAAATGCTTTCCGATGAACCTCGGGGCTCACTATCCTATCCGCAAGCGGCAATTATTTAGGCTGAGTTTGTGTGGGGAATTTCATCAGAGGGTGTGGCAGTGCGCCAGCTAAGTCATTGATTTGTGTTGATGAAAGTTCCTGCCACACCCTATGGCAAGTAACTGATATCCCTCACGAAATCCCTTCCGGGCGAGGCCTCCAAAATCAAATCCACCCACCATAATTGGTTGTTTTTTATTAGCTTCCGCAGATTCGTCTCCGAATCTACAGCAGTCCATGATTTGGGGTGTGACGCAAATGTGCCGGAGAACAGGACGCGGTGTGCGGCCTGTTCTCCTTGACGCAAATCAGCTTTTTAGCCGTGAATTGCAGAGGCTGTAGTATCCTCCGCCTTTCTGTATCCATCTCAGACTGCCAAGAGAATTTCTCTGCTTGTTGGCGTAATATTGGTCCAGACAGGTATGCATACGTGCCTTGCCTGGGCTTTCCGTAGAATATTTCGTGGAAACGGCGCTCGGAAAAGCCACGCCGCGCGGAGCCCTTGTCGTTGGGGCGGGCGGATCATCTGTATAGGTGGCATTGTCCACGGATGGCGCAGAATCATCGTCATCATCATTGGCTGCGGTTGCTCCGGCGGCGCATTGTGCCTTGCGGAAGTCGTTCCACTTCAGGCCGCCCAGCGTTCCAGCGTCTTTGGCAGCCTGATATTTCACGCTGCATTCCTTCATCGTCAGGCCGCTACCTGAATCATCATTGTCGTTGGCTTGTGACTTTGCCGTCTTGGTTTTTGTGACCGGCGCTGCAGCAGCACCTGCGCTACATTGCGATTTGCGGAAATCATTCCATTTGACATCGCCAAGTGTGCCGGCGCTCTTTGCCGCCTGGTACTTGGCGCTGCATTCTTTCATCGTCAGTCCGCCACCGGAATCATCGTCGTCATTGGCTTGCGACTTTGCTGTCTTCGTCTTTGTAACCGGCGCAGCAGCAGCGTCCGCGCTGCATTGCGTTTTGCGGAAATCGTTCCATTTGACATCGCCAAGTGTACCCGCGCTCTTTGCTGCCTGGTATTTGGCGCTGCATTCCTTCATGGTCAATCCGCTGTCGTCGTCATCACTGGCTGCAGCGGTCGTTTTTGCTTTTTTCGCGGTTGTTGTCTTTGTACTAGCCGCAGGCGAATCGTCCGAAGCGCACTCCGCCTTGCGGAAGTCGTTCCACTTCAGGCCGCCCAGCGTTCCTGCGTCTTTGGCAGCCTGATATTTCACGCTGCATTCCTTCGCCGTCAAGGCATAGGCAGGCGCAACGGCAAACGATGCCGAAGCCAGTACACCCGCATATAAAAGATTTCGCATCATTGACATGCTTCGCTCCCTCAAGTGGTTGAATATTTGCAACCATACAACCTTGAGTACATTCCATTCATCATGCCGGGTCAATTGAAATCTGCCGGTGCAAATATGGCTGGGGGGTGACAAAAGCCCCCGGGATCAGTGAAATGACCAATCGGTGAGGCATGAAGGCGTAGGGGTGCCGATGACCGTGATTGATGACGGTAAGCGGATTTGGCCATACTGGAACCAAGCTATAGTATTGATTTAATTTGGCTCTTTGGATCAATATGCCGGGTTCTATCGTGAAAATAATACTCTTGGTAGCCGGCATATTGCAGGTAAATTACGAATTCATGTTGCATGCCGGTGCAATATGATATCGTTGGTACAATTTGGAAAACAGCTTTCCAATCGGCTGATTTCTTCACATAAAACACTTCATGGCCAATCTATAAGAGATTGGTTTATTTGGGATTTTCTTGCTTCATGTTTGAATTGGCTGTCGTCGGGTTTCTTATTATCCTCAATGGCGTATTTGCGCTTTCGGAACTGGCGGTCGTTTCGGCCAGGAAGGCCCGTCTTGAGATGTTGGCAGACCGTGGTATTGCCGGAGCCCGTGCGGCGATTGCCCTTTCAGAAAACCCCGGAAAGTTCCTGTCCACCGTGCAGATCGGCATTACGCTTGTTGGCATTGTTGCTGGTGCGTTTTCGGGCGCCACGCTAGGCGCGCGCATGAGCGGTTTTCTGGTTGGCATCGGCGTTCGCCCGGATATTGCCGATATAGGCGGCTATGCGTTGGTTATTGGCATCATTACCTATCTGTCAGTCATCATCGGGGAACTTGTGCCAAAACATTTGGCGCTGAAAAACCCTGAACGCATCGCCTGTTTCATCGCGCGGCCCATGAATATCCTGTCACGGGTGGCGGCACCTGCCGTCTGGGCGCTGGACGCATCGACAAGGGGTGTGTTCCGGCTGCTCGGTATTTCCACCGCATCGGAAAGCTCGATTACCGATGAGGAGATCCTGACAATTGTAGCAGAGGCGGGAAATACCGGCGTGATCGAAGAGGCCGAGAGGTCCATGATTTCCGGCGTTATCCGGCTGGGTGATCGAAGCGTGCGGGCCGTCATGACCCCGCGCACGGAAGTTGAAATGGTTGATATCGATGAAGATGCCATAGCGCTGAAGCGCAAATTGATATCCGCAAATCATTCCTGTCTTCCAGCTTTTGAAGGCGACCGCGACAATGTCATTGGCGTCATCATGCTCAGAGACATGATCGAACCCATGCTTGCCTCGTCAATGGTCGTGATCCGCGAGCATGTCAGGCACGCACCCATCATCCCGGATACGCTTGATGCGCTGGCTGCGCTCAAAGTCTTGCGTGACTCTGACGTTCCCATGGCACTCGTCCATGATGAGTACGGCCATTTTGAAGGCCTGCTGACGCCCGCCGATATTCTTGATGCCATCGCAGGCGCGTTCGCCTCGGATGAAGATCAATCAGAGCCGGAAGCGGTGAGGCGGGAGGATGGTTCCTGGCTTCTTGCAGGCTGGATGCCGGTTGATGAGATGGCGGACCTCTTGGGAATAGACCTGCCCGCGACAAGGCCATATGAAACGGTGGCCGGTTTTGTCATTGACCGTTTGCAGCGAATTCCAATGACGGGCGAATCCATGGAGTTTGATGATTGGCGTTTCGAGGTTGTCGATCTTGATCATCGCCGCGTCGACAAGGTTTTGGCCTCGCGCCTCTCCTAGCCAGAAATTGCTCCCAATTCGAGGCTTCAGCAGATGACTGATCAAGATTACGCTATGCCATCCGTATGGGAGGAGCGGCTAGCGAAGTATAGTTGGATAACCCAAACCATCGGAGAATCCGGAGCGCTGGTATTTCGTCTCGAAGCGGCAGAGCGTCCGACCTTATTCGTCAAAAGCGAGCTGATTGGAGAGTTCACCGAACT
Organism: Phyllobacterium sp. 22552; assembly: GCF_052044585.1. Taxonomy (NCBI): domain Bacteria; kingdom Pseudomonadati; phylum Pseudomonadota; class Alphaproteobacteria; order Hyphomicrobiales; family Phyllobacteriaceae; genus Phyllobacterium; species Phyllobacterium sp. 22552. Next base: position 356,610 of record NZ_JBQENG010000006.1, on the reverse strand, counting down.
ATTCGATGAGATAAAGCGGCTGCAATGGTTGGCAGGGCAAGCTATTGCCGCACCGCGCGTTCTGGATCAGGCAGAACAGGGCGATCGCCTCTGGTTGCTGATGAGCGCGGTGCCGGGGCGCGATCTTGCATCAAATCCGGAGATTCCCGCCGAAGCTGTCATCAGAATTGTTGTCCGGTCGCTTAAAGCTTTACACCAGCTTGATATAGCGGGCTGTCCGTTTAACCATAGTCTTGAAGATCGAATTCCAATTGCCCTTTCCCGAGTGATTGGCAATCAGGTGGACGAAACTGATTTCGATGAGGTTGGACCCACTGCTGCTGAACTTTTCGAGAGACTTGTAGCAACACGTCCAAGTAATGAGGATTTGGTGGTAACGCACGGCGACGCGTGCCTGCCGAATATATTGAGCGATGGCTCGCAATTTACCGGTTTTGTTGATTGCGCACGCCTTGGGATCGCAGATCGGTATCAGGATCTTGCTCTGGCCAGCAGGAGCATTGAGGATAATCTGGGCGCTGAATGGGTCGAACCATTTTTCAAGCTATATGGTGTTGAGGCGGATTCTACACGCGTAACTTATTACCGGCTGCTTGATGAGTTCTTTTAGCTGGAACGACGCTCGGAATAACGACGATAGATGCCTTTGCCTGCCTTCTTGGCAATATAAAGGGCTGCATCTCCGCACCAAAGCAAGCTTTCCGGCGTATCGCCATCACGTGGCGCAAGAGCTGCTCCAATGGTAACCGTGATAGCTGCCGAATCCGCATTGGCAAGATCATAGGGCTGAGAAACGCTGCCGATGATACGGTCTGCCACGCTTGCAACTTCATTGGCAGTGACCTGAAGCAACACGACGGCAAATTCGTCACCATCAATGCGGTAGACGACATCATTCTTGCGCATGCATGTTTGAAGGCGGTCAGCGACAAGCTTTAAGACAAGATCACCTTCGGCGCGTCCGTATTTTTCGTTGAATTGCTTGAAGCCGTCCAGATCAATGCAGAGAATCGCAAATTGCAGCCGGTCGTCAAAGTCGCTATCAGCGTAGGAGCCGAACAGACTATCGAGATGTTCTTCCAGTGCAGCGCGGTCGGCGAGTCCCGTGAGCTCGTCCTGGCTGACAGGAAAATCACCAAATCCCTTGGTTTCAATCATTCGCCTAAAGTTCCCATCGTTCACTTGAACGACTCCATTTTTGCTGTGTGTAGAATGACAGGTGCCGACATTGGATACAATACAGGAAGATTCATAGGGTTAAGAAGGTTTTATCACAAACCGAAAGTAACCGGTACTGGAAAGTCAGTAGAAATATTTTGCACTGTCGCGCTCAATTGACGTGCCCTTCATTTTTTGACACACCCCTTGTGGGTTGGCGTTCTGGTTCCAATATGCTTTCGAGTTCACCGGATCCGTGCCCAACTGGCATAAACATGTTTTGCATGGTCGAAGTGTTCTGCATAACCTCATACTGGAATCGCTTTCCGGAAAAGGTTATACGGAGTCTCATAATGCTTTTGCGCATTGCGCCTTTGTTGGATGCATAACGCGATCGCACTGCTCGTGCTGTTAGGAAAGCTTGGAATATGGTGCTGAATTTCGAAGATCTGCGGACCAAGATGGTCGATAACCAGTTGCGGACAACTGATGTGACGGACAAGCCTCTGTTGCAGGCGTTTCTGGATGTCCCACGCGAGAAATTCGTACCAAGTGTTCGTGCACCGCTCGCTTATATTGATGACGATGTCATGGTCTCAACGCCGACGGCCGAGGCAGGCGCGCGCTACATCATGCAAGCTTCGCCTTTTGCCAAGCTCGTTCAGCTTGCCAATATCCAGCCTGAAGATGTTGTTCTCGATATCGGTTGCGCGACAGGATATTCGGCAGCCATTCTCTCGCGAATCTCCAGCTCGGTTATCGCCGTGGAGGCTGATGCAAATCTCGCCGGTCAGGCTACTTCAATCCTGTCGTCCCTGGGCTATGATAATGTCGTGGTCTTAACCGGGCCGCTGGAAAAGGGCTACGCGTCTGAAGCACCTTTTGATGTAATCATAATTGAGGGTAGCGTTGACCACGTTCCTGTTACATTATTCGATCAGTTGAAGGATGGGGGGCGACTCGTTGCCGTTGAAGGCAGCGGAAACTCCGGAAAATCAATGATTTACGTGAAGAACGAGGGAATCGTATCAGGACGTCGCGCTTTCAATTCGGCGGTAAAGCCTCTCCCAGGCTTCGGCAAAGTTCCTGAATTCGAATTCTGAGCGTGTCGCACGTGAGACATAAGTGCAACGGTTGACCACTTTGTTTGCGAATTGGGGTTTGCAACTGTGGTCAATTCGGAAATTGGCTTGTATTGAAGTTACAACGTCGAACCGATTGGTTCGGTCTGAATATTGAGACATGAAGGGGTTTATAGTGTTCATAGCGGGTAAGCGATTACTGACCGCAGCGCTGATGTCAGCCACGGTACTAGCCTCTACGCCTTCAATGGCTGAGACGATCTTTGGCGCAATGGCCAAAGCCTACAACAACAACTCCACTCTTAACGCCACAAGGGCAGGCGTTCGCGTTACTGATGAAGGCGTGGCGATTGCCAAGTCGGGCTACCGGCCGACTATCTCTGCTTCCGCAAACCTCACATCGACCTATACCAGACTGGATGGACGGGGCCGATCGACAGGCACGGGGTTTGTGAATGACGGCACCTCAAATACCGCCGTGTTCGGCGTTACTGTCAATCAGATGCTCTTTGACGGGTTCACCACCAAGAACACGGTCTCAGCCTCAAAAACCCAGGTTCTGGCCGCCCGTGAAAACCTGCGCAACACGGAGCAGAATCAGCTTTTCGCTGCGGTGCAAGCCTATATGGATGTCTATCTGACCCGTCAGATCGTCGTTCTTCGCCAGCGGAATATCGAAGCGCTTGACGAACAGCTTCGTGCTGCGCGCGCTCGTTTTGACGTGGGTGAGGGTACGCGTACCGACGTTGCACAGGCAGATGCCCAGAAAGCAACGGCCATTGCGCAGCTGAACCTTGCCAAATCAAACGAAAAAACCGCCGAGGCAACCTATATTCAGGTGGTCGGCGAAGCACCGGGACGACTTGAGCGCGCACCAGCTGCCAAAAAGTCATTGCCGCGCAATATGGACGAAGCCTATGCCATAGCCGAGAATACGCATCCTGCTATTCTGTCGACACGCTATGCCGTGGATGCCGCTGGCTATACGGTCAAGGCAACAGAAGGCGAATTGCTTCCTCAGGTGAATTTGAGAGGCGAGATCAGCCGCGACGAAATATGGGGCGAGCCAAGCGATCTTTCTACCAGCAGCAATAATTCGACAAGCGCGTCGGCTGGGATTCAGGTTACCGTTCCGATTTACAGCGGTGGCCGCACATCGGCTCGTGTTCGCCAAGGCAAGGAAACCGTGGCGCAGCGCCGGATCGAAGTTGACGTAGCGCGTGACGATGTTCGTCAGGCTATCGCCAGCGCTTTTGCCGAAATGGAAGCCGCCAAGGCATCCATTGTTGCTCAAAGGACTGCTGTCGCCGCTGCTCAGCTCGCATTGAACGGCGTTATTGAAGAACGTAAAGTTGGTCAGCGCACGACACTCGACGTATTGAACGAGCAGACCAATGTTCTGACAGCGCAAATCAATCTTGTGCAGGCTGAGCGCGATGCGGTTGTTACCAGCTATGCTGCTCTGTCGGGAACTGGCCGTTTGACGGCAGCTCAACTTGGATTGCAGGTGGCTGAGCACCGGCCGGAAGAGCATTACGAAGCGGTCAAGGACAAGTGGATCGGCCTTCGCACGCCTGATAGCCGCTGATCGATCCTGCTACGATAAAATAGAAATTTGGCCGCTGGATAAATCCGGCGGCCAATTCATTTCAGCGGGGCGAATCAAAAGTCTGTGGGTTAGCCCGAAACATTGCTCTGAGGGATTCTCAAATAGACAACCAGCCTCTACACTGCATGCAGATTCGTTGCACCGCACCGAAACAAGATGTAGTAGGCAAGTTGATCATGGCACAATCACCAATCGGGGCATCCGCAGGCTTATCAAGCGCGACGCGCGAACCTTCCATGGAAGAGATTCTGGCCTCGATACGCCGCATCATTGAAGAGAGCGACACGGCACGGCCTGATGATGTGCCGCCAACGGCTGTAAATTCCGATATGCCAGCTCAAACTACTTCCAATTTACAGGTCGAAGATAATCTGGAAAGCGACGAGGCCGAACTTGCTCCGCGGCAAGGTATTGCTGTTACGCCGCCTGTCCAGAAAATGCCTGAGGCGATGTTTTCGCCTCGTTTGCCCGACGTGGAATCAAAGCCGCTTGAGACGAGCAAGCCTGAGGCGGAATCGCCCGCCGAAGCTGTTGCCCCAGCTCCACAGATTCTTGCCGAGGAAGAATTGCTCGTTGCGGAGCAGGTTGCCGAAAAGCCGGCAGCACCCTCGCAACCTGATACAAGCGCTTATATGCGCTTTGCTGAGCCAGCGAGCGTCCCGGAATCTGGTCCGGCAGTAAAGTCATCGACGCCTATAGCTCTCGATGAATTCGAGACGAATATGGAGGAAGAAGTGTCGCTTGATCTGACGCAGGCGCTGGAGCCGATTCTTTCTGAGAGCACTGAGCGCCAGGTTAGTGCTGCGTTTGACGATCTGTCATTTGCCGTCCGCAGCGAGCAGCGGCGTTCCTTTGATGAAATCGCACAGGAAATCATGCGGCCTTTGCTGCAGGATTGGCTGGACAATAATTTACCGACCTTGGTGGAGCGCCTTGTTCGCGAAGAAATTGAACGCGTTGCGCGCGGCGGCAAGCGTTAGAGCTCAGAAATACCTCGTCGAGCTTGTAGGGGCCGCCAGATGGCGGTCTTTTCGTTTCAGGCGTACGATATCATTGACTTGAGCCTCGCCATTGGGTTTACACCCTAACAATCCTTTTTTTCCGCAAAATGACGGACAGTTTTATGCTTGAGAAGACTTATGACGCCGCGGCCGTAGAGCCAGAGATTGCAAAACGCTGGGAAGAGGCGGGTGCCTTTAAGGCCGGTGCCGGTTCCAAGCCGGGCGCAGATCCCTTTGCGATTGTCATACCGCCGCCAAATGTGACTGGCTCTCTGCATATGGGACATGCACTGAATAATACCATTCAGGACATTATGGTCCGCTTTGAGCGGATGCGTGGCAAGAATGTCTTGTGGCAGCCGGGCATGGATCATGCCGGTATTGCAACGCAAATGGTTGTCGAGCGGCAATTGATGGAGCGTCAACAGCCGGGTCGCCGTGAGATGGGCCGTGAGAAGTTTGTCGAGCGTGTGTGGGAGTGGAAGGCGGAGTCTGGCGGGATTATTGCCGGACAGCTGAAACGCCTGGGTGCGTCCTGCGATTGGTCGCGCGAACGCTTTACCATGGATGAAGGCTTGTCGAAGGCCGTTCTTGAGGTTTTCGTTACACTTTACAAGCAGGGGCTCATTTACAAAGACAAACGTCTGGTCAATTGGGACCCCAAGCTGCTGACTGCGATTTCGGATATTGAGGTCGAGTCGCGCGAGATGAAGGGGCATTTGTGGCATTTCCGCTATCCGCTGGAGAATGTCGCCTTCGATCCGGAAAATCCGCATACATATATTGTTGTCGCAACAACCCGGCCAGAGACAATGCTTGGCGATACGGGCGTTGCCGTCAATCCTGACGATGCCCGCTATCATGCGCTTATTGGCAATAATGTTGTTCTGCCGCTCATCGGTCGTCATATTCCTATCGTTGCCGATGATTATGCTGATCCTGAAGCCGGATCCGGCGCTGTGAAGATTACGCCTGCGCACGATTTCAACGATTTTGAAGTGGGCAAGCGCAATGATCTCCGGCAGATCAACATTCTTAATACGAATGCATCGATTTTCCTCAAGGAAAACAATGATTTCCTGGAGGGTTTGGAGAAATCGAGTCATCTGGATCAGTTTATCCACGCACTGGACGGCAAGGATCGTTTTGCAGCACGCAAGCTGATTGTCGCTATGATGGACGATGGCGGTTATCTTGAGAAGATCGAGGACCACACCCATTCCGTACCCCATGGCGATCGCGGTGATGTGCCGATTGAGCCTTATCTGACAGATCAGTGGTATGTGAATGCGGGCGAGCTCGCCAAGCCAGCCATTGCCAGTGTTCGTGAGGGCCGGACCAATTTTGTGCCGAAAAACTGGGAAAAAACCTATTATGACTGGATGGAAAACATCCAGCCTTGGGCGATTTCACGGCAATTGTGGTGGGGGCATCAAATTCCCGCCTGGTATGGACCGGATGGTCAGGTTTTCGTCGAGCGCACAGAAGAAGAAGCGCTCAGCGCAGCCGTTCAGCATTATCTCGCCCATGAAGGACCTATGAAGGCGCATGTGCAGAACCTTCTGGAGAACCTGAAGCCCGGAGAAATCCTGACGCGCGATGAAGATGTGCTCGATACATGGTTCTCTTCGGCGCTCTGGCCGTTTTCAACGCTTGGCTGGCCCGACAAGACACCGGAGCTTTCGACCTATTATCCAACCAGCGTTCTGGTGAGCGGCTTTGATATCATATTTTTCTGGGTTGCCCGGATGATGATGATGGGCCTGCACTTTATGGATAAGGAGCCGTTTCACACCGTCTATATGCACGCGCTTGTTCGCGACAAGAACGGTGCGAAGATGTCGAAGTCCAAAGGCAACGTTATTGATCCGCTGGAACTGATGGATGAATACGGCGCTGATGCGTTGCGGTTTACCCTTGCCATCATGGCCGCTCAGGGCCGCGACGTGAAACTGGATACCAGCCGTATTGCCGGATATCGCAATTTTGGTACCAAGCTTTGGAACTCAACGCGCTTTGCTGAAATGAATGGTGTTGCGCGCAACCCGTCTTTCAAGCCGGACGATGCCAAGCTGACGGTTAACCGCTGGATTCTGACAGAGCTCACCAATGCTGTGCGTGAAGTTACCGACGGTATCGCCACTTATCGCTTCAATGAAGCTGCAAGCGCGGCCTATCGTTTTGTATGGAACCAGTTCTGCGACTGGTACATCGAGCTTTTGAAGCCTGTATTCAATGGTGACGATGCCGAGGCAAAGGCGGAAGCACAAGCCTGTGCAGCCTATGTGCTTGATGAGATCTACAAGCTTCTGCATCCGTTCATGCCATTCATGACGGAGGAGCTCTGGGCGCATACGGCGGGCGAGGGTGCGAAGCGTGAAACCCTGCTGTGCCATGCTGAATGGCCAGTGTCATCATTCGTTGATACCGATGCCGCCTCAGAGATCAATTGGTTGATCGATCTGGTAACCGGTATCCGTTCCGTTCGGGCCGAGATGAATGTCCCTGCTTCCGCTGTGGCTCCGCTCGTCGTCATCGGTGCCAATGAAGCCACCGAGGCGCGCTTGCAGCGTCACGAAGCTGCGATCAAGTGGCGGGCGCGCGTAGACACGATTACGCTGGAAAGCGAGGCCCCTAAGGGTTCGGCACAATTTGTCATCGGCGAAGCTACAGCCTGCCTGCCACTGGGCAGCCTTATTGACGTCAATGCTGAAATTGCGCGACTGACCAAGGAGGCCGGTAAGATCGCCGATGAAAGCGACAAGATCGGTAAAAAGCTCGGCAATGAGAAATTCGTTGCCAATGCCAAACCGGAGATCGTGCAGGCAGAACGCGAACGACTGGCCGAGCTTCAGGAGGCCGCTGGTAAAATCGAAGTGGCGATACGGCGCGTTCGCGAGGCGAGCTGATTCCGGAGTTTTATTGCCGATAATGAAATTTGGAGTGGCTCGTCCCTTGAAATATGCGGCGAGCCACCCCATTTTCGTCGATCAAAAGCCCCAATTTTGTCATTTTTGAAGTGCGTTGCATTTGCGCAACAATGACGTTTTTTGGCTAAAAAACCGCTATTTCCCCCATAATGCTTTGTGACTAGTGGGAAACCCGCGATAATTTTGAACTGATTTTCGAAAAAAGTCAGTTTTTGAAGAATCTCCCGTTTTTCTCCCATAACGGGGCGCAATCAAAGATATTGCACTCAATAAGATTGCTTTGTTACCTATTACGTATTGGTAATATTTCCCGAATTAGGCTGACATTCGGGGCACATTATAAAGCTTTCGGGGAGGAATTAATGTCTAAAGCTATTTCGACAATGTTGGGCGGGGCACTATTGTTGACTGGTGTGGCCTCTGCTGCGCAAGCCGGGGGGCTTGAGCGCGGAGGCTACAATTACGATCTGCTGTTCAGCGAAGATCGTTTCGCCTCTGAAGCTGGCGTGATCTATGTCATGCCTGATCGCAAGATCAAGAATGCACAGGGTCTTAATGCAGGTGGCAAATCTTCTGTCAGCGAGACCGAAAATTACACCATTCCTCGCGTCGGCGTTAAAGTTGGCATCACTGAGGATTTCGATTGCTTGGCTCAGTATAGCCAGCCATGGGGAGTTCATACCAACCCAGGTGACGATTGGAAGGGCTCCAACCAGAACATCGAAACCAAGATCGAAAGCCATGATTATGGTTTGACTTGCTCTTACAAGTTCGATGTTGGCAAAGGCTTCCTCCGCGCACTCGGCGGTGTTTCTTACCAAAAGGTCGAAGGTTTCAAAGAGCGGATGGTTACACCCGCGTTCCGGCGGCTTGGTTTTGACGGTAACGGCCTGCTTGAACTCGAAGGTGATGGTGTAGGCTGGCGTATCGGTGCTGCTTACGAAATTCCAGAAATCGCATTGCGCGCAAGCTTGATCTACAATGCCGAAGTTGATCTCGGTGACGTTGAAGGCACTCTCGATCTTACTGATCTGCCAGCAGGAATTCCTGGCACCCCGGCACTCTTTGGCCGTGTGACCGATGTTTACGGCACGGCAACCATGCCGCAATCTTTGGAATTCAAAATCCAAACAGGTATTGCGCCCGATTGGCTGGCTTTCGGTTCGGTTAAGTGGGTTGACTGGAGCGTTCTCGAAGTCGTGTCATTCTGCCCAATATCCACAAGGGGTGCAGTTTCCTGCGGACCTAACTCACCTGCCAAGGCGACATCGATCGATCTTATGTTCCGGGATGGCTGGACGGTTGCTGCAGGTGTTGGTCACAAGTTTAACGACCAATGGAGCGGTCAGGTTCAGGTTTCCTGGGACCGTGGAACTTCGACAGGCTTGACCACTCAGACAGACACATGGCTGCTGTCGAGCGGCGTTTCCTGGTCGCCTAACAAGAATGTTGAACTGCGCGTAGGCGGTGCAGTGGGTATGCTCACTTCCGGTTCGTACGGTCCGACAAAGTGCACCGTCAACACTGGCTGCGGCAATGATGCCAAGTATGATTTCGGCGATGACTTCGTGTCAGCGCTGTCGATCTCAGGCAAGCTGAAGTTCTGATCACTGCTTAACGAAATAGCGAAAGAGCCCGGCAAAGATGCCGGGCTTTTTTATTGGTACCGTGGCTTCCTTGGTCAATGCCTGCATTTGATCGATGGCCACCTGTGCCCGGGGGAAACCGTAGCGGCAGATAGCGTCCGGCATCCATGCCGGTTTGTGTTTAGGCATCACTTTTTGTGACGATTCGGCAACAGTGTGGCCAGGATGATTCACACAGCGCTTTCGGTAGCCAAATTTGCCCATTTTGCGCCACAAACCCGGAGCACCTCGATAAGGCGGTAACCTTTTAGAGGTATAACGTCAGGCAATATTGCTGGCGTACCGTTTTGGGGTAATGATGGACGCGACACTACTTTCGCATGAAGCTTCGAAAAGCCACCACGCAGTGGCATATCGCAATTCTATTTTAGAGTTGCGATCATCGGCCATTAATCCAGACCTTGAATACTGGAACAATTCTGCAAAGCGCAGCCGCACTATTGCCGGAAATCTGCCCAACCATGGCTCAAATGATCTGAAATATTCTACAATTCCGTTGCGAGCCGCCATAAGGGTGTTGACTGGCGGTGTTGAAATCCGGTCTGCCGTTACGGCGCGCCTAGCGGCTGCGACAATGGCGAGCCCGAGCGAAGGAATTAAGCTGCCATGCTGATTGCTGATCGTTTTCTCGCTCCCATTGTGGGAATTGGTCTTTTCCTGAGCGCCATGACTCTGCCCTGCATGGCTTTTGATACCAAGAATGAGATGAACGAGGATTCCAGCCCTTTTGCTCTCTTCAAGTTTGGTTTTTCTGCCTACAAAAACGGTCACAAGGATGAGGCAGTCAAAGCCTTGCGTTTTGCCGCTGAAAAAGGCCATCAGGGCGCAAACTGGAAACTCGGACGAATGTATGCCGAAGGCGACGGCGTAAAAGAAGACGATTACGAAGCCTATAAGATGTTTGAGCAAGTCATCCAGGAAGGCGCTGATCAAGGCACCGAGAATGAGAGTTATGTTGCAGATGCGCTTGTAGCTCTTGCCGGATATGTAAAACGCGGCATCCCAAATTCACCCATCAATTCCAACCCAAGTGCCGCCCGCGACCTTTATCTGCAGGCAGCGTCGAATTTTGGCGATCCGGACGCACAGTTCGAACTCGGCAAAATGCTGATGCGCGGCGAGGGTGGCAGTGCAAGCCCCAATCAGGCAGCACGCTGGTTCCGGCTCTCAGCACAAAAGGGCCATGCCGGTGCTCAAGCGATGCTTGGCAATCTGTTGTTTCAGGCTGGCAAGACCGTTCGCGGGCTGGCAATGATGACGGCAGCGCTTGAACACGCAACCGGCAAGGATCGCATCTGGATCGGTGATATTCAGGAACAGGCATTTTCGATTGCGGATGAAGCGGATCGCCGCACGGCCATGGTTCTGGCTGGCGATATCGTAAAGACTGGCGATTTCTAATAGCTGTCAGCGCAAACCAAGTTCGATGAACTTGGCTTGAACCCATCATCGTATCCGAATAGCGTTAAAATCCGCTCTAGACGATAATTATCGCGACCGGGACGTGATCCGAAGGCTTTTCCCTGGCACGGACATGTTTTTCTATGCTGGCAGATTCCAGACGATTGGCCGCTTCCGGTGACAGCATGAGATGGTCAATCCGAATGCCATTGTTCTTTTGCCAGGCGCCCGCCTGATAATCCCAGAATGTATAAGTTCCAGCCGCATCGGTCACGCTGCGCACCGCATCGGTGAAACCCAGATTTTCCAAACGGCGGAAAGCCTGTCGCGTTTCAGGTTGAAACAGCGCATCATTTACCCAGGCTTCGGGATTGCGCGCATCGATAGGCTCAGCGATGACATTATAATCGCCGGCCAGGATCAGCGGCTCTTCGAGGCTCAAACGCTCCTCTGCCCATTTTTCCAAACGGGCCATCCAGCGCAGCTTGTAGGGGAATTTTTCCGTATCGATCGGATTGCCATTGGGCAGATAGAGCGAGACGACGCGCAACATGCCCTTTTCCGTTGAGAAAACCGCCTCGATAAAACGCGCATGGTCGTCCTCGTCTTCGCCGGGAAGTCCTCGCGTTACTTCTTCGGGCGAGGTTTTCGACAAGATAGCGACGCCATTGAAGCCCTTTTGTCCATTCGTCTCCACATGGTAGCCAAGCGCTTCAATTTCTTCGCGGGGAAAACCCTCGTCGACAGATTTGATTTCCTGCAAACAAACAATATCCGGATCGGACTCCCGCAACCAAGCCTTGAGAACCTCGATGCGAGCTTTGACGCCGTTGATGTTCCAGGTGACAATTTTCATGGGAAACACTTGGCTTTGCTGAGTTTTCGGTTGCGCAACGACCAATATAGGTCATTCTCATTAGTGGGGAAAACGATACTCGTCCGGTCATCAACCGGTCAAGCCATTGGGGGTATTTATGAGCAGTCCTTCACATATTCATGATGTTGATGCGGGCTTGCCCGTGCCCCGTCTTGCAGCCTTGGGCATTCAGCACGTCCTCGTCATGTATGCGGGGGCGATTGCGGTGCCTTTGATCGTAGGCCGCGCCTTGCAGTTAGCGCCTGCAGACGTTGCTTTTCTGATCTCCGCCGATCTCTTTGTCTGCGGGATCGTGACGATCATCCAGTCGCTTGGCGCAACCCAGTGGTTTGGGATAAAGCTGCCGGTGATGATGGGCGTAACATTCGCTGCCGTAGGTCCCATGGTCGCCATGGCCAATGCCAATACGGGGCCGGACGGAGCGCGGCTGATTTTCGGCGCCATTATCGGTGCGGGGTTTGTAGCAATGCTGCTGGCACCGCTTATGAGCCGTCTGCTGCGTTTCTTTCCGCCGGTGGTGACAGGCACGATTATCCTGGTCATCGGGGTTTCGCTGATGCGGGTCGGCATCAATTGGGTTTTCGGTAATCCCTTTGGCCCCACGGCTCCTAAAATCGTTTCTCCCGAACATGCGGCATGGCTTAAAACGATTACCGAGCTTGCCGTCGCGCCGGGTTCTGCTTTACCGGCATTGCCGCAAAAGCTGGCGCTTGCACCTTCGCTGCAAAATCCTGCTTATGCGCCGCTTTCGAATATTGCGATCTCCGCTGTTGTGCTTGTCTCGATCCTGCTCATTGCGCGCTTCGGCAAGGGGTTCATCTCAAACATTGCCGTGCTTCTCGGTATCGTCATTGGCGCGCTCGTGGCGACAAGTCTGGGCATGATGGGTTTCGAGAAAGTTGCTTCCGCCGGCTGGTTTGCAATCATCACGCCGTTTCATTTCGGCATACCGATTTTCGATCCTGTGCTGATCATCACCATGAGTCTTGTCATGATCGTCGTGATGATCGAATCTACGGGCATGTTTCTGGCGCTTGGCGATCTGACGGGAAAGAAAATAACCCGGCCAATGTTATCAGCCGGACTTCGCACAGATGGTCTGGGAACAGTCATTGGGGGTGTCTTTAACACGTTTCCCTATACGAGCTTCTCGCAAAATGTCGGGCTCGTAGGCGTGACCGGCGTCAAAAGCCGCTTCGTATGCGTGGCGGCCGGTCTGATACTGCTCATACTCGGGCTGATGCCCAAAATGGGCGCTCTTGTTGAATCATTGCCGCAATTTGTTCTTGGCGGGGCAGGGCTGGTGATGTTCGGCATGGTGGCAGCGACGGGCATACGCATATTGTCGAAGGTGGAATTCCAATCAAGCCGCAACAACCTTTTCATTGTGGCAGTGTCGTTGGCTTTGGGAATGATCCCGCTGGTGGCCCCCGACTTCAAAATGTGGATGCCGCACGCCGTTCATCCCTTGATCGAATCCGGCATTCTTCTGGCATCGGTCTCTTCAGTTTTGCTGAATTGGTATTTCAATGGGGCTTTGGGGAGTGCCGACGATTTGCGTGAGGCGGCAAAAGGCGCTGAAGCTTGAGGGGAAATAAAAAAGGCTGTCGCGAGACAGCCTTTTGAAACAGCTTGAGAAGAGGCGAGCAGCCTAGACGGAGAAACTCGTGCCGCAACCGCATGAGGATGTGGCATTCGGGTTGCGGATTTGAAAAGACTGGCCCATCAGGTCATCGACAAAATCAATCTCCGACCCGCCAATATAGGGCAGTGAAATCGAATCGATCAAAACCTTTGCTCCCAATTTTTCGATTACGATGTCATCTGCATCCTGTGCATCGACCAGATCGTACTTATAGGAAAAGCCCGAGCAGCCGCCACCTTCGACAGAGATGCGCAGGGCGGTTTTGTCAGGGTCGGATTTTAAAATTGCCGAGATGCGCTTGGCCGCAGCGTCGGAGACAGAAACATTTACAACTTCGGTCATTCTTCACATTCCTTCGCGGGAAACATCCGCCCGGCTCCAAAGACAGAACATCATCATGTCATGCCTTGCCATTCATTATACACCATAGCTAAGAATTGGCGACGGTGAAGTCAACGGCATGCGTGTTAATGGGTGGTACTGCTGTGCTCGCATGTTCCGAAGCATGCACAAGAAGGCGGGAAGTGAAATAATGTCGATGCAGGATGTGGGTTTTGGTTACAGGGAACGGGCATCTTATGCCAGCGACCCACAGCATAGCCGTGGGCGGCTCGTAGCTGAGAGCGAAAGTCCAACGCGCACCGTATTTCAGCGCGATCGCGACAGAATTATTCACTCGACTGCGTTTCGCCGCCTGAAACATAAAACTCAGGTTTTTATTGCCCATGAGGGCGACCATTACCGCACGAGGCTCACGCACACGATTGAGGTGGCGCAGATTGCCCGAGCCCTGGCTCGCTCAATGCGCCTTGATGAGGATTTGGCTGAAGCGATTGCCCTGGTACATGATTTTGGTCACACGCCCTTTGGCCATACCGGCGAAGACGCGTTGGATGAAAAGATGCGCGATTTTGGCGGCTTTGATCATAATGCGCAATCGCTGCGGATCGTAACCAGTCTTGAAAGGCGATATGCCGAGTTTGATGGTCTAAACCTGACCTGGGAGACGCTGGAGGGGCTTGTCAAACATAATGGCCCGCTAATGGATACCCAAGGGCGAGGCATTGGTCATCCTGTTCCGGCGGCGATCCTTGAGTATAATGCCCAGTTTAATCTGGAACTTGGGCACCATGCCTCTCTTGAAGCGCAATGCGCCGCAATAGCAGACGATATCGCTTATAATGCTCACGACATTGACGATGGGCTTCGTTCGGGCCTCCTATCCTTGGATGCTCTGGAAGATGTAGCAATAATCGGCGATATTTTGCGGGCTGTAAGGACAAAATATCCCAAACTTGATGAAGTTCGCACGACACATGAGATTGTCAGACGCCAGATAACCCTGATGGTTGAGAACGTTATAAGTCAGTCACAAGCCAATCTTGATCGTATCCAACCTCAAAAGATCGAAGACATACACAATGCTGGGCAAAACATTGTTGCCTTCACCGAGGCTATGAGATTGCAAGAGAAGGCACTGAAGACATTTCTCTACGACAATCTGTATTTTCACGAAAGTGTTCTAAGAGTGCGCAAATCGGCTGACAAGATTGTGAGAAATCTTTTTGAAGCCTATATGAATGACGCTCAAGCAATGCCGGAAGGCTGGAGGAACGAGCAAGTTCAGGCAGATATGCCCGCCCGCGCTCGCCTGGTTGCCGATTTCCTGAGTGGTATGACCGACACTTATGCTGTGCGCGAGCATCGCAGGCTGTTTGACCATACGCCCGAATTGTCCTAGAGCAGGCTCAACTTTGGCCATGAGGCCCCAGACTTTTCTATAAACCTCGAATGAGAATTACGTCATGAACATCTTCGCGGACTTCGATGCGCGGATTAAGAACGCCCTGCAAGCACTTGATTTGAAAACAACTGATGGTGCAGCAGTCGATCTGTCGCGCGTTGGCGTCGAGCCACCTCGCGATGCAAGTCATGGCGATATTGCAACCAATGCAGCGATGGTGTTGTCGAAAGCGGTCGGTCAAAATCCACGCGAACTTGCCGTTAAAATCGGTGATGCGCTGAAGAATGATCCTGATGTCGGCTCAGTCGATGTTGCAGGTCCGGGCTTTATCAATTTGAGGCTGAAAGACAGTTACTGGCAACAGCAACTCTCCACCATGCTTGATGCCGGACTCGATTATGGCCGGTCAAAGCTCGGCTATGGCCATAGGGTCAATGTTGAGTATGTTTCAGCCAATCCGACAGGTCCAATGCATGTCGGGCACTGCCGCGGCGCAGTGGTGGGTGATGCGCTGGCCAATCTTCTATCTTTTGCCGGTTACGAAGTTGGCAAGGAATATTACATCAACGATGCCGGCGCGCAGATCGACGTGTTGGCAAATTCTGTCATGCTCCGGTACCGCGAGGCTTTGGGAGAACAGATCGGTGAGATTCCTGCCGGTTTATATCCGGGCGACTATCTCGTTCCTGTCGGCAAGGCGCTGGCCGACGATTACGGTACGAAATTGCTCGAAATGCCGGAAGAAAAAAGCCTTGCGATCGTCAAGGACCGGACTATCGACGCAATGATGGCAATGATCCGTGACGATCTGGCTTCGCTCAACGTTCATCACGACATCTTTTTCTCCGAGCGGACGCTGCACGCCAATAATGCCAAGCTCATCCGCTCGGCCATCAATGATCTGACGCTGAAGGGGCATGTCTACAAGGGTAAGCTTCCTCCACCCAAAGGCCAAGTGCCGGAAGATTGGGAAGACAGGGAACAAACCCTGTTTCGGTCCACAGATGTGGGTGATGATATCGATCGGCCATTGGTGAAGTCGGATGGTCAGTTCACTTATTTTGCGGCGGACGTTGCCTATTTCAAAGACAAGTATGACCGGCATTTCGATGAGATGATCTATGTGCTTGGTGCAGACCATGGCGGCTACGTCAAGCGGCTGGAATCACTGGCGCGCGCAGTTTCGGGCGGCACGGCAAAGCTGACGGTACTGATTTGCCAGCTCGTCAAACTTTACCGCAATGGCGAGCCGGTGCGGATGTCGAAGCGGTCCGGCGAATTTGTGACCCTGCGGGATGTGGTTGAGGAAGTTGGCCGCGATCCCGTCCGGTTCATGATGCTATACCGGAAGAATGATGCACCCCTTGATTTCGATTTTGCCAAAGTAACGGAACATTCGAAAGATAATCCTGTGTTCTACGTTCAATATGCGTCCGCACGGTGCCATTCGGTGTTCCGGCAGGCGATTGAGCAGCTTGGCATTGGCGAAGTGGATCTGGCGGCGAGCGCGAAGCATTTCAATTTGCTGACCGACGAGAGTGAAATTGCGCTTATCCGCAAGCTTGCCGAATATCCGCGCATGATCGAAACAGCTGCGCTTCATCAGGAGCCGCACCGGGTCGCATTTTACCTTTATGACCTTGCAAGTTCGCTGCATGGACAGTGGAATAAAGGCACTGAAAATCCGGACTTACGTTTTATTAAGGTTAACGATCCAAACTTGTCCCAAGCCAGGCTAGGGCTGGTTCAGGTTGTTTCGAAGGTTTTGGCGTCCGGTTTGTCAATTATTGGTGCGGACGCTCCGACTGAAATGCGCTAATAAGCGTAGAAATCCTGTCAACTTTTGCCCACATTGCGCTGGTATGGCCAATGCGTGACGTTTTCGGACGTCCCACAGTTGAGAGTACAGGATTAACGCCATGGCGGAAAACTATCTTCAGCGTTCTAACCGGCAGGATGATTCGCGATTCGGTATTGATGATCCTCTGATGGAGCTATCCCGCATTATGGGAACTCCGGAGCAGGATGAGTCACCTTCCGGGTCCAATGATGATTTTGCTCTGGATCTTGAACGCGAACTGATGGGAGGCTTCGATGACGAAGTCACCTCACAGTCCGCTTCGGCTGAATCAGATCGCAATCAGCAGAATGACGAGCCTGACGCTAGCGAATTTCAGGAGTCAATCGAGCGCGAGCTTTCGGCCATGCAGCCTGAGCAGCCTTACGACATTCCTGCGCAACCCGTCGCCGCTTACGAAGAGCCTGACTATGCGGATTATGAGCCGGAGACGGCTTATGCCGACAATGAAGCAGGCGAGGGTGTAATTTCAAATACAGGCGCTGAAGCTCCCGCTGCGCCAGTTGCGGCCGCGCCGGCGATCAGCCTTGAAGATGAATTGGAAACACTGCTTGCCGGATCGGCAAGGCCAGTTGTGCAGAGGTCTGCGAATGCATCCTGGGGATACGGTTCACGTTCCAATGTAGCCGGTCGCACGGAAGCAGCGCCGATTATCAGCCGCGCAACTGCCTACCAGCAGCCAGAAGCAGCGCCAGCGCCTGCTCCGGTCGCTTATGCACCAGCATCGCCCGCTGCTGCGTATGAGCCGCCTGTGGAGGAGATTGCTGCGCCGGTTGCTTATGCTGCACCAGAGCCTTCTTATGAGCCGCAGGTTTCCTATGCCGAGCAGGAAAATTCCGACACGGAAATCGAAGATGCTTTCAATGATCAGGAGCTGATGGCAGCGCTTGATGATTTTGAAGTGCCGATGGATGCCGAGGAAGAGCTTGCGCCAGTGCGGGAACAGATCGCTGTTCCAGTTGCTGCTCCTATTGCCGGGGTGCCTAAGGTTCCAGAAGTTCATGCCTTGAGCGATTATGCGGATGAACTCGATCGCGCCGCCAAGCCGGCTCAAGCACCTGATGTGGATACTATCGCCGTTACCGAAAGTCGGGTTGACTACACCGAGTCACTCGATCTTCCGATGGTGAACTACGAAGACGATGCTCCCCAGAACAATGGTCTCAACGAGCTGGAGAGCGAGTTTGCTGAAGTATTCGGCTCGATCGAATCCGACACACAGCACAATGATTTTGCTGCAGCGTCCAAGGAACAGGCACAGCCGGAACCTGCAAAGGACGAGTTTGCTGAAATCTATGCCGATGTCTTTGGCAATGAAGCCGAACAAAGCCGTTACAATGAAGCTGGCTATGCGGCTGCCGGTGTCGCTGCGGCAGGTGTAGCCGGAGCAGCATTGCAGGCTCCTGCTGCCTCGGCCCGTTATCAGCACGGTCCTGAGGACGATGCTAATTTCGGTTATGATCCGCGTCAGGATGATGTCGACATTGCTGCTGGAGCCTATGCGCAGAACGAAAACAGGCCGCGCCGTAATCCTCTGTTCGTTCCGGGTGTGGCTGCTGCTGTGGTTCTGGTCGCTGTTGCGGGTGCGCTCGCATATAAGTGGACTGGCTCAACGGGTGGTGAACCCGTGGTCATCATGGCCGATAAGGCGCCGATGAAGGTTCAGCCAGAAGCAACGGCGAGCGCTGTCGTTCCCAATCAGGACAAGGCTGTTTTCGATAAGGATGCAACCGCTGCTCCGGTAACGCCTAAACAGGAGCAATTGGTAACAACGCGCCAGGATCCTGTTGATCTTGCAGCCGATGAAGACGATGAAGTGCCAATCGCCGACAAGGTTGATGCGCGTATCGACCCTGCCGATCAAGATCTGGCGGCAAATGAGCCAGCTCCGGAACGCAATGGTGCACTTGCACCGCGTAAGGTTCAGACAATGATCGTCAAGCCGGACGGAACGATGGTTGCCTCCATTACTCCTGACGCGCCGCCGGCAGGCACTGGTGCCGCCGCTGCTCCCGTGGAACGTCCCGGCAACACAGCAACGGGGCCTGTCTCAGCGGATGATCCTGTTGCTGCACTTGCGGGAGGAGATCCAGTTGAGCCGGAACCAGCGCTTGCGCCAGAAGCGCCAGCCGCTGCGGCACCCGCTGCTCCAAAAGCTCAAGTTGCGGCCAAGCCGGTAGAAACGAAGAAGATCACACAGGAAACAGTCGCCTCGGTTGCGCCGAAAAACGTTCCCGTGGTGGAATCGCGTCCTGCCGAACAGCCGCTCGATATTGTTGATCGCGTGCCAGCCAAAAATGCTCCTGCACAACAGGTGGCTTCGGCTGCACCTGCTGCTGGAAGCTACTTCATCCAGGTTGCTTCGCAGCCAAGCGTTGAGGGTGCGCAGAAGACCTATGCATCGCTGTCGCAGAAACATGCGGGCGTTATTGGCGGACGCGGTGTCGATATCAAGCAGGCCGAGATTGCAGGAAAGGGCACATTCTATCGTGTACGTATCCCTGCCGGCTCGAAGAGCGACGCGGTGAATTTGTGCTCCAAGTACAAATCCGCAGGCGGAAGCTGCTTTGTGACGCAATAGACCGAACAGACAAAAATAAGAGAAAAGGCGGCCACTGGCCGCCTTTTCTTTTTGTGCATTGAAGCAGTAGACTCCCAATATGAGCGAATCAAAAGCATGGATTGCTGGTACCACCGGCCTGAAACTGACTCCGGATGAGATTGCGTTTTTTCGCGATGAACGTCCTTGGGGTTTTATTCTTTTTGCACGCAATGTGAGCGAAGCTGCACAAATCGAAGATTTGTGCGCGCATTTGCGTGATCTGGTCGGGCGCAATGATGCGCCTGTGCTAATCGACCAGGAGGGTGGACGTGTGCAACGTTTGCGCCCGCCATTGGCCCCTGATTATCCATCGGGTTCGGCGCTGGGCGCTCTCTACCGCGAAAATGAGGAGAAGGGGCTGCGGGCGGCTTGGCTTTTGTCCCGCCTGCATGCGTTTGATCTGTTGAAGCTTGGCATTGACGTGGATTGCCTGCCAGTGCTGGACGTGCCGGTGGAAGGTGCCAATGATGTGATCGGTACGCGCGCCTATGGCAAGCATCCGGACATTGTAACAGCCATGGGCAGTGCGGCAGCAGAAGGATTGCTGGCGGGCGGCATGCTGCCGGTCATGAAACATATTCCCGGTCACGGCAGGGCCTTTGCTGATACGCATCACGAGCTACCGACCGTTGCGACCGGGCTGGATGAACTGGCTGAGCATGATTTTGCGCCCTTCAAAGCGCTATCGCATCTGCCAATGGCCATGAGCGCTCATGTGATCTTTTCAGCGGTCGACCCTAAATATCCGGCTACGACGTCTGGTAAGGTGGTCGAAGAGATTATCCGTGACTATATAGGCTTTGACGGGCTTTTGATGAGCGATGACGTCTCCATGAATGCACTTTCTGGGGATTACTTCGACCGAACCAAAGCAATCTTTGCGGCAGGATTGGATATGGTGCTTCATTGTCACGGGATTATGGAGCAAATGACGGCGGTTGCCTCATGCACTCCGGAGCTGCAAGGCAAGGCACTTGAACGGGCGGTAAAGGCCATAAAATACAAACGGAAACCCGACGCTTCCAGTGAAGAAGAGCTCAGGGACGAATTCCGCAGCATGTTCGAGGCGGTTGCATAAAGTGCGATAACAGGGAAGCGAGACAGGTTTGGCAGTTAGCGAAAAAAACATGAATGGCAACAAAGCAGCTCCAATGGAGGCGCTTTGGGAGAGCCAGGTTGATCGCGCTGCCAGCGAGCCTTCCCTTGTCATCGACATTCAAGGGTTTGAGGGGCCGCTTGATCTTTTGCTGCATCTTGCGCGAAATCAGCGTGTCGATCTGGCGCGAATTTCTGTTGTTGCCCTTGTTGAACAATATCTCGTGTTTATCCGGCAGGCACAGGCCCTTCGCCTTGAACTGGCGGCTGATTATCTGGTCATGGCCGCCTGGCTAACATACTTGAAATCGAAGCTGCTCATCCCGAAAGCTCCGGGTGAAGAAGGTGAAAGCGGCGAAGAACTGGCCGCCACTTTGCAATTCAGGCTGAAACGGCTTGAGGCAATGCGCGACGCGGCGATGAAGCTTATCAACTGCAATCGTCTTGGCCGTGATGTCTTTCCCCGTGGCATGCCGGAAGCTGTTATTGTTGATCAGACAAATGCTTACTCAGCCACGCTATATGAGCTTCTGACTGCCTATGCCTCACAAAGGCAAAAGCGCGCGACCTCGCATGTGCAGATTGCGCGGCGTTCCGTCTGGTCGCTCAAGGATGCTCGGGAAATATTGATGCGTCTCGTTGGCGAGATGAAAGACTGGACCGCGCTGGACCAATATTTGCTGGAATTTATTACGACTCCGGCAGAACGTGCTTCGGCAATAGCAAGTTCTTTTGCTGCAAGTCTTGAAATGGTCCGCGAGGGACATCTGGAAATCCGCCAGACGGGCGCTTTCAAACCGATCTACCTCCGCAACCGGCCGGAAGAACCAATGAAGGATGTGGTCAATGGCTGATCCTGCAAATGACGATGTCAAAATTGACAGGCAAGAGGCTGAGGACAACTGGAATACGGCAGTCAAAACATCAGACGCGTTGCGAATGGTTGAGGCGATCCTGTTTGCATCGGCGCAGCCTGTAACAGAAAAAGCCCTCAAAGAGCGCCTGCCATCGGATGTTGACGTTGCGATGTTGCTGGGAGAGTTGCAGGAAATATACTCCAATCGCGGTATAAATCTGCGGCAGGTTGGTGGTGCGTGGGCATTCCGCACTGCCGCAGATCTTGCATTCCTGATGAATCGCGAGGCTATACAGCTCAAGAAATTGTCGCGGGCAGCTCTCGAAGTGCTTGCTATCATTGCCTATCACCAGCCGGTAACGCGTGCGGAACTCGAAGATATTCGCGGTGTTGAAACCTCCAAGGGCACGCTTGATGTGCTGATGGAAACGGGCTGGATCAAATTCCGGGGGCGTCGCCGCACGCCCGGTCGCCCCATAACTTATGGAACAACAGCCTCGTTCCTCGATCACTTCGGGTTACAGGAAGTACGCGATCTGCCCGGCATAGATGAGCTGCGCGGGGCAGGGCTGCTTTCCGCCCGCATGCCAACCAATTTTGCAATTCCTGTGCCTTTCAACGATCCGGACGAACTGACCGAGGATGAAGATCCTTTGACAGATATCGATCTGGAAGAACTGGGCCTTTTGACACCTAAGGTTGAGCAGGAGTGACATTATTTCTCGCCACATTTGCGGCGGATAGTCCCTTAAGGCAAAATTCGTACCTCGCAAATCAATTCGGGCTTGCGCTGGGTTTACGCGAATGTGAAAGAACAAAAGCGACTTGTGTTTGAAAAGCACGGGGAAAAAGCTTAGATCAGCTCAAACCACTGGGCGAATGTGAGGGTAAAATGGGTAGTTTTTCAATCTGGCACTGGCTTATCGTGCTTGCGGTCGTGTTGCTTCTCTTCGGACGCGGCAAAATTCCTGAGCTGATGGGCGATGTTGCCAAGGGTATCAAGAACTTCAAAAGCGGCATGAGCGACGAAGATGCTGCGGACGCCAATAATTCCAAGACCATTGACAACACGACAAGTGAGCCAGTGAATTCAGTCAAGGAAAAGACCAAGAAGTCTTGAACGGTAAGGGCGGGAGCCTTGCCCTGCGCGTGGCTGAATGGCCGCGTTGTGGCTGGAGCATGATAAATGTTTGATGTTGGTTGGTCGGAAATACTGGTCATCGCGGTCGTTCTGATTGTGGTTGTAGGTCCGAAAGACTTGCCCAAAATGCTGCGTGCGTTCGGCAAGGCGACGACTAAGTTTCGGGCAACTGCAGGTGAGTTTCGCAAGCAGTTTGATGAAGCTCTGAAAGAAGCCGAACTTGATGATGTTCGTGGCATTATAAATGATGCAAAGAGCCTCGACCCGCGCAATGACATACGCAAAGTATTCGATCCCGTCAGAACAATAGGCGAGGAAATACGCTCTACATTGAAAGATGCGACGGATACGGCGAAGGATAATGTGGCCATTCCCGACCCATCAGCGCCCGGTGCCACGCAGGCGCAACCTGTGGTGATGGAGCCATTGCCGCCTGTTGACGAGCCAAAGAAAAAGCCGAGGGCTGCGGCCAAGCCAAAGGCAGCCCCCAAAACCACGACGACCGCTAAACCCGCCAGCGCGGGGCCTGCAAAGGCAGTCGCTGTTAAGCCAGGCACTACAAAACAGACTGTCACAAAGCAGACTGCTGCCAAAGCAGCCGCAGCGCCGGTCAAAAAGACGGCTAAGCCACGTGCCAAGAGCAGTGATACGGGGACGAAATCTTGAGCAATACCGACGATGAAATCGACAAGAGTTCAGCGCCGCTGATAGAGCATCTGATTGAGCTGCGCCGTCGTCTTATCTGGGCTCTGCTGGCTTTTTTCGTCGCGTTCCTGGGTTGCTTCCATTTTGGCAAGCAGCTTTTCAACCTGCTGGTTATTCCCTATCAATGGGCAGTGGGCTGGGCAGGATTTGATCCGGCAAAGGCGCAGCTGATTTACACCGCGCCACAGGAGTTTTTCTTCACGCAGGTCAAGATTGCCATGTTTGGCGGTATCGTCATTGCCTTCCCTGTTATTGCTTCCCAGATTTATAAATTTGTTGCGCCCGGCCTCTACAAGAATGAGCGCATGGCTTTCTTGCCGTTTTTGATCGCCTCGCCAATTCTGTTTCTCATGGGCGGCGCTCTGGTCTACTTTTTCTTCACGCCGATGGTTATGTGGTTCTTCCTTGCCATGCAGCAGACCGGCGGGGCCGGTGAAGTGCAAATTTCCTTGCTGCCCAAGGTTTCCGAATATCTCAGCCTTATCATGACGCTGATATTCGCGTTCGGACTCGTTTTTCAGTTGCCGGTTGTGACGACCCTTTTGGCCCGGGTTGGGTTGGTCGGCTATGAAGGTCTCAGATCAAAGCGCAAATATGCGATTGTGATTGCTTTCATCGTTGCCGCGGTGATCACGCCGCCCGATCCTGTCAGCCAGATCGGTCTTGCGCTTCCCACCATCCTTCTCTACGAGATTTCCATCTGGATGGCGCGTCTGATCGAGAAAAAGCGTGCGGCTGAGACAGAAGCACAGTCGAGCGAAATCTCGTCCTGACACTCTCCAGTTCGCCGGGGTTCGCCCCATAAGATATAATTATTCCAGTACGGCTTTACTCTCATGCATGACATTAAATGGATCGTCCAGAATCCGCAGGCTTTCGACGCCGCAATGGCCAAGCGCGGAATGGAGCCGATTTCGTCACGCTTGATAGAGCTTGACGAAAAGCGGCGGCAATCCATTGCAAAATCTCAAGGGCTGCAGGAGCGTCGCAATGCCGCTTCCAAGGAAATTGGCAAGGCGATGGCCGCCAAAGATCAGGCAGCGGCCGATCAGTTGAAGGCGGAAGTCGCCGATATCAAGCAAGCGCTGACTTCTGCAGAAGAGGAAGAGCGCCAGCTAGAGCGCGCGCTCACTGAGGCGCTTGAAGTGCTGCCCAATATTCCACTGGATAGTGTGCCTTTGGGCAAGGATGAAAGTGGCAATGTGGAAACGCGCCGCGTCGGCCATCTGAAGAACTTTTCGTTTGAACCGAAAGAACATTTCGAAATAGGCGAGAAGCTTGGATATATGGATTTCGAGCGGGCTGCGCGCCTGTCCGGCAGCCGTTTTACCGTATTGAAGAGCCAGCTTGCGCGGCTGGAACGGGCTCTTGGTCAGTTCATGTTGGACATGCACACGACGGAGCATGGCTATATGGAGGTCAATCCGCCGCTATTGGTCAATGACGATACGCTTTATGGCACCGGGCAATTGCCGAAATTTGCCGAAGATCTCTTCAAGACCACTGACGGCCGCTATCTCATCCCCACTGCCGAGGTGCCGCTGACCAATCTGGTGCGTGACGAGATTCTCGATATTCGCGATCTGCCGATCCGTATGACCGCGCTGACCGCTTGTTTCCGTTCCGAGGCAGGTTCCGCTGGACGCGATACGCGCGGCATGCTGCGCCAGCACCAATTCATGAAGGTGGAACTGGTTTCGATCACCGATGCGGAACGCGCTGTCGAAGAGCATGAACGCATGACTGCCTGCGCGGAAGAGGTGCTTAAGCGCCTTGATCTGTCATTCCGTACCATGACGCTTTGCACCGGCGATATGGGGTTCGGCGCGCAAAAGACCTATGATCTGGAAGTATGGCTTCCAGGACAGAAATCTTACCGCGAAATTTCAAGCTGTTCTGTTTGCGGTGATTTTCAAGGCCGGCGGATGAATGCCCGTTACCGGCCAGAGGGCGAGAAATCCACCCGTTTTGTCCACACATTGAATGGTTCGGGCACTGCTGTTGGCCGCGCTTTGATTGCAGTTGTCGAAAATTATCAGAATGAAGACGGCAGCGTTACAGTTCCTCAAGCACTTGTGCCTTATATGGGTGGGCTGACACGGATCGAAAAAGCGGCTTAAACAAACGGGGTAGGGCGATGCGGATTCTCTTGACCAACGATGACGGAATTCATGCGGAAGGTCTGAGTGTTCTTGAACGTGTCGCCCGCCAGCTTTCTGACGATGTTTGGGTCATTGCGCCTGAGACGGACCAGAGTGGACTTGCTCACTCGCTGACGCTTTCCAACCCATTGCGGCTGCGCAAAATTGATGACCGCCATTTTGCAGTGAGCGGCACGCCGACCGATTGCGTCATCATGGGCGTCAAGCATGTGATGCCCGAGCCACCTGATCTTGTGCTTTCCGGCGTCAACTCCGGATCAAATACTGCAGATGACGTAACTTATTCGGGTACGATCGCCGCAGCCATTGAAGGCACTTTGCTGGGGATCAAATCCATCGCTTTATCACAAGAATATAATCTCAACGGTGGCGCTCGCGTCCTGCCATGGGAGATTGTGGAAGAGCGCGCTCCGGATGTGCTTCGAAAAGTGCTTGGTGTTGAATTGAACAAGGGCGTTCTCGTCAACATCAATTTCCCCAGTTGCCAGGCTTCCGAGATCGCAGGCACCCGCGTGACGGTACAGGGAAAGCTTTCGCACGGGTTGACGATTGAAGAGCGTCACGATGGGCGCGGTTTGCCCTATTACTGGCTTCGATATGGACGGGGTAAGGATGTGCCTGCCGAAAACAGCGATGTCGCTGCGATCCGCAACAACTACATTTCCATTACGCCATTGCAGCTTGATCTGACCGCGCATGAGATGCGAGCCGTTCTTGAGGAAACATTTATATGAAACCGGCCATGTCCGAGCGTGAAGGTTTTGCGGCTTTTGTGCTGCGTATGCGCAGGTTGGGCCTAAGCGACCAGAGATTGATGAGCGCTCTTGAAGCCACGCCTCGCATGAGTTTCGTGAGCGGTAACCTTGGCAATGTCGCTTATAGTAAGGGTGTATTGCCTATTGAGTGCGGAGAATTCATTGAAGGCCTGGACCTCCAGGCCCAGTTGATCAAGGCGCTCGAGCTGGAACCATCGCACCGGGTTTTGGAAATTGGAACGGGTTCCGGTTTTACCGCCGCAGTCATGGCCCGGC
This sequence comes from Phyllobacterium sp. 22552, assembly GCF_052044585.1. Taxonomy (NCBI): domain Bacteria; kingdom Pseudomonadati; phylum Pseudomonadota; class Alphaproteobacteria; order Hyphomicrobiales; family Phyllobacteriaceae; genus Phyllobacterium; species Phyllobacterium sp. 22552. Next base: position 330,067 of record NZ_JBQENG010000006.1, on the reverse strand, counting down.
TTTCAGGACGTGTCCTATCACTTGAACGCTATCGCACACTGGTCGAGCTTGCGCAGCAGCGTCTTCAGGCTTTGAAAATTGAAAACTGTATTATCAAACATGCAGACGGGCGGTTGGGGCTCGCAAGCGATGGCCCCTTTGACCGGATCATCGTCTGGTCTGCGTTCGACGCTATGCCAAGGCATTTTGTCGATCTCCTTTCGTCCAACGGTATTTTGGTGGCGCCTATCGGCCCTGTTGACGGGGAGCAGACAGTTGCACGTCTAACAAAGATTGGCAGCCGTTTTGACCAGCAGGAGTTGATGCGCGTAAGGTTCCTGCCCTTGGTCGAAGGGGTTTCCTCGGCGCTTTAACCTGACTGCGGCCGAGCCAAGCGTTTACGAGCTTGGTGAATTTTTTGCAAATTTTCGAAAGTTTTAACGGTCGGGTAACATTAACGCGATCTAATGCGTCTAATATTCTTGTATGAGTACGGGCGGGATTAAGCGATGCGTTTGAGTACACTAGACAAAGCGTCACGGCGGTTGGCTCTCAATGCCGCCATTCTCACAGTTGCCGGCATTGCTGCCGGTTGCAGCTCCGGGGTGTCACGTTTCTCCAGTGCAGATTTCAGCTCTGGTTACAGTGATAACCAGAGATCGATCATGCAGACCCAGAACAGTGGTTCGGTGGCGCCGGTCGATTCAACCTACACTGCTTCGGTCAATAATGCGCCGATCCGCTCATCGGGCGGTGTTCAGCGCGGTAGTCTGCCGCCCGTTGGCAGCCAAAGCGCTTCTTCATTGCCGCCGGTTTCCTCGCAGCCTTCGCGCCCGGCTCTCGCTCCCGTTGCGAACAATGCGCCAGTACGTCAGCAGCAGGTCGCCATGGCGGCACCCATGCAGACAGCGCCCGCAGGGTCTGCAACTTTGAAGACACCAGATGGACGCGAAGCCAGAATGCCTGCCGCTACTGCGCCCGCGCAGGCCGCAGCAAAACCCATCACGACTTCAACGGCAAGCGGCACCTATAAGGTTCAATCCGGCGATACGCTTCATGCCATTTCGCGCAAGACAGGCGCGAATGTCGATGCGATCAAGCAAGCCAATAATATGCAGGACGGAACAGTCCGTCTCGGGCAATCGCTGATCATTCCGCCGTCCAATTCATCGCTGGCACAAAATGTTGCCAATACGATGAAGCCCAAGGGCGGCACTGACCAGGTGAAAACTGCTGCTACACCGCCTGTCGAACAGCCTAAGGTTGTTGCAAGCGCACCTGCCGCGCCTGCTCCTGCTACAGCCGCCGCCGGATCGGAAGCCAAGCCCTATACCCCGCCGCAAGCGAGTGAAAAGGCTGCAGGCGAAGCGGAGAAGGAAGTCGCATCAATTCCATCGGCTTCGGGTGCATCGCAATTGCGCTGGCCTGTGCGTGGCCGCGTTGTCGCCAATTACGGCAAAGGTAGCGACGGCATAGACATTTCGGTTCCGGAAGGCACCCCAATCAAGGCCGCCGAAAGCGGTGTCGTGATCTATTCGGGCGATGGACTGAAGGAATTCGGCAATACGGTTCTGGTCCGCCATGATAATGGCTTGGTCACCGTTTACGGTAATGCGAGCAAGCTGAACGTTCAGCGCGGCCAGAAGGTCAAGCGTGGCGAAGAGCTGGGCGCATCCGGCATGACTGGCAATGCTACAACGCCGAAGCTTCACTTCGAAGTTCGCAAGAATTCGACGCCTGTCGATCCTACAAAATATCTCGAACTATAGTCAGTTCATTGATTTCCAAAAAAGCCCGTATTGTTTCGATACGGGCTTTTTTATTTTAAAGCTTTTTGCCAAGGCGCCCGGCAAGATCCTGTATGAACTGCCACGCAACGCGACCGGAGCGCGCGCCACGCGTGGTTGACCATTCAAGTGCCTGCGCATGAAGCTGATCTTTTTCCATAGCCAGATCAAAATGTGCGGCGTAGCCGTCGATCATTGCAAGATAATCATCTTGGCTACACTTGTGAAATCCAAGCCAAAGACCAAAGCGGTCCGATAGAGACACCTTTTCTTCAACGGCCTCCGATGGATTGATGGCTGTTGAACGCTCGTTCTCGATCATATCCCGCGGGAGCAGATGGCGGCGGTTCGATGTCGCATAAAAAATCACATTGTCCGGGCGGCCTTCGACACCGCCCTCGAGCGCGGCTTTCAATGATTTGTACGACGTATCATCATGGTCGAAAGAAAGATCATCGCAGAACAGGATAAACAGGTAGGGCGTATTCTTGATGATGCCCATCAAGGCTGGCAGGCTATCAATGTCTTCGCGGTGAATTTCAATGAGTTTGAGCGGGTGAGCGGCGGCCGGAGCTTCAGCATTTACCGAAGCGTGCACGGCTTTCACAAGCGAAGACTTGCCCATGCCGCGCGCACCCCAGAGCAGAACATTATTTGCCTGCATGCCATCGGCAAACCGTTTGGTATTATCAAAGAGAATGTCGCGAACCGTATCAACACCTCTGATCAAGGAAATGTCGACGCGATTGACCCTATTGACGGGATCGAAACCGAGACGGGAAGGGTTCCATACAAAACAATCGGCAATTTCCAGATTGACAGGCTGCGGGGTTGGCGGCGCCATGCGCTCTAGCACAGCAATCAAACGGTCAAGTTTTTCGCTCAGCAATTCCTCAGTCATACCAGACATGCCCTTACATTCTTCAGTTTGAACGTCACTATCATGTTGACTGATAATGGAAAAGCAGTCGTGGTGGTTTTGTACTGTTGCTTTTGCCAGCTTAAACATTGTATTGCGCTGGTTCTGACTGTTTCAAATTTGATCTATCTGGAGGTTCTATGTTCGTAACTCCCGCATATGCACAGGCAACGGGTGCCGGTGGCGCTCCGGAAATGCTGATGAGCATTCTTCCCTTCATTTTGATCTTCGTGATCATGTATTTCCTGATCATCCGCCCGCAGCGTACAGCCGCGAAGAAGCGTGAAGAGCAGCTGAAGAATATTCGCCGCGGCGACACCATTATTACCGGTGGTGGTTTTATCGCCAAGGTTACGAAAGTTTATGAAGACACTGGTGAGCTCGACGTTGAAATCGGTGATGGCGTAAAGGCTCGTGTTCTTCGTGGCATGGTTGCAGATGTTCGCGTTAAAGGCGAACCGGTTGCCGACAACAAGAAATAAAGCTTAAGTGATGGGCGGCCCTGGAGCCGCCCTTCTGATTCTTGAGGTTGCGACCGTATGCTTTACTTTAGCCGCTGGAAGACTGTTCTCATCTGGACTGTGGTCCTTGCCGGACTGATACTTTCGCTTCCCAATGCCTTTACGCAGAGCCAGCTGGACAGTTTGCCGGACTGGCTACCCAAGAAACAGCTTGCTCTCGGGCTTGATCTTGAAGGCGGCTCACGCATGCGCCTGCAGGTGGATAAAGAACATCTGCCTGATACCGATGCCACCGTTGCAGTTCTTACGCGCCGTCTCAGCGAGCTTGGCTACGCCAACCCGCATGTTGTGACTGAACGCAATGGCCGGGTGTTGATTGAAGTGCCTGGTCTTTACGATTCCCAGCTACTCAAGGACATTCTAAGTCTCACAGGCGAATTAAGTTTCCGCATGGTCGATTCTTCCGTGCCGGTGCAGCAGGCGATAGACGGCACGCCGCCCGAAGGCGATGAGGTAGTCTACTCTTTTGACGATCCGCCTGTTGCCTATCTCGTCAAAAAAGAGCCGCTCGTTACCAACGAGAATTTTGTCGATGCACAAGCGGGAATTGACACGGCCACGCAGCAGCCGGTGATTACATTCCACCTCGACAGTGTCGGTGCGGATCGCTTCTCCAAGGCGACAAAAGCCGGTATCGGACAGTCATTCGCCATTGTTCTCGATAATCAGGTTCTCTCGGCTCCTGTTATTCAGGAAGCGATACCCGGAAATACGGGGCAAATTGCCGGAAATTTCGATCTTTCAGGTGCCAGCAATCTCGCACTCGTCATGCGCGCCGGTTCGCTGCCTGCGAGTGTAACTGTGATTGAAGAGCGCACCGTGGGTACTGACCTTGGTGCTGCCTCCGTCTCCTACGGGAAAATCGCTGCTCTTGTTGGCGCAGCATTGGTTATCCTGTTCATGCTTTTGACTTATGGATTGCTGGGTGTGATCGCCAGCATTGCTCTGGTTGTGAACGTCATTCTCATCTTGGCCGTCCTGACATTGTTCGGTGCGCCGCTGACGCTTGCCGGCGTTGCCGGTATCGTTCTCACCATCGGAATGGCTGTCGATTCCAATGTACTTATTTATGAGCGTATTCGCGAGGACAGGCGGGCTGGTTTCTCGGTTATCCAGGCTATAGATTCGGGCTTCGCCCGTGCTCTTGCGACTATTGTCGATGCCAATGTCACGACATTGATCGCAGCTCTGGTCCTCTTCACACTTGGCAGCGGCCCCGTGCATGGATTTGCGCTGACGGTTACCATCGGCATTGTCACGACATTGTTCACCACGTTCACTTTAACCCGATTGCTTGTTTCGGTTTGGGTGCAACGCTCCAAGCCAAAAGAAGTACCTGGCGCGCTGCTCAAGCTTGTTCCTTACAATACCAAGATCGCCTTCATGAAGCTGCGGAGTTTGACGCTGGGCTTTTCCGCCCTTTCAAGCATTGCAGCGATTGCGCTTTTCCTGATCATCGGGATGAATTTCGGCATTGATTTCAAGGGTGGAACGATGGTCGAAATGCAATCGTCGGAAGGTGCAATCGATCTTGATGACGTCTACAGCCGCCTCGATGAACTCAATATCGGTGACGTGAAGATCGAACGCTTCAAATCCGACGACCGGGCGTTGATTACTGTGGGAAGTCAGGGCGAGGGCGAAGATGCGGAACAGACCGTGGGCGTCAAAATCCGCGGCGAGTTTCAGGACGAGTATAATCTTCCACGGGTAGACGTCATTGGGCCGTCCGTATCATCGGAATTGTCTCAAGCAGGCATTTTGGCTGTGGGCCTTTGCCTCGTCTTGATCTTTGCCTATGTCTGGTTCCGATTTGAGTGGCACTTTGCTCTCGGTGCTATTCTCGCAACGATCCACGATGTGCTGCTTCTGCTTTTGATGTTCATTGTCTTCAAGATGGAATTCAATCTCTGGAGCATTGCCGCCTTGCTGGCGATTGTTGGCTATTCGTTGAACGATACGGTGGTCATTTATGACCGGGTACGCGAGAATTTGCGCAAATATGGCAGCAATGTTTCGCTGTCCAGCATATTGGATGCGTCTATTAATCAAACACTATCACGTACCATTCTCACGTCTCTGGCGACCTTTCTGGCCCTCATTGTGCTTTACCTCTATGGCGGCGATGACGTGCGTTCCTTCGCGTTGACCATCGGTGTGGGCATTATTGTTGCGACATACTCCTCGATCTTCGTTGCTGGCCCGCTATTGATGCTCTTCGGGCTGAAGGGCCGCGACGTGATGGATGAGCAGCATCCTGCGCCAATTACCGACGAAAGCAGGATTTAAAAGTGGCAAAAGGTATCGAGATTCGGGATGCGCATTTTCCAGGGCGCGCACCCATTGACGCTTATGGCAATGGCGGTTTTCGGTTTGCCGATATGTCACATCGCGGCTCGATCCTGTGCCTTCCTTCCGGGATACATGGCTGGGAGCCAAAAACACCGCCCGTACCGACTGCGGCTGATTTGGCCCTTGTTCTCGAACAATCTGCGGAAATTGAAATCCTGCTGGTCGGCACTGGTACAGAACTGCGCCGTTTGCCGGAAGAGTTGCGGGAAATATTGCGCAAGCACCGTATTTCATCCGATCCGATGAGCACCGGCGCGGCGGTGCGTACCTATAATGTGCTCTTGGCTGAAAACCGCGCCGTGGCTGCGGCGTTGTTTGCGGTGGATTAATTCTCCGGTCCGGCTATATCTCACGCCATGAATGTCAATGAAACTCACTGCATCCAGTTGCTGCGGGATGCCGATCCTGATCGCTATCTGTCCGTCTTATATGCACCGGAAGCCAAGCGGGGCGCTTTAGCGGCTCTTTACGCGTTTAATGTCGAAATCGCGCGGATTCGCGATTTGATTCACGATCCTTTGCCGGGCGAAGTGCGGCTACAATGGTGGCGCGATCTGATCAATGGCACAGAGCATGGTGCAGCAGCAGGTAACCCGGTTGCCGCCGCCCTTGTGGATACTATTCAAACATACAATCTGCCCCATGCGGCTTTCGACAATTATTGCGAAGCGCGGATTTTTGACTTTTACGATGATCCCATGCCGAGCCGAAATGATCTGGAAGGTTATTGCGGAGAAACGGCTTCAGCCATGATCCAGCTTGCATCGCTGATCCTTGACACGGAGCAGGCGGCAAAGCATGCCGATCTTGCAGGACATGCCGGTGTTGCCCAAGCCATCACAGGACTTTTGCGGAGTTTGCCGCTACACCGCCGTCGCGGCCAAGTTTATATACCTGCTGATGTACTTAGCGCTGTGGGGTGTACCTCGCAGGTCCTGCTGGATGGCACTGACCGGCAAGCGACCGAGCGTGCTGTCGCGGCCATGATCGCGCTGGCTGAGGATCATTTTTCCAAATTTCAGGCAGGTTCTAAAGGATTGCCGAAATCTTTGCGCCCCGCTTACCTGCCCGTTTGGCTGACGCCGGTCTACTTGAAGCGGTTGAAAGCGAAGGGTTTCAATGCGTCGACCGAGATCGCAGAAATCTCACCTCTGCGCCGCCAATGGACGGCGTTTAGAGCATCGATAGGTTAGATTATTCGACTTGGCTGCAAGACTATTCTGCGTGATTCGACAAGCTCACCATGAGGAAGGTTGAGGTTTGCAGGAAGTAGTTCTGCTAACTCATAGCTATCTATGCAGCCCAGCCACCTTCCTCATGGTAAGCAATCCTGAGCTTGTCGAAGGGCGAACTACGCATGAAGCTCATGCCACCTTGTTCTAAATATCCAGCTCTTCAACAAAGGCAGCGCGATCCTGAATGAACCGGAAGCGCGCGTCAGGACGCGTTCCCATCAGATCGTCGACTGCAAGGCGCGTTTCATTGGCCCACTCTTCATCAATCTGAACGCGAAGCAGCGTGCGCTTCTTGCGATCCATCGTGGTTTCTTTGAGCTGATCGGCGCGCATCTCGCCTAGTCCCTTGAACCGGCCGATTTCGATCTTTCCACGACCCGTGAAAAGCGTCTTCATCAACTCGTCCTTATGCGCGTCGTTGCGCGCATAGGCCACTGTTCCGCCTTGAGCGATGCGGTAAAGTGGCGGGACGCCAAGGAACAAATGGCCATTGCGGATAAGGTCGGGCATTTCCTGATAAAAGAATGTGATCAAGAGCGATGCGATATGAGCGCCGTCAACGTCAGCATCGGTCATGATGATGATGCGATCATAGCGCAGATCTTCATCGCGATATTTTGACCGGGTACCGCAGCCAAGCGCTTGTATAAGATCGCTAATCTGCTGATTGGCCGTCATTTTTTCCCGGCCGGCGCTGACAACATTCAAAATCTTGCCGCGCAACGGCAGAACAGCCTGCGTCGCACGATCCCGCGCCTGCTTTGCTGAACCACCAGCGGAATCACCCTCAACGATAAAGAGTTCTGCACCGAGCGCTCCGGTTTGACTACAATCAGCCAGTTTGCCCGGCAGACGCAGTTTTTTCACCGCTGATTTACGGTTGACCTCTTTTTCCTGACGGCGTTTTACCCGCTCTTCCGCGCGGTCCACCACCCAATCGAGCAGTTTCGATGCTTCTTGCGGCGATGCAGCAAGCCAATGGTCGAACGGGTCGCGAATGGCGTTTTCGACAAGGCGCTGTGCTTCCACCGTTGCAAGCTTATCCTTGGTTTGGCCGACAAATTCAGGTTCGCGAATAAAGACGGAAAGCATGGCAGCAGATGAAATCATCACGTCGTCAGTGGTGATGATCGATGCCCGCTTGTTGTTCGTCAGTTCCGCATAGGCTTTCAACCCACGGGTGAGGGCGATGCGGAGTCCCGCTTCATGCGTTCCACCTTCGCCTGTGGGAATGGTGTTGCAATAGGAGTTGACGAACCCATCGCCGCCATACCAGGCAACCGCCCATTCCATTGATCCATGCCCGCCGGATTTTTCCGTCTTACCCGCAAACATTTCGCGGGTAACTTGAAAATCCTTGCCCAGCGAAGCGGCCAGATATTCTTTCAGACCTCCGGGAAAATGGAAAACTGCTTTGTCCGGTGTCGGATCCTTGGGATCGAGCAGCGAGGGAGCGCAACTCCAACGAATCTCAACGCCGCCGAACAAATAAGCCTTGGAACGGGCCATCTTGTACAGGCGCGCGGGATCGAACTTTGCTTCCTGCCCGAAGATTTCTGCATCCGGATGGAAAGTTATGCGCGTGCCACGACGGTTTTGCACTTCACCCACTTCTTCAAGCGGGCCAAGCGCTATGCCGCGTGAGAAACGTTGGCGATAAAGGCGTCGATTTCGCGCAACTTCTACCTCAAGATGGTCGGAAAGCGCGTTGACCACTGATACGCCGACACCATGCAGACCGCCGGATGTTTCATAGACCTTGGAATCGAACTTACCGCCCGCATGCAATGTCGTCATGATGACTTCGAGGGCGGACTTATCCTTGAACTTCGGGTGAGCATCGACCGGGATACCACGACCATTATCCGTTACTGACAGATAGCCGTTTTCATCCAGATCAATGTCAATAAAATTGGCATGACCGGCAACGGCCTCATCCATGGAATTGTCGATGACTTCAGCAAAAAGGTGATGCAGCGCCCGCTCATCCGTGCCACCGATATACATGCCGGGGCGACGCCGAACCGGCTCCAGACCTTCGAGAACCTCAATGTCCGACGCGTTATAATTACCGCTCGTTTCCGGAACGGCACGCGCAGGAGCGCGAGCCGGAACTGGCTTGGTCGGCGTAACAGGCAAAGCCGCAGCAACCTGTGGAGGTGCTTCGGTTTTTTGGGCCGGTGCTATTGCTTCCTGCCGCTCGCGTGCAGTCTTCACGATTGCTGAAAATAGGTCGTTAGTATCATCCATGGCAGGCCAGTATTTTATGGTTTCGAATCACTTTTAATCTTTGCATGGTTCCGGTTGAAACGCGATGGGCGTTCGCTATATGTTCCAAGGTTCGCCGCTGAACATAACGGTGAATCCCCATATTTTATGCCGCTTTGAGCGCTGCTATACGATCTTCCAGATTGGAAATCCGATTGCCGAGTTTTTCATGATGGTTCTTGAGTATGCTTATTTCGGCATTGATGGTCGCCGCATCTTCAGCGGTATCCACAGGGGCCTGACCAATGCCGTGCATCAACCATGTTGGCGTAACACCGAGAAACCCGGCAAGCATGACAAGCCTATTGGCCCGCGGCTCTGACCGGTCCGACTCCCATGCAAGGATTGTCTGGGTCTTGACGCCAATGCGCTCGGCAACTTGCGAAACACTCATGGATTTGGCATCGCGGGCCCGTAGCAGCCGTCCACCCATGGTGTCCATGTCAGGCGTTTCGGTCATGATATTCGAGCGAAAATTCATGGAATTCTCCAGTTTTTCTTGTTTTTTCAGTCTTGGGAGGGCTCGTTGCACCATTTACGGCCCCAAAAGTCAAATTTTGCAGCTATTGCGCGAGATTGTTTAGGCGCCGAGATTGCTTTTTCTGGTGGAGCAGATATGCCAAAATTCCTACCAGCGGACTTTCTTCAGAAAGGTATTGGCGATGGAAAATACGACCTCACAACAAGTGCGGGGCGTTTCTGCGATGGCTGCCGCCATGTTCTTCCTGCCTATGATGGACGCTATAGCCAAATGGCTTTCGGTCTTTGACAGCCTGCCGCCTGCGACAGCTACGCTTTTCAGGTTTGTTGTCCAAACCATTTTGACCATGATGATCATTGTGCCCATGACGGGCTTCAAATCCCTGATACCTGTGAAACTGTGGGGAAATCTGTTTCGCGGCTTCCTTATGGGTATTGGCAGCCTGTGCTTTTATGCAGCCGTCAAATATATGCCGCTCGCAGACGCAATGGCGGTGTTTTTCGTTGAGCCACTGATGTTGACCGTCTTGTCGGCGCTTATTCTAAAGGAGCAAGTTGGTTGGCGACGCCGGGTTGCAGTGGCAATCGGCTTCATTGGAACATTGATCGTCATACAGCCAAGCTGGGAGCTGTTTGGGTGGGTATCGTTGCTGCCGCTTGGAACAGCAGCGGTCTTTGCAATCTACCTTATCCTCAATCGCCGCTATGGCACTGTCGATACGCCGCTTGTGATGCAGCTTTACGCCGGGATTGGCGGAACGATTACCGTTTTGATTGCCCTCATACCTGCTGCATTTCTGGGTATTCAAGACATGACATTCGCCATGCCAGGAAATGCCATGTCGTGGTTTTTGCTGTTCATGATGGGATTGATAGCCACAATCGGACATCTCCTGATCACACATGCCTCACGACTTGCACCGGCTTCCCTGCTGGCATCATTCCAATATCTCGAAATTGTCATGGCAGTTCTCATCGGCTTATTGGTTTTCGGTGATTTTCCAACGCCGTCTAAATGGGTCGGGATCATCATCATCGTTGCATCAGGCGCCTATCTGATCTGGCGCGAGGGCAAGAAGCGAGAGACCACGGAACCGGCGTACAATTAATTGACAGCTGTTGAGCAAAGTTGTGTTTCACAATAGAAACAAAGATCTGTTGGGAGGTCTAAGTGTTTAAAAAAATTCTGATTGCCAATCGTGGTGAGATTGCGTGCCGCGTTATCAAGTCTGCACGGAAAATGGGAATTGCAACAGTAGCGGTCTATTCTGACGCTGATCGTGATGCTGTGCATGTTGAGATGGCGGATGAGGCCGTGCATATCGGACCAGCTACGGCATCCGAAAGCTATCTCGTCCCTGAAAAGATTATCGCTGCTTGCAAGGAAACCGGGGCAGAGGCTGTCCATCCCGGTTATGGCTTTCTTTCCGAACGCGCCTCTTTTTGCGAAGAGCTGGAAAAGCAGGGCATTATATTCATTGGTCCGAAGCCCCGCGCGATCATCGCGATGGGCGACAAAATCGAATCGAAAAAATTTGCCAATGAGGCAAAGGTCAGCACTGTGCCCGGCTCACCCGATGTGATTATTGACGTTGCACATGCTGAACGGATCGCCGGAGAAATCGGCTATCCCGTCATGATCAAGGCTTCCGCTGGCGGCGGCGGTAAGGGCATGCGCATAGCCTGGCACAAGGCTGAAGTGCGCGACGGATTTGAACGCGCGACCTCGGAAGCGCGTAATTCCTTCGGAGATGATCGCATCTTCATCGAAAAGTTCATTGTCGATCCGCGCCACATCGAAATTCAGGTTCTTGCAGATAGCTTTGGCAATTGCATTTATCTTGGCGAACGGGAATGTTCCGTACAACGGCGCAACCAGAAGGTCGTCGAAGAGGCACCATCACCATTTTTGGATGAGGCAACTCGCAAAGCAATGGGCGACCAGGCTGTGGCACTGTCCAAAGCCGTTGATTATCAGAGCGCCGGCACCGTCGAATTTATCGTAGACAAGGACCGCAACTTTTATTTCCTTGAGATGAATACACGCTTGCAGGTGGAGCATCCTGTAACCGAGCTGATTACCGGCATCGATCTGGTTGAACAGATGATCCGCATTGCCGCTGGGGAAAAGCTTGCAATCAAGCAAAACGAGGTGAAACTCAATGGATGGGCCGTTGAAAGCCGTCTTTATGCAGAAGATCCATATCGTAATTTTCTGCCATCAATCGGGCGGCTGACGCGGTATCGTCCGCCGCTGGAGGGTCCTGTGGGCAAAGCTGTCATCCGGAATGATACGGGCGTGACGGAAGGGTCCGAAATTTCGATGTTCTATGATCCTATGGTGGCAAAGCTTTGCACCTGGGCACCGACACGGCTGGAAGCTGTCGATGCGATGGCCGATGCGCTCGACAATTTTGTCGTCGACGGAATTGAGCATAATATTCCATTTCTCGCGGCGCTGATGCAGCACCCCCGCTGGAGGGAAGGCAGGCTTTCAACGGCTTTTATCGCCGAGGAATTTCCGGACGGGTTCCAGCCGATATCCCCAACCGCAGATGACCTTGATGTTCTGGCGGCAATTGGACTTTCTGCCGAGCTTGTACGCAAAGAGCGCCTGGACCGTCTGGGTGACCGGCTGCGCCCGCATTCCGGCAGGATTCACGCGGAATGGGAGGTGCGGATCGGTGACGATTACGTGCCGGTGATTATTCGCAGCAGCGCAGCCAAACCTCCCGTCAAGCTTGAGCTCTCCTTGCGGGGTGGGGACTTTGTCACCGTTCGTAGCGATTGGCGTCCGGGCGAGGCCGTTTGGGATGGCTATGTCAACGAGCGCCCTGTCAAAGCTCAGTTACGCCCCGTTTCCAACGGTATGCGAATTGACTGGAAGGGGATGTCGATCATCGCCCATCCCATGCAAAAGCATGTTGCGGCGCTGGAAAAGCTGATGCCGGTCAAGATTCCGCCGGACACGTCAAAATTGTTGCTTTGTCCTATGCCGGGATTGCTCGTCTCGGTAAATGTGAGTGCCGGGCAGGAGGTCAAGGCGGGCGAAACACTTGCTATCGTTGAAGCCATGAAGATGGAGAATGTGTTGCGCGCCGAGCGCGATCTGACCGTCTCCGTCATCAATGCAAAGCAGGGTGACAGCCTTGCCGTGGACGCTGTCATTATGGAGTTTGACTAAGCCGGCTCGATAGGGCCAAAGACGCTTTCAAAAGATTCTAGCAGCGCGCGGTCGAGATCATGCATTTCGACCGGCAACCCCAGATCAACAAGGCTGGTGACGCCATGGCCGCGCACGCCACACGGAACAATTCCGTCAAAATGTGACAGCTCCGGCTCGACGTTGATGGAGATGCCGTGAAAACTGACCCATTTACGCAAACGAATGCCAATGGCGGCGATTTTGTCTTCCGCAGGCGAGCCATCTGCCAGCGCTGGGCGTTCCGGCCTGCTCACCCAAACGCCGACGCGATCTTCACGCCGTTCGCCCTTCACATTGAATGAAGCGAGCGTGAAAATGATCCATTGTTCGAGCGCTGTCACGAATGCACGGATATCTTCGCGCCGCTTTTTCAGGTCCAGCATGACATAAACCACGCGCTGGCCAGGTCCGTGATAAGTATATTCGCCGCCACGACCGGTTGCATAGACCGGGAAGCGGTCGGTTGCCAGCAGGTCTACCTCCTTGGCGCTTGTGCCGGCCGTGTAAAGCGGTGGATGCTCGACGAACCAGACCAGTTCGGACGCTGTTCCATCTCTGATGGCTGCGACGCGTTCTTCCATGAAGGCGAGGGCGAAATCATAATCAGTGAGGCCGTCGGCAACTGCCCATGCCACCGGTGATGATCCCTCGAGGGGTAAAAAGGCGGGAGCGAGTTCATCGCGGCTGGACTTCATAGAGCGGATAATTCCAATTAAGACTGCCTGTCATGCTCCGCGCGCGGAGATCAAGGATGGGTCCCGCGCATATGGACTTTTTCGCGGATTATTTCCAGTGGGATGCGACAAGAGCGGCTTTTTGACAAGTTTATGAAAAACTATCTGAGATAAAGCATGATAGGGCTTGTTTCCCGGAAACCTATTTGCTACTAGCGCCAAGCCGACATGTTCGGCTTCTACCACAGTGCGGTCGTGGCGGAATTGGTAGACGCGCAGCGTTGAGGTCGCTGTGTCGCAAGACGTGGAAGTTCGAGTCTTCTCGACCGCACCATATACTTTTCCAAGTATTTGATTATAAAGCAGAATACGGCGCCCATCGGGCGCCGTATTGCTTTTTGTGCATGTGGTCTGTCGCACAGACTTGGCGAGGCTTGCAACGCCTGCAGCAATATAGGCCTCAATCCATACGGTGAATCGATCGGCTATAATCACCGTCGCTACAATCGAGATAAGGAAAACGGCGGCTGGGATAGATATCGAGGTCAGCGGCATTTTTTAACAAGGCAGACGGTCGTACCCAAATAATTCAAAGTCACGGAAAAACAGGGAGTTGATCTTTTCAATAGATTTCTTGTCCATTCGGTTAATGTATCGATAGCTGAATGGATTTTCAGAAGCTGCCCCCTCCAAATCTACAACGTTTGCGTTGCGCGCCTCTGTTACTATGCCCACCTTCGAACAAAAATCAGAAAAGTCTTTTTCAAAGTGTTCGACGCGGCCGATAAAGTTCGCAAATTGTGTTTGGTTTATATGGGTCCAATAGTGGCCGGGATGCAGTGGGAAATTGGTGTTATATCCAATCTCGTAAATTTGATCCTCAGTCACGCTGGCTAGCCACTTGTCGAAGTCAAAGTCTGCCGCCTGAAGCTGTCGGTGATTCTCGTCCAATTGTTTCATGACCAGCGTTCTGATCCACTCTGCTGCATAACTATATGAAGGCTGCGTTCGAATGTCTTCCTGCAGCTGACGAAATCCCGAATAGACACGATCATAAGGGTTTCGAACGAAAGACCCAATGAAATAGTTTAACTTGCTTTCCGGTAAACAGGCAAAATCTGCACATGTCATGTGCTGGTGGACAATTCTATTCAAAGTGGGGTTGAAACTGAAAAAAGCGCTGTATGGACTCTCGTTGTAACCAGAAAGTCTGGCAACCATGGTTTGGCTTGCTGTTTTCCATGGCAGAAGCATGCAAAACTTCTTTGAATGAGAGATTATCATCTTTGATCTTTCACATAAATCCTGCGAAAGCTATGATGTGAGGTTGCAATAAATACAACTATAAAGTTCATCCCGGTGTGTAGATAAACTTAGAATTGAGAGCGGCTTGCGTTTTTGCAACATCATACAGCGCATTATAAATGACTGCTGATTCCTGCCTATCTCAGGCTAATGGGAGAAATCCAAAGGAAGCGCAATTGGCGACAACTCAATCAAGTCGACAATATCTAGGTCCGCACAAGTTGAGCAAACATATCAATCTCACCCGGAGGCGTTTTCGTGACTACACCTAGGTTGTAAGGAATAAGGTTTTCGTCAATGAGAGTCTGGATTTCGTCATAAAAAGTCTCTGTTGTGAAGACCCAGCAATGAGCATCGACATAATCGCTAATAGATTTTCTTGCCATTTCAATCGAATATTCAAGCGTGTGAACAAGGGAGCCGTTTCTCTCGTGCCAGCGATAGTAATCGAACACCTGAATCGGTGATGGCTTCGTTTGACGTAGTATATTGGCTGCGAAAAAGTCCTTTTGTTCAGAAATGGAACGTCTGCTGTCGAAAGTATGCTCCTTATTAGGAACAATCAGTGACAAGATGCCGCCTGGTTTCAAAACATGTCCAATATCCTGAAGCCAGGAAATAATGTCAGGGACATGTTCGATTACGTGGGATGCAATCACATAGTCAAACTTCAAACTGTCCGGCACAACATCTCGCAAATAGCCACCATTTGTCACGAAATCAACATCAACAATACTATTGATGTCCACCGTTGGCGTGTTTACGTGATTTCGTCGCAAATCCGCCGTAGAGCAGTAGTCAGCATAAAAAACTTGGCCAGCAGCTGGCCTGGCAATTGGATTGTCCAACGCGCCGATTTCGAGGCCGACCATGCTCCGTTGGTCAATGTTTTGAAAGACTTGCTCTACTCTGGATAGTGTGCGGTCTATGATCAATTTGGTTTCTCCCCCTAAATGACCGCTAACACAGGTTGGTGTTTGGAAAAAGTGCTTTCTAACCTCTGCTGTTGCAATACAATCGACTTGAATGCGAGGCTTGACCAGAACGTAGAGGTAAAGCGGCAAGACGCTATCTCGACTGCCGACGGCAAGATTAACCGCCTTGTATTGTGCTGGTTTGTTTTTCATTGGTGCGCTGCCCTGCGGCGCCAAGGGCAAGTCGGCAATGGTAATTTGCAATGTATTGATGCTGTGGATGTCGCCGCCTACTTTCCATCTACTTCCAAAGCCAAGAAATATCAGAAGTACTCAAGCTTCCTTTCCCTGGCTAATTCCGGCGATAGCTCTTTTTCACAGCCTGCTTCCAGCAATGTCCAGCCTTGGGAGTGCAGTGCCATCGGTATGGCGCGCTCCAAAACATGGCCGTAAGTGCCATCCCGCTCACCACCCTCGCTTTCGAATTGCGCAAAGTCCACAGACTCCAAAATTTCGTTCGCACATTGGGAGCGAATCCAAAACATTGTTCCCGCGTAAAAGCCTAGATCGTCTGAGGTAGGGGTGGCATAACCTCCGCGCTCCATAAACTCGCATACTCGTCTTTCGTTTGCTCCCCAATATCCGAGGTCGCTGACGTAAGATCCTTGAGCGCCAATCATTGCCAATTTAGGGGAGGTTTCAAATTGCCGAATAATATCGTTAATACCGCCGAAATCTGGAAGTAATTGATCCAAGAGATCCTTACGCCACTTCTCGCCGAGTGGTGAATAAAGGCTACGTTTGCCATGTATCTTGAGGATAGGAATGTTGTCAGCTAATCCCAGAAGCCGAAGAGCAACGAAGAATGGTAATACATCTCGACCTTTGTTCTCTGTTGCTAATACGTTCAAATAAACTTTCTTTCGCTTCCATCTCGTCTTAAATGCGGAGAGTACGGACGGATTTGACGATGTGACATGGATTTCACAGCCATCGGGCAAGCGTTCGAGTTTTAATATTAGTTCGTCCACTACCTCTTCGTAGTGGCAATGACAAATGACAACTGCCGGCGGCTCTAGCTGTGACACCTGCATGGGCGCTCTGGCTGCTGTTGTAGCAGCTGCTAATGCGATTGCGGCCATGCGCGGCGTTTCGGCTAGCCGCAACGGATTCTTGACCAGGCGTTCATATTTTACAATTCCGCAACGATCCTCAATCTCTTCAGCGTAATCATGGGTAGGGTTGATACCTCTTTTGCGCTGTTCACTCGAGATACGACCGGAGAGGCCGCTTGTATCGACAAGCGACGAAAATGACACATTCAGATCATTCAGACAGTGCGTTAGACCAATTTCGTAAGCAAAAATAACGCTTAGGCGTGTGGGTTGCGGTCGCACGCCACTTAGAAATTCATGGAATAATCGCTGTGAAAAAATCTTTCGGTCGATAGCGAATAAATAGCTTTGTCCGTGCCTAATGATTTGTGACGAACAGGTCAAAAATGCCGCACCATCTTTTGCAGATAACAGCTTCGACAAACTGTCGGTGAACTTCTCCTCATCGGAAATAAAGTAGCTATCGTTTGTAAATAGAATTTTGTCGGCTCTAGCGTCTCCTTGAAGAACATCGAAGCCGACCGCATAGCTCATGAAATCGTAACCCACATTGTCACGGGCTATGACGGAAAAACCTAGCTGCTTGGCGGTCTCTGAATCTTGTTGTGATATCCCTGTTGAAACGACCACAGCTTTTTGGACGTGGGGCCTGATCGCAGTCAACAATTTGTGCCAATTTTTCGATCGCTCGCTATAAGGATCGAAATGGGCAATGATTGCATTCACAGCCATATCACCGCCCTCTGATTTTACGTATCATGCGATATAGGATCCGAGCTGCTCTATAAAATAGAGGACGATTTTTCAGTTTGTTTGCAATCACCCAGGCGAGCGGAACATCGGTTTCGATACGACGGGCTCTAAGAGATTGTATCTCGCTCAAGGCAGCCTTGTATTCGCTTTCTACACCCGTCAGGTATCTAAAGTTAGCGATATCATAGGACTTTATAGCAGCTAATGCCCCCATAGTTGTATCGTGAGCAGGTATGTTTGTGGTATATCTCTCTACGTCGGCACCACGTCGAACCGCTTCCAAATGTTGGTGGCCATACTTCAAACATGGCTCCAAATGGGCGCCTTCCGCCCACTCGTTCCATGCATTGATAAAGACAAACTTTTCTTTATTTTGAGTATCCTCAAGTGTCTTCACACTTTGATTGCGTAGCCAAAACTCAAATAATTCGGGCGAAGAGTTTTTGAATATAAATGGGTCGTTTTGCCTCCTCGCTGTGTTGTCCCAAGAAGGCATAGTTCCATGAAAAAATAAAAAGTCATTGTGAACACGATCGATGGATGTGGACATCACCGCTCTATAGTCCATTATGTTGCCGCGAAACTCAGGATTAGTGAATTTCGGCATATCAGAAGCAAACGAATTTTGTAGATACTGGTGCGGCGGAAATTCTACAAGCGCATCACATCCCCAGTCGGAAGGATGAAAAATATCATAAAAGGCTACAGACGCTATGAATAAGCCCGGAAGTCCGGCAGCTTTCGCCTGTTTCCGCCAATGTGCAAAAGTTTTCTTAGAATCCGCGAGTATGTCCGGACGATAAACGATTATGAGGGGCAATCCGTCATAACGAATATACCGATCATCCTGCATGGTGGGGATGATGTCATCAATGATGCGATTGTCATTCTCTACACTGTGTTCGTTAGACAGCAAAACCTCATTGTTGCCGCCATCCCACCGCTTTGTCCAATTTTCGTTTGCCCAGCAAAAACAAAAGGGCATATCGATTTTGTTTTTTATAAAAGTATCAATCGGTTTTTCAAGGATACGACGGCCAGAAAACCAGTAATAGTAGAAACAGAACCCGTATATGCCGTATTCTTTGGCGAGCGCCGCTTGAGCGGCCAAAGTTTCCGGCATACGGAGGTCATAAAAACCCAGATCCTTCGGTATTTGCGGTTGGTAATGCCCCTCATAATTCGGTTTTGCCTTGGCAACGTTGGTCCATTCCGTAAAACCCGCGCCCCACCACTCTGAGTTTTCTTTTACAGGGTGGAACTGCGGAAGGTAAAAGGCGATAGGCTTGATCATGAATCTCAGCTTCTGATTACAACAACTTGAGCTGTATTGAAGGGCACTTTAACGCCTGTCAAACTTTAATTCATATCCACCAGTTCAGCACGTGAATTGCTGATATCATTGACGAGGAACGATTAACCTTGCGAGGAACTTTGCAGCTCCCTTCAAAAATGGGATTCTGTTGATGAGGCTATTGAACCGAATTGCAAGCCGCCATGTCGTGCTGGAATGAACGTTGTGAAGTTGCTCTCTCAAGCTATCGAGCGCATCTGACAATCTATTTATACGAGCCAATCTGGTTTCATTTTCTAATCGAGTGGTCTCAAGAGCATTGGCAAGCTTTTCGTGCTCTTCTTGCGCTAATTGCAGCGAGGACCGCAGTGAGTTGACTTCCACCTTATGACTGTGAAGATCTTGGGTGGTTGTTTCAAGCCGTGTATCGCGCTCTTTTAGATCGTTAGCACATGTGTCTAAATCATTTTGAGTTTTGCGGAGAAGGAACTCCTCATCAATTACCTGCCAGTCGCTTGCATCAAAAAATCCGTAATTCTCAACGTTAGAATCGATGGTTGTATTCGAGCAAACTGCTAGAAAGTACATTGGAGTAGCGGTGACGCCGTCAAATCTTTCCGTCCATTTCGGGACGTCTGCATAAGTCATCTTAAAGTCGTTGTTTGGCATTTTCCATTCTCCATGGCTGTCGATTTCAACGACGTGCGAGGATGCTCCCGAAAATTGGCCAAACAATTTGGTGTGCTTAAACGTATTGTTTAGCGCGTTCTGGAATTCGGAAAATGCTAATTCTTTCAGATGATATGGATTATCATAGTTGAAGCGATCGCTATAATTCTCCTTATTTGGAGTGGATATTATCAACAAGCCGTTGCTCTTCAGCACTCGCTGCAATTCATTGATTGCGGCAAGCGGGTCATCGACATGTTCTACTGTTTCAAAGCAGACGATTACGTCAAATGTGTCTGTATCGAAAGGCAAATGCGCAAGATCGCCAACTTCAAATTGAACATTGCGAATTTTCGCGTATTTGCGTTTCGCATAGGCAATCGCGTTGGCGGCAACGTCCATGCCAATGATGTTTTTTGCCTTCTCGGCCATAATGGCGGTGCCATATCCTTCGCCAGATGCAATGTCCAACACTGCTTTCCCGCGTATAAATTGGGTCGCAAATGCGTAGCGGGCTAAGTGCTCCGCCGCGATTCGTCCGCCCATGCCGGGTATATATCGCTCGCCATCGAACGGAAGCTCGATAATTTCTTCGACAGTTTGTTCAGCGTCACTTAAGTTATTGCTCTTAGGCATGGCGAAGTCCCCTATTTTTAGTTTTTGGTTGCCTGCCGGCACCTCTCAACGCATCAAGCGTAGAGAGAAACTGTAGATTTGCTGGCTCAAGCAACTTTCATCTTGTGGCGCGCTATAACGTTTTCGAGATACCCAAACAACTCAGCAGCCTGGTTGTCGAAACTTTGAATATTATCCTTATAGGGATTGGAATAGGTTTTGAGAAATTCTCGCTTCTGAATGACGTTTTCCATGGCGTTTTTCAAATGGATACTGTTATTTGAAATGGGGATAATGTCGCCATTTTCTCCAGGAACTATGTCTTCAGTTGCTCCCCCGGCTTCAGTTACAATCACCCAGACATCGCGTATCAGTGCTTCTCGAACGGTTAGTCCGAAGCTTTCTTTCCATTGTGACGGAAATAGAAGAACGTCTATTTGGGAAAAGAACTCATCGATTGTTTCTTGGGTGTAGGCCGGAACTACACGCACCGGATTCGAAGCGTTTAGTCCTGCTAAATCCACCGTGCTACGGCCTTGATTAAGGGTATTGTCTACAAGCACCAGCTCAACGTTGCATGGTGGTAAGTCCGAAAAAGCCTTTCGAACCAATTCATAACCTTTAATCGGAGTAGCTCCCCCGACGTAGCCAAATCTAATGCGGTCAGATGGGTGGCGCTTATAAGTTTGAAGTGGTTTTTTTATTCCGTTTTTATTTACCGAAATTCGCTCGGGCTCAAATCCATTTTGGATGTGAAGTTCTTTGAAATAAGCGCTTGGCGAGATTATCCCATCCGCTCGGTGGAGACACTCCAAGACAATTGCGCTGCGATCTCTGTTAAATTGGCTGTCCTGAACGCAGCTGGAGCAGATTTGGGGATCAATCCATTGTTGATTACAGAACTTGTTGTCACCGGTCACCATGAACTGCCGCTCACAAAGCCACCATGCATCGTGAAGGGTAACCGTATATGGGATATCAAAATCATTACAAACGGTTGCCAACTCAACGCCCAGAGTTTGGATTGAATGCAGTTGTACGATGTCAGGTTTGATAGATTTCAGGACCTCTTTGAAAACCTGGCCCATTGTATAGTCCTTGATATCCATAAGACGGTTTCGGACTATTGGCACCTTTGTGGCAAAAACTGTGGCTCCCTTGGCGCTATATCGCACTAGGTCGTAGTCGCCTGCACTGGTATTTGACCAAGATGTGAATATGTAAACTTCAACATTTTTGTTAGCTGCGAAACGTTGCGCAATCTCCTCAACAACTATGGTCGCTCCTCCATACGATTGAGGGGAGAAGTAAATATTCGCAAGAAGTATTCTTGTAACATTTGGATTGGGACTGGCAAAGGTCGATACAAGTGAGGCCAATTGCTGGTTTGCGATGTTTTCCGGCGCGTATATCTGGCGGACCATGCGATAGGCATTTTCACCAATCTGAGAAGCTCTTACAGGATCATCCACGAGCGAGAGCAGGGCTTGTTCCCATTCAGTTGGACTTGAGGCTAGAAGGCCAGTTTCACCGTCGACGATAACAGAAGAGAAGGCCTCGGCGGGCGAGCATACAGTCGGAAGCCCCACAATCGACGCCTCAAGAAACTTAATGTTGCTTTTCGCGTTGTTGAAAATACTATTTTCTAGCGGGGCGATCGAAATATCCGCACTGGCGATAGTCTCTAAATAGCCTTCGAAGGTAGTGAACGGGATTCGCTCAATCCTATGGGCAAACCTGCCAAATCTGGATTCGATGTTTAGTTCGCCGATGATGCGAAGCTTGACGTTGGCACGCTTCGCAAGAACGTTATAAATAGCTTCACTGGCACACAAAAAGTCGACATCATGAGTTTTTGTGCCGGAACCATAGACGATGGTTACCCCGTCTTCGAAGGGCACCCGTTTTGTAACCTTGTCGCGGATATTTTCTGCTATTCTTATGGTGTCAGCATCCAACGCGTTTTCGATAACGTATGCCGGTCTGCCCGTAGTTTCGGTCATCACTTGGGCAATGACTTTCGTCGATCCTATTCCTTCATCGCAGAGAAGTAGCGCCTCGCGATATAGCTTCATCCCGTCCAACAGGCTGTTTCGGCTGTGAGAATCTAAACGCTGTAAATTCGTATTGGACGAATAGCCTTCCGGATCGAAGATTAGGTCATCAACTTCCCAAAATGTTCGTATCCCGAGGCGCTTACACTCGTTCGCCAGTAAGATGACATCCGGCACCGCAGGCACTCTATAAAATATTACTATCGGGTAGCTCTGAAGAAGGTTTCGGACTTTGTCGAAGTCCGTCCAATTGACAATCTTGGTTTCAATATCAAGTTCGGCAAACAATTCGGCTTTTTGGTCCACCCGATATTTTTTGCATTGGGGAATGGACATTTCCGCAACTATTAAAACGCGCCGAGTCATGAATTCAGATGCGCTGGGGCCTTCCGACACAGGATAAAACGTTGACAGGGCGGCTTTGCTTTCATCGGTAGCCGAGGACAAAAGCGACGCCCGTCTTTTTGCAATTAGGGACCATAATGTGCCATTTATTGCGAACCCGAAAATCCTCAACAAGGTTTTTCGTATGCCAAAGATGCGAACAGATTCTAACAGTTTTCTGCCGGCAAAATGCAGCACATTTGTTGCGCGTCGAATGTGCCCGGAAATTCCTTGCAAAGAATTCATCCCATTACCGGTAATGCGCGAACATATGGACTATTGGTGTGCTCCAATCACTGATGGCCAAAGTAAGCGTCTGCAACAGTTTGTGAATCCCCATCCATCTTTATCTTTCCGTGTTCCAACCAAACAATCCGGGTGCAATTTTTAAGGAGAAGTTCCCGAGAGTGACTAGCAATGATAAGAATTTTCGTCTCGTTGACGAGTCCCCGCAACCGCTCGTTTGCCTTGTTTTGAAAACTCTCGTCTCCTGCAGCGAGCCACTCGTCCATGATCAATATTTCGGGCTTGATGACTGTAGAAATCGAGAACGCTAGTCGCAATTGCATACCTGTCGAGTATGTCCTGACGGGCATATCCAGAAAGCTTCCTAATTCGGAAAACTCTTCGATCTCATTTTGCTTCTCGGCCATTTGTTTTTTTGAGAAGCCAAGAAGCGCCCCGCGTATGCCGATATTTTCCCTGCCAGTTGCCTCAGGATCGATACCCAGCGAAATATTAATTAAAGACGTGCATTTGCCGTTGATAGATATGCGGCCACCCGAAGGGTAATATACACCGCTCATCACCCGCAAAAGTGTGGTTTTTCCTGAGCCGTTGTGGCCGATAAGTCCAAGCCGATCGCCTTCTTTGAGGCTTATATTTATCGAATCCAAGCCTCGAATGACAACATGTCCTTCCGAGTTCGAGCCGATTGTCCCCCCGGTTGCCAGGCTCATAACCTGGTTCTTAAGTGATCTGCTTCTCGCGTTATAAATAGGGAAATCTACAGTAACATCTTCAAGAGACATGGAAGTCATGTTTACCTTCACAATTTCATTCATAGTTCTGATTAGAGCCAGTACGTCACGCGTGAGCGAAACCGGTTCAGGAATAACATCGCAACTGCCCAACCTATGACAGCCATGGCGGACACAACGCCCCAGTTTAATGCGCTACCGGTACTTCCGAGCAACGGCTCACGTATGACGCTGATGAGGTGATAGAAGGGATTGAAGTCCAAAATGAGTAGCGATTTATCGGCAGGCAGTTGATGCGGTTGCCACATGATGGGGGTAACGTACATTCCCACTTGCATGATGTTTTGTATGATTTGCGTCAGGTCGCGATAACGGGTGCAGACTATTGACAGGATTACCATCATCCAGAGCAGATTTATCGAAACGAGTGCGAATCCTGGAATCACTAGAAGCGCTTCCCATCCAAAGAATTTTCCGAATATTAAAAGGATGACCGGAAGAATTATGATATTGTGGAAGAGGATTATGGAGTTTCGCCACCAGGTTCTGAGAATATATGTGAAGAACGGCAGGGGCAACTGCAACATCGTGTCGGAGTTTGATATGAAACTGACACAGCCTTCGTTGATGAGCTGAGAATAGTATCCCCACATAATCAGGCCCACGCAGATGAAGGGCAGAAACTCCGACATCGGGGACCGGAAGATTGTGCCGAAAACCAGGCCAAGAGCTGCGATTAACACGCCCATATTGATGGTTAGCCAAAAGGCGCCCACACTTGATCGTCGATAACGTTGAGCGACATCCTGCCAACCTAATAGTGCTGCAAGCCGAAAATTGCCGACGGCGCTGGTTATGTCTTCCCAGGCCGTTATCTTCTGCGAATTCGCTATAGTCATATGGAAGCGCGTCTTTCTGTCATTTAAAGCGAGGGTAGTGGCGCTGGCTATATACCGAAAATCACGGCAATTCCATGAGGAGATTAAATTTCTAAATGCTCGTGGCAACTGTTCCCACTTGGAGTGTGGCCCTGAAGCCTCCACATTTTGTGCTGCTTCGCGGGTGTCAAAGTGTTGGTGCCGCGGCGGATGCGTGTCAAAAGAGGTCGCGGGCAAGAAACTCATAGGCCGATTGCTGGATTAGGATGAACCCAAATAAAAGGGGACTGGTCCATTGCCGTCACATGATGATCCGCTTTTGCAACCCTATCAGCTGAAACATTTGCGGCTCAAAAACCGCATCATGTCGACCAGTCATGAGCCTGCCTATTCAGAAGATGGCATGCCGAAGCAGCGGTACAGGCTTTATCATACGGAAAAGGCAAAGGGCGGCATTGCGCTGACGATGACTGCTGGTTCGGCTGTCGTGTCGCGGGAATCGCCGCCTGCTTTCGGTAATCTGCACGCCTACAACGATGAGATCGTGCCGTGGCTGCGCGAATTGACAGATGATTGTCATGAGCACGGTGCTGCCGTGATGATACAGCTTACACATCTTGGCCGCCGCACCAGCTGGAACAAGGCCGATTGGCTGCCCGTCATATCTGCATCACCCATACGCGAGCCAGCCCACCGCGCTTTTCCCAAAGAGGCCGAGGACTGGGATATTGAACGGATCATCATGGATTATGCTTCTGCGGCGCAGCGCATGCAGGCAGCCGGATTGGATGGCATTGAGTTCGAGGCATATGGACATCTTATGGATGGTTTCTGGTCGCCCGCCACGAATAAACGAGAAGACGAATATGGCGGTTCGCTGGATAATCGTCTGCGTTTTACATGGTCGGTGATCGATGCTGTACGCAAAGCTGTCGGACCGGATTTCATCGTCGGCATTCGCATGGTTGCGGATGAAGATTGGGAGCAGGGGCTTTCAAAACAGGAAGGTATGGAGATTGCCCGGCGTATCGCAGCATCGGGAAAGTTTGATTTTCTGAATATTATTCGTGGTCATATCGATACGGATGCGGCGCTGAATGAAGTGATTCCCATTCAGGGCATGCGCTCTTCCCCGCATCTCGATTTTGCCGGAGATGTTCGCGAGGCGACAAAGTTTCCTGTGTTTCATGCGGCCAGAATTGCCGATGTTGCCACTGCCAGACATGCGGTTGCCGAGGGCAAGCTGGATATGGTGGGGATGACACGTGCTCATATCGCTGACCCGCATATCGTACGTAAAATAATCGCAGGTGAAGAGCACCGTATACGGCCCTGCGTTGGAGCGACCTATTGCCTTGATCGCATTTACGAGGGCGGAGAGGCGCTGTGTATTCACAATGCTGCAACAGGCCGCGAGATTTCAATGCCGCATGTGATTTCCAAAGCCAGCCAAAGCAAGTCGGTGGTTGTCGTAGGAGCAGGTCCCGCAGGACTTGAAGTGGCACGCGTTGCAGCTGAGGCTGGCCACAGGGTCGAAATACTCGAGGCTGCTGATAAAGCGGGCGGCCAAGTGATGTTGGCTTCAAAAAACCCCCGCCGTAAGGAAATGATCGGCATTGTTGATTGGCGTCTTGCCGAGCTTGAGCGCCTCGGTGTTCCGCTGCAATACAATATATGGGCTGAGGCTAATGATATTATATCTCTTGATCCGGATATTGTCGTTATCGCAACGGGTGGACTGCCACAGAACCCGCCACTTTCTGCCGGGGACGATCTGGTTACGTTGAGCTGGGATATTTTGGCTGGATCCGTGAAACCCGGTGAAAATGTCCTGCTCTACGACGATAATGGCGGGCACCAAGGTATGAGTGCGGCTGAAGTCATCGCGCAAGGTGGTTCAAAGCTGGAGCTGGTTAGTCCTGAGCGCTTTTTCGCGCCAGAGATGGGAGGCATGAATCACGTGCCCTATATGCGCGTGTTTCAACAGCAAGGCGTGCGCGTGACGATCAATACTCGGCTGTTGTCGGTTAAGCGCCTTGGCAATCAACTCATCGCCATATTGGGCTCTGATTACGCACCAGACTATCGGGAAGAAAGAACGGTCGACCAGGTGGTTGTCGAACATGGCACATTGCCCATCGACGATCTCTACCGCGAATTGAAGCCGCTTTCGCGCAATGGTGGTGCGGTCGATTATGACAGGCTGGTCAATGGCGGAGCGATTTTCCCGGTTCGTTCGGAGGGGCAATTCGATCTTTTGCGCATTGGCGATGCCGTTCATGCCCGCAACATTCATGCGGCGATCTATGACGGCCTGCGTTACGCAACACGCTTTTAGGGTCCGGACCCTAGAATGGAGGGCAGCGACCAAGCCGCTGCCCCTTATTTTCTGGGTTAGTTGATTTCAGCTTTTACCTTTTCGGCAACTTCAGCGCTGACCCATTTGGTCCAGATCGCTTCATTGTTCTTCAGGAAGTGCTTTGCACCATCTTCGCCTGTCGCCTGATTGTCTGTCATCCAGGCGAGCAGTTCGTTGACCGTTTTGTTGTCCCAGGAGCGGGCTTTCAAATAATCCATGATGGGGCCGGCATTTTCGCTGAACTTCTTGGTAACGACTGTGTCGACCTCGGCGATTTCCCAATCATTTTTCTTCGGGTCAGGACAATCGGCAACCGTGTTGCAGCGCTTCCATTCGGCAGCATCAAATTTCACGCCATGATCCAGTTTGACCATCGCATATTTGCCAAGAAGGGCCGTTGGCTCCCAGTAATATCCGACCCAACCTTCCTTGCGTTCATATGCTTTAGCCAGTGAGCCATCAAGTCCGGCGGCCGATCCCGTGTCCACGAGCGTGAAGCCTTTCTTTTCGGCATCATAGGCCTTGAAGAACTGGGCGGTTGCCACAGTACCGCCCCAGCCGGGAGGTCCGTTGAATACCGCGCCTTTTGTCTTGTCTTCGGGAGCGGGGAAAAGTTCCGGATGCTTAAGCGCATCATCGATTGTTTTAATATCGGGATGAGCGTCAGCCAAATATTTTGGAATCCACCAACCCTGCACGCCACCATCCGATAGCGACTTGGAAGCATAGACAAGTTTGCCGTCAGCTACGGCCTTGTCCATGATATCGCGCATGAAATCGATCCAACCTTCGGGCGCAATGTCCGGCTGTCCCTTTTCCGTCATGGAAGTGAGGGTTGGAATAGTGTCGCCTTGCACAACGTCTGCGTTGCAGCCATAGCCAGCATTGAGGATGATCTTGTCTAGATTGGCGAGAACTTCCGCCGACTGCCAGTTCATGCTGGCAATGGTGACATCGCCGCATTCCGCAGCGGATGCGTTGCTGACCGCGCCGAGTAGCGCCAATCCCATAACGCTGCTCAATAAGAGTGATTTCATTAAAGTACCCCTTCATTTTTTATTTGAATTCTGGCTTGGAAATTATGGGCATTCGCCATTGACCGGATGCTGTGAGCAGCGCCCGATTGTGATTGCACGTGCTCGATGCAGGAATGAACCATAGGGCGAGGATAGTACCGCAACACACAGCCAAGAAGCTTGGATGCGGCAAGTCGTATATTGTCTGCGACATCAAATATATTCAGCCACAGCGGGCCTTGCCATCGTCTGATTGATGGTCAGAATGGGGAAAGTTCGGTTAGCAGGAGGATGATCTATGCTCGACAAACGCAAATTCTATATCAATGGTGAATGGGTCGATCCGCTGCAACCAAATGATCTGGAAGTGCTTAATCCGGCAACGGAAAAGCCGATTGCCGTTATTTCAATGGGGACTGCGGCGGATGTTAATCGTGCAGTCGCAGCGGCAAAGAAAGCCTTTGAAAGTTACAGCCGGACGTCGGTAGAGGAACGGCTGGCGTTACTCGAAAAACTGCTGGCAGTTTACCGACGTCGTTATGATGAGATGGCACGGACGATCACGCTGGAACTGGGCGCTCCGATTACAATGAGCACGCAGCAGCAGGCCGATGTTGGTGTGGGACATCTTCAGGGCTTTATAGATGCCCTCAAAAGCATTCATATGCGAGAGGATTTGCCCAATGGCGACCTGCTGGTACGTGAGCCAATCGGCGTTTGCGGGCTGATTACGCCATGGAACTGGCCGGTGAATCAAATTGCATTGAAGGTCATTCCAGCTCTGGCGACAGGCAGCACCTGCGTATTGAAACCAAGTGAGTTCACGCCGCTTAATGCGATGCTCTATGCGGAAATGGTGCATGAGGCAGGATTTCCGGCCGGAACTTTCAATCTCATCAATGGTGATGGGCCTTCAGTCGGTGCTGCGCTTTCAAAGCACAAGGACGTCGACATGATGTCATTCACCGGTTCCACGCGCGCTGGCATCGCCGTCAGCAAGGATGCGGCAGATACCGTAAAGCGTGTCACGCTGGAACTGGGGGGCAAATCTCCCAATATTGTATTTGAGGATGCAGACCTTGAAGACCGGGTTTCCAGTAGCGTGTTTGAGTGCTTCAACAATAGCGGTCAATCATGCGATGCGCCGACGCGTATGCTCGTGCAACGCTCGGTCTATGACAAGGTTGTGAAAATTGCGGAAGAAACCGGAAAGCAAGCGCGCGTTGGCAATCCGGAAGAGGAGGGCGACCATATCGGCCCGCTTGTCAGCAATGTTCAGTATGGCCGCGTCCAAAGTCTGATCGAGGCCGGTATTGCAGAAGGCGCTCGTGTATTGGTTGGCGGCGCTGGCAAGCCGAAAGGATATGAGACCGGCTATTTCGTGCAACCAACCATTTTTGCCGATGTGAATAATGACATGCGCATCGCCAAGGAAGAAGTGTTCGGTCCGGTTCTGGCGCTAATCCCGTTCGACACGGAAGAAGAAGCTATCGCGATTGCCAATGACACGCCCTATGGCCTTGCGGCCTATGTGCAGACGGGAGATGCAAAGCGGGCGGAACGGGTTGCGTCACGCCTCAAGGCGGGAATGGTGCATATCAATGGTGGCCCCCATCGCTATGGCAGCCCGTTTGGTGGCTACAAGCAATCCGGTAACGGGCGCGAGGGTGGAAAATTCGGGCTTGAGGATTTTCTGGAAGTCAAAACAATCCATAGGCCATAGGCAAATCGGGTTGGCTGGTAGGACATCCTCAGCCAACCAGTTTTTCATCTATTTCAATGAGATAGGGCTTTTCGCTCTCTTTTGCCGCTAAAAGAGCGGAAGGCAGCTCATTGATATTGCTGAGCCGCTTTGAAGGCAGACCATAGGCTTCAGCGATCTTGATATAATCTGGAGCCGAGGGGCGGACACCAACCGGATTGATATTGACCTCAACCATTGCGCGTTCGATTTCTTGATAGCCCTGATTGTTCCAGACGATGAAGATAACGGGGACTTGTTCGTCAATTGCAGCGCCAAGTTCGCCGAGAACAAACTGAAACCCGCCATCGCCGACAATACAAATCGTCGTGGTGTCCGGCTTGCCTAATGCCGCACCAATTGCTGCGGGAGGACCGAAGCCAAGCGCGCCAAAGCCTGTAGCTGCATTGAACCAGCCGCCTACGCGGTCGTGGTCGTAATACATATTGCCGGAATAGATGGTCTGGGTGGAATCACCCACGATCAATGAATTGGGCAACGTATCGCGCAGTGTATTCAAAAACCGCACTTGGCCTTGTGTGCGGGTATCAATGTCAGCCCATGCACTCTCGCGGGCCTTGCGTGCGCGATCTTCACCGGATTGAGCATTGCGACGTTCCGGCAATGCGCCAGCCAATTTCTCGACCGTTTCCTTGGCTGAGGCTTCTATTGGCAGAAATGCCGGCCAGCGATCGAGCTGGCTCGCATCAATATCGATACGGACAAAGCGCGTCAGTTCGGGAAAGCCACCGTCGCCATACATGTCATAATCGGTCGGACCCATTTCTGTGCCGATGGCAATCACAAGGTCACTGTCGGCGATAAGCTCCCGCACTGCCTTAAGGCTGGGGCTGGCAGGGATAAGCAAAGGGTGATCATGCATGATGCCGCGTGCGTTGGTCGTGGCGACGACCGGCGCATCGAGCTTTTCGGAAAGTTCTACCAGGCCATCTGCAGCTGCTTTCGCGCCGCCGCCTATGAGGAGTACCGGACGCTGTGCATTGAGACACAGGCGGGTTAATTCCACCATTGTCTCAGTAGATGCCTGTGGAATTGGAGCATCGGAGAGCAGGCGTGACGCATTTTCCAGCGGAAGGGCCATGATATCGAGCGGAATTTCGATGTGAACAGGGCCGGGCCGTCGGGATGCGAACAAGGCAAAAGCCCTTGCCAGAACAATCGGAAGCTCGTCCGGCTGTTCAATGCGATGCGAGAACATGGCGACGGTTTGCAACATGGCGCGTTGATTGGGCAGTTCATGCAGAAAACCCATGCCCTTGCCGAGCGAATCGCGCTGATTTACCCCGGAAATGACCAGCATCGGAATGGAGTCCGCCCGTGCCTGTCCCATCGCCGTGATCGTGTTGGTGATACCAGGGCCGGTGATTACAAATGCAACGCCCGGTTTGCCCGTAGCCCGCGCGTAACCATCGGCCATAAAGCCAGCACCTTGCTCGTGGCGCGGTGTGATATGGCGTATTTTGGATCCGGCAAGCCCACGGTAGAGTTCTATCGTATGGACGCCAGGAATGCCGAAAACCGTGTCGACATCATAAGATTCGAGCAGTTGAACCAGAGCTTCACCGACAGTGGTCATGCGGATTTCCGTTGTTGCAAGCGGGAAGCGAGGCGGACAATACCGGCGCAAGCAGCGTCAATCTTGTCTTCAGCAACGCTAAGGCTGAGGCGAAGATAGCCGGAAAGGTTTTCGCCAAAGGATTCACCCGGCATGACAGCAACAAGCTCTTCTTCCAGCAAGCGCATGGCAAAATCTTGCCCTGAAAGGCCTGTTGCCCGGATGTCGACCAGAATGAACATGCCAGCTTGTGGTGGTTTGGCGGAGATTCCTGCTACCCCATCGAGACGCTCGGAAATCATTTGCGCGCGGTGCAAAAAGTTTGCCTTCATGATTGCAGCAGCGGCAGCCGGTTGGCTGAGCGCATAGGCTGTCATGTCCGCGATGAATGGCTGAACTCCAAAAAGGATCGATTCCGACAAGGGCAATAGCTTTTGCGTAAACTCTTTTGGTCCAACACACCATCCACTGCGGAAGCCGGGGGCCGCATGCGATTTGGAGATCGATGCGACGGCAACTGTCCGGTCTGCCAGCTCTGGTCTATCCAAGGGAGAGGCGAATTTGCCGTCGAAAATCAGCAGCTCGTACACCTCGTCGGAGACGATCCAGAGATTGTGCTTGCGGCAGACTTCACCAATTTCTGCAACTTCCTTCTCGCTTAATACAGCTCCAGTTGGATTATGCGGCGTATTGAGCAAGAGGACTTTGGCGTTTGGCGTAATCACCTTTTCAAGATCAGACGCCTGCATGCGAAAACCTTTTTCCGGACGAAGCGGCACTGAAACACGAGTGGCGCCGGTGGCGCGCACCACGCCGTCATAAGTCGCATAAAGGGGATCACCGGTGATAATCTCGTCGCCTTCTTCAGCCAGTCCCAGCATGACCAGCGAGAGCGCTGTCTGTGTGCCGGGAAAGCACATGATATTATCCGGATTAATCTGCCGACCAGTGCGGGCGGTATATTTTTTTGACAGTTCAGCAAGAACCGCAGGCTCGCCGCGGCCATTCGAATAGCCGGTGCGGCCCGAACGCATCGCGCTTTCGGCCACGTCCATCATGTCGGTTGGAGTAGGAATATCAGGTTCACCAATGGTCAATTCGATGATCTTGGCACCGGCGTGTTTCATCTCACGCGCACGCATATGCACGGCCCATTTATCTGAGCCTAATCCGGCCAGACGATCAGTAACAGACGCAAAGCGCATCATATCGCGCCTCCTTTGGTGCTAAGTGAAATTCCAAGAACCGCCTCGATAGCGGCAATGCCGGTTTCCGCCAACTCCCCGTCGGCAAAAATATCGCCGGCCAAACATCCTTCAAGCCATAACCCGTCGATGATGGCGTTGATAGCTATAGCATATCGCCTTGTTATCGAGCCGTCGGCAGGCTTGGAGGTGGCAAGCAAGGCGTCACGAATAAGCGCTTCCAGCTCATCGCGAAACCCCAAATAGCCGTCACGGTGTGCAGCTGCCATTGCGGGATCTGCGTGAACGAGACCGATAAAGCCGGCCCAGAGCGACAGATTATGGGGGTCCATAATTGGCGTGCCCAGATTGGCGGTCACGAATGCACTAAGACGGGCGCGGGGGTCCGAGTCCGCGTTCTTCAGCGCATCGCTAGCCTGCACAGTCATGCGACTCATCACCGCCCTGTACGCCGCGCCGATCAAATCATCTTTGACCGGAAAATAATAACGGATCAGCCCCGGAGTAACATCAGCACGCAATGCAATTTCACGCACCGTCGCACCGGCAAGTCCACGTTCCGCCACACATTCGAGCGTTGCCGCGATAAGGTCCTCGCGGCGTTTGTCTTCACCCTCGCGGCGAAAGCTCTTGCGTGTGGCGCTCTGTGTTTTCATTGACGCCAGACAGGGCGGGTGAGGCAAGTAGGGCCGCCTTCACAGGCGATGCACAGTGCATCCGCGTCGAATGTCGTAACGGTGCAACCGGCAGCTTCCATTGCGGCCTTGGTCTTCTCAAATCCGGCCACTGCTATTACTTCGTAAGGAGCGGTGGGGAGGACATTGAGATTAAGACCATTGCTCGCCGCAAACTCTTCTTCCGGTGCTACAACGAGACGAATGCCGCGCTCTTTCAGGAGCTGGTAGAATGCGGCTGGCAAAAGAGGCAAATGGACCAACGCCAAATCTTCCGCGAGCGGTGAAATGATCGACATGAGATGCAAGCAGGCTTCCTCGCCCTGCCAAAGTGGCAAGTCAAAGCCCAGAACAGCAATGCCTAGCGGCTCAAGAATTGCACGAAGCTGATCAATACCCGACTGATTGGTGCGAACGCCACGGCCGACTGCAAGCGTTTTGCTATCCACCCACACGCAATCACCACCTTCGACGGTGCCCGGCGCTTCAATACGGCCAAGGACCGGCACATTCATCTCGCGATAGGTTTCCTCGTGAAGATCGGTTTCATCTAGCCGCAGACTTTTACCCATGCGCAAGAGAACAGCACCCTTGTCGGTTACGAGCGATGGATCGTGGGTGAAGATGGAGTCTGAAAGCCCGTCATTGCCGTCACGAATCCAGGTAATATCGGCACCTGATTTTGCGACCAGATCTGCAAACACACTGTGCTGCTCAGACGCCTTGCGTGGATCAAACTGAGGTCCATAGTGCCAGACATCGCGCTCGGCACCGGCCATAACGCGATCGGGCAGACGCATGATGACGCGTTTCAAGGGAAGGGCCATGGATTGGGAACCGAATGCGCTCATGCCGGATGCTCTCAAAAAATTGCAACTTCCCGTATTTATACGCTTGCATAATTAGAGCGCAAGTGGTGTGATGCGGTTAATTCAGGCAAATTAGACCTGTGCTGACAAAAGAGGCGGATTGAGATTGTCATGAGTGATTCTGCACGACCAAGACAGACTGGAGCTCCCGCATGACGGTGAGCGATGCGGTTTTAACGGACCCGCTCCAACCGCAGTCAGCTGAGCAGGCTGAAGCCATTCATGTGTGGAATTTACATAAGCGCTTTGGTTCGCTTGAGGTACTCAAGGGCGTTTCCATGACTGCCAGAGATGGCGATGTCGTTGCATTGATCGGTGGTAGCGGTTCCGGCAAATCCACCTTTCTGCGCTGCATCAATTTTCTCGAAAACCCCACAAGCGGCGTTATACGCATCAATGGCGAAGACATTGAAATGGTCAGCGACGGGGTGGGTGGGCAATATCCTGCCAATCGCCGCCAGATCGAGCGTATTCGTAGCCGTCTGGGAATGGTCTTTCAAAACTTCAACCTCTGGCAGCATATGACACTGTTGCAGAACGTCATCGAAGTGCCAGTGCATGTGCTTGGCGTGAAACGCGATGAAGCGATTGCCGTGGGCGAACAACTTCTTGAGCGTGTTGGGCTGTCTGCCAAACGTGATGTTTATCCTGCTTATCTGTCCGGCGGCCAACAGCAACGCGGCGCTATTGCCCGTGCGTTGGCTATTCAGCCGCGTGTCATGTTGTTTGACGAACCAACCTCAGCGCTTGATCCCGAACTTGTCGGCGAAGTCCTGAAAGTGATTGCGGATCTGGCCAAGGAAGGCCGGACAATGCTTCTCGTTACGCACGAGATGAAGTTTGCGCGCGAAGTGGCAAGCCATGTCATGTACCTGCACAACGGCATTGTCGAGGAGGAGGGACCACCGGAAGATTTGTTCGGATCACCAAAATCAGAACGTTTAAAACAGTTTATCCGAACTGTCTCATAAACTGAATCAATAATACGGGGAATAATCCCGGGGAACAGCAAGAGTGGAGATAATGATGAAGACACTATTGAAATCAACAGTTGCGGCCTTTGTTATTCTGGCCGGATTGGGCGTGGCAAATGCTGAAACAATCAAGGTTGGCATTGCGGCAGAGCCATATCCGCCATTCGCCTCGCCGGACGCATCGGGCAAATGGCAGGGCTGGGAGGTCGACATTGCCATGGCGCTTTGTGAAGAAGCGAAACTGGATTGTGTTATCACTCCGGTCTCGTGGGATGGCATCATTCCAGCGCTGACAACGAAGAAGATCGACATTATCACCGCTTCAATGTCGATCACGGCTGAACGCGAAAAGACAATCGATTTCTCGGACAAATATTACAACACGCCGACAGTTATCCTGGGCTCAAAAGACATCAAGATGGAGCCTACGCCGGAAGGGTTGAAAGACAGGATTATCGGTGTGCAGGTTTCGACAGTACACCAGGTCTATGTGAAGAAGCATTTCGCTGGTACGGCAGCTGAGATCAAGGAATATCAGACACAGGACGAGGCCAATCAGGATCTTGCGGCCGGACGCATTGATGCGACACAGGCAGATGCGCTGGCACTGGAAACCTTTGCGGCAACGGATGCCGGAAAGGCGTGCTGTGAAATCAAAGGCAAGGTTGCCGACGATCTCGAAGTGTTGGGACCTGGCGTCGGTGTTGGTTTGCGTAAGGGCGATACGGCACTCAAGGAAAAAATGAATGCCGCGATCAAAGGCATTCGCGCTAATGGCAAATATGACGAAATCTCAAAGAAGTATTTCAACTTCGATATGTATGGTGGCTGATATACCATTGGCCGGGCGGGTATGACCCGCCCGGATTTTCTTGCAGAACTGCGCTGACAGCGCTGAATCGAGGACGGCTTGGCCGACGTGTCGATTATTCCTGAAACACTATCGCAGATGCTGACATTGCTTTCTCCCAGCCCACCCGGCTGGGGTGGTAATCTGCTCCGCGGGCTTATGCACTCACTGCAGATCGCATTGGGAGCATTTGGTATGGGGCTGATAATCGGCACTCTGGGTGCATATGGGAAGCTTTATGGATCGCCCTTGGTTCGGGATCTGGCCGGGATTTACACAACCATCGTCCGGGCAGTGCCGGAACTCGTATTGATCCTGCTGCTCTATTATGCGGGTACCGACCTTATCAATCGCATTCTTGAGATGGCCGGATATCAACGTATTGATATTAGCGGCTTGGTGGCCGGCATAGTCGTGCTTGGTTTCGTGCAGGGTGCCTATGCTACCGAAGTGTTGCGCGGTGCCATAAAGGCGATTCCTTATGGGGAGATAGAAGCAGCTCGCGCCTATGGCATGTCTCCAATATTGATGATGCGCCGCATAACGCTTCCCTCAATGCTGCCTTATGCTTTGCCAGGTCTGGCCAATCTCTGGCTGATAGCCACCAAGGATACGGCGTTACTTGCTGTTGTCGGTTTTAGTGAATTGACGCTGGAAACCCGGCAAGCCGCAGGAACGACCAAAGCATATTTCCTGTTCTTTATGGCTGCGGGGGTGCTCTATCTGCTCACCACGCTTTTCTCCAATCTCATAGTTGGGCGAATTGAGAAATGGGCGCGGCGTGGTATGCCGTCGGTCAGGGAGGCAGGGTAATGTCCAACCTGACTGTTGATACAAAAATTGAAATCCCCCTTGAGACCTTTCCCATTCATAAGGATGCGGACCCTGATCGACCGCGCGAGTGGATGCAGCCGCACAGGATTGTTCTGATATTGATCGGTCTGGCGCTCGTGGCATCCGCGATATTCTTTCTGCGCTGGGATTGGTTGCCCAATTATGGCGGACTTATTCTCCAAGGATTATGGCGCACCATCTGGATATTATGCGTCACAGTGTTTCTCGGCTTTCTGCTGGCGGTTCCGCTGGGTCTCGCGCAAGCTGCAGGGCCTGCCATTCTCGCTGTTCCAGCACGCTGGTTTTGCACGATCATTCGCGGAACGCCGCTTCTCCTGCAGCTTTGGCTCCTTTACTACGGATTGGGGTCACTTTTCCCTCAATATCCCTGGATACGCGGGTCAGAGCTTTGGCCGTATTTGAGGCAGGCATGGCCTTATGCGGTGCTTGCCCTTACGCTGTCTTATGCGGGCTATGAAGGTGAGGTGATGCGCGGTGCTTTTGCCGGTGTGCCCAAGGGACAATTGGAAGCTGCTCGGGCATTTGGAATGCGCCGATTCACGATATTAAGGCGCATCTGGCTTCCACAAGCTATTCATCGTGCTCTGCCAACACTTGCGGGTGAGGCGGTATTGCAGCTGAAATCTACGCCTCTTGTAGCAACGATTACCGTCGTGGACCTTTATTCGGTGGCGTCGCGAATTCGCCAGGATACGTTCATCACCTATGAACCGCTGCTTTTGCTGGCGGCGGGCTACCTGATCATAACCGGAATAATTGTCTTCCTGTTCAGGCGTTTGGAACGGCTTGTTCCCTCTCGCCTTGGCTGACGAATATACTGATGTTTGACGCAAATGGCGGGACTTATGTCGCAAGTGTTTGGTGTGTTATCGTGAGCAAATGCGCATAGTGTGAGCATAAGGGAACGCCTCGCAAAGACGAGAAAATGGGATTGTATCATTCGCGGGCGCTCCGCCCGGTATGCATCGCCATTTTCGTATCCATGTGAGGGCGAAAGGTGGTAATGCGAACAGTCGAAACTTTTCCGCATAAGATCACAGAGCAAGCCGATATGGGCATCGTCATGCCCGACGGCTGCCGCCTTTCAGCGCGGGTCTGGATGCCCGAGGAAGCTGACGAAAATCCTGTTCCGGCCATTCTTGAATTTCTGCCATATCGCAAACGTGACGGAACGACCGCGCGCGATAATCTGACCCATCCTTATTTTGCCGGGCATGGCTATGCCTGCTTGCGTGTTGATATGCGCGGGAATGGCGATTCCGAAGGATTGATGGAAGACGAATATTCCGAACAGGAATTGCAGGATGCCTGCGATGTCATCAAATGGATTGCGGCTCAATCCTGGTCGACCGGCAAGGTTGGCATGATGGGCATTTCCTGGGGCGGTTTTAACTCGCTTCAAGTGGCGGCAATGCAACCGGATGCACTCAAAGCCATCATTACGCTTTGTTCGACCGATGATCGTTATGCCGACGATATTCACTATAAGGGCGGTCTTCTGCTGAATGAAAATCTGGGTTGGGGCGCAACGATGCTGTCCTATTCATCCAGAGCGCCTGATCCGGCCTTGGTTGGGGAAAAATGGCGGGATATGTGGCTCGAGCGCTTGGACAATGAGCCATTTTTGCCTGCTGTCTGGTTGAATCACCAGACACGCGATGGCTATTGGCAGCGCGGCTCCGTTTGCGAAGATTTTTCGAAGATAAAGGCCGCGACACTTGCGATCGGCGGCTGGGGCGACGCTTATAAGAATGCGGTATCCAGATTGATGACGGGAATTACTGCACCGGTAAAAGGTATTATAGGGCCTTGGGTGCATAAATATCCGCATTTTGCGGTGCCGGGTCCGCGTATCGGCTTTCTCCAAGAGGCTCTGCGCTGGTGGGATCGATGGCTTAAGGACATTGATACCGGCGTTGAGAATGATCCGGCCTATCGCGGCTATCTGATGGATTCTGTACGGCCTAAAAGCTGGTATACGGAGCGGCCTGGTCGCTGGATTGCAGAAGAACAATGGCCATCGCAAACTATTGGAACTGCGCTGTTTCACCTTCACGACGACAAGAGCCTGTCAGGGCAGCCTTCAGACGCCTTTTCGCATCTGGTGTCATCGCCGCAGGATTGCGGGATGATGGGAGGCGAATACTGCGCGATCTGGCTGGGTCCGGAAATGCCAGGCGATCAGCGCCGCGATGACGCTCTTTCCGTTTGCTATGATATGCAACTCGACCGGTCGATGGATATTGTCGGTGCGCCCGAAATTACATTGAAACTGACGAGCGACAAGCCTGTTGCCATGGTTGCCGTGCGACTTTGCGATGTGCATCCGGACGGCGCCTCAACACGCATCACCTATGGTGTTTTCAATCTTTGCCATCGCAATAATCACGCTGTACCCGAAGCATTGGAGCCGGGCAAAAGCTATGAAATCAGCTTCAAGCTTGATGATATCGCTTATCGCCTCCCTGCGGGGCATAAGTTGCGGGTTGCCGTATCCTCGTCTTACTGGCCAATGGTCTGGCCTTCACCGGAACCCGTCAGTCTGACAATTCAATCTGGAACAATTGCTGTTCCGTCGCGGGCAATGGCTGAGGGTGACGAGTGGACCTTCGCCGAGCCGGAAGCAGCATCGCCATGGCAATTGGAGACGTTGCGCGACAGTGCCAATAGTCGCTCAATTGTCCATGATCAGGTCAGTGGAAAGATTGTACTGTTGATCGAAGATGATTTCGGCGAAGCGCGAGACAAGGATCACGGTCTGATCCATGGCGGTGTGGCGCGTGAACGCTGGGAAATTCAGGCCGATGATCCGCTATCGGCGCGGGGTGAAACCCATTGGACCGAGATTTCGGGGCGTGACAATTGGCGTATCAGAACTGAGACTTTTACGAGCATGCATTCTGACAAGCACAAATTTTATCTCACGGGCCGGATCGAGGCCTATGAGAATGACAATGTCGTATTCGAGCGTGATTTTGCGGAAACAATTGATCGAAATTTCATATGAGAATGTCCGGCATTCGCACATGAGAAGTATCTAAAGGTTGAAATACATAGCTATCAGGTCGCATAATTAGAGAAAACCAGAAGGCGCAAAGCGTCTTAGACAAGAAGGGGAATTCAATGTCTAATGAACTCGACTATCTCAGCCGCAGGGTTGCACTTGGAAAGCTTTCGCGCCGGGATTTCCTCGGTCGCGCCGCTGCGCTCGGCGTAACCACAGTTTTTGCCAATTCACTCCTGACCAGCGCAGCCTTGGCTGAGGGGCCGGTCAAAGGTGGTACGCTTAAAGCCGGTATGCAGGGTGGCGCATCGACTGACAGTCTTGATCCAGCCACCTGGCAAAGTCAGGTTCCCTACAAGTTTGGGCGCCAATGGGGCGAGCAACTGGTCGAGATCCAGCCCGACGGAACTTTGCAACCCAAGCTTGCCGAAGAGTGGGGCTCATCTGACGATGCGAAGGTCTGGACATTCAAGATTCGCAAAGGCGTTCAGTTTCACGACGGCAAGGACATGACGCCGGACGATGTTGTGGCAACGATGGAACGCCACTCCGACGCGAATTCCAAGTCCGGTGCGCTAGGCGTCATGGGTGGTATCTCCAATGTGAAGAAAGACGGCGATACCGTTGTATTTACACTGAAAGAAGCCAATGCTGACCTGCCATTCCTGATGGATGACTACCATCTCATGATTCAGCCGAATGGCGGCAAGGACAAGCCCACAGCCGGTATTGGCACGGGTCCCTATAAGGTCGTGACTGACGAGCCCGGCGTTCGCCATATCGGCGCAAAGTTTGAAAACTATTGGAATGGCGACAAGCGCGGTCATGCCGAGCAAATTGAAATCATCGTGATCAATGATGCAACTGCACGTACTTCCGCGCTGCAGTCGGGTCAGGTGCACATGATCAACCGGGTCGAGCCGAAGATTGTCGATCTGGTCAAGCGCGTGCCGGGCGTCACCATTCAGAACGTGGCCGGTAAGGGACACTACGTTTTCATCGCTCATTGCAACACGGCGCCGTTCAATAATAACGACCTGCGGTTGGCGCTTAAATATGCGATGAACCGTGAGGACATGGTGCAGAAAATTCTGCGTGGTTACGGTTCGGTCGGCAATGATTTCCCGATCAACAAGGCCTATCCATTATTCTCTGACGATATTGAGCAGCGCGCATACGACCCTGATAAAGCCGCCTTCCACTTTAAAAAGTCGGGCCATGACGGGCCAATATTGCTTCGCACATCCGACGTTGCCTTTCCGGGCGCTGTCGATGCGGCTCAGCTTTATCAGCAGAGCGCTGCAAAGGCCGGCATTACCATTGAGGTCAAGCGCGAGCCCGGCGATGGCTATTGGTCAGAAGTGTGGAACAAACAGCCATTTTCCGAATCCTATTGGGGCGGGCGTCCAACGCAAGATCAGATGTATTCGACGGCCTACCTTTCTACCGCCGATTGGAATGACACGCGCTTCTTCAATGAAAAGTTTGACAAGATGCTGATTACGGCACGCGGCGAACTGGACGAAGCCAAGCGCAAGTCGATGTACCGCGACATGTCAGTCATCGTGCGCGATGAGGGTGGGGTGATCGTGCCAATGTTCAACGACTTCATTGATGCGACAAGCGCAAAGGTGGGCGGTTGGGTACCAGATGGCAATCAGGAGATGAGCGGCGGTTACGCATTGTCGCGTTGCTGGCTGAACGCCTGATCGGCCGCGTGAGATGAGTACACCTGTCCTGAAACTGGTTGCCCAACGCATCGCGATGGGCATCCTTCTTCTCCTTGCAGTTTCCGTGCTGATTTTTGCAGGCACCCAGATTCTGCCTGGAGACGTTGCGCAATCCATACTCGGGCAATCAGCCACGCCGCAAGCGCTTGAAAACCTGCGACGTGATATGGGCCTGAATGATCCAGCCTATATCCGCTATCTCCATTGGCTTGGCGGCATATTGACCGGTGATTTGGGAACGGCCCTCTCAAGCGGGCAGGACATTGCAAGCTCACTGAAAGGAAGGCTGTGGAACACCTTGTTCCTTGCATTCTGGGCAGCAATTGTTTCCATTCCATTGGCTATTGGTCTGGGACTGTTGGCAGTGCGCTATCGCAATGGTTTTGTGGACAAGCTCATTTCCGGCCTCGGTCTGGCCTCAACTTCGTTGCCCGAGTTTTTTACCGGATACCTGCTGATCTACTTTGTCGCCGTTCGTCTGCAATGGTTCCCAAGTGTTTCAACGGTTTATGAAGGCATGCCGCTGGGTGAAAGGCTCAGCGCCATTGCCTTGCCGGTCACGGTCCTGACACTGGTTGTGCTTGCGCATATGATGCGCATGACACGCGCCGCCATTTTGAACGTCATGCAATCTGCCTATATCGAAACGGCCGAGCTTAAAGGGCTTTCTCCCTTACAGATTATTACCCGGCATGCCTTTCCCAATGCGATCGCGCCAATCGTCAATGTCGTCATGCTCAATCTCGCATTTCTGGTCGTCGGGGTCGTGGTGGTGGAGGTCATTTTTGTCTACCCTGGCATGGGGCAATATCTGGTGGACCATGTAGCCAAACGCGATGTGCCGGTCGTCCAGGCATGCGGGCTTATTTTCGCGG
Organism: Phyllobacterium sp. 22552; assembly: GCF_052044585.1. Taxonomy (NCBI): domain Bacteria; kingdom Pseudomonadati; phylum Pseudomonadota; class Alphaproteobacteria; order Hyphomicrobiales; family Phyllobacteriaceae; genus Phyllobacterium; species Phyllobacterium sp. 22552. Next base: position 287,958 of record NZ_JBQENG010000006.1, on the reverse strand, counting down.
CTGTTTATGTCAGCCTGAATATCATTGCTGACATCGTGGCGATTGTCTCCAATCCCCGCCTCAGACATCCGAAGTGAGGCCCGCATAATGTTGAATGCAAAGAATATTCCAATCAGTGCGTGGATCGGACTTATCATCACCGCGATATTTATATTTGCAGCGGTCTTCGCGCCTTGGGTTGCGCCATATCCTGTAGGTGAGACAGTTGGCGATGTTTGGGAGCCAATGTCGGCAAAATATCTGCTTGGCACGGATAATCTGGGACGTGATCTGTTATCACGCATGATTTTCGGTGCCCGCATCACGATCTTTATTGCAGCGATGGCCACGGCGCTGTCGTTTATTCTGGGTTCAGTGCTTGGCTTTGCTGCCGCAGTCATTGGTGGCTGGTTTGACCAGCTTATGTCGCGGTTTGTGGATTTGATTATGGCTATCCCGACGTTGATTTTCGCTTTGGTTGTATTGTCGGTTTTGCCGGCAAATATAATGACATTGATCCTCGTCATGGGGCTATTGGATGCGACGCGCGTTTACCGGCTGGCCCGGGCAGTAGCCGTTGATATCAATGTCATGGACTTTGTCGAGGCTGCGAAACTTCGTGGCGAGGGCCGTATCTGGATTATTTTCCGGGAAATATTACCCAATGCCCTGACACCTTTGATCGCAGAGCTTGGCCTGAGATTCATATTTGCAGTTCTTTTCCTTTCGGCACTTTCCTTCCTTGGCCTCGGTGTCCAGCCGCCTGACGCTGATTGGGGTGGAATGGTGAAGGAAAACAAGGAGGGTATCGTCTTTGGCATTCCTGCAGCTTTGATACCTGCTGCGGCCATTGCTGTGCTTGCGATCTCGGTCAACCTTGTCGCGGACTGGATATTGAACCGAACCACCAGCCTGAAGGGAGGTCGCGGATAATGGTCAAAGCTCCATTGAAAGACAAAACAGGCCTTCTTCTCGACATCCGCAATCTGCGTATCGAAGCAACCAGTTATCCGCCTGGAGAACCGCCCAGGAATATTATTATTGTCGACGGTGTGTCGGTAAAGCTTGAGCGGGGCAAGGTGCTCGGACTTATAGGCGAATCCGGTGCGGGCAAATCGACAATCGGGCTCTCCAGCATGGGCTATGGCAGGGGTGGCGTACGCATTACCGGTGGTGAAGTGCTGTTGAACGGCCGAGATATTCTGAAAGGCGGCGCCAAGATTTTGCGGCAGATACGGGGCCGCGAAGTTTGCTACGTGGCGCAATCGGCTGCTGCGGCCTTCAATCCTGCGCGCAAATTGATGGATCAGGTGATTGAAGCCGCGCTGCTTCACAAAATATGCACCAAGGCCGAGGCAGAAAAGCGCGCGGTCGGACTTTTCAAAAAGCTGGGTCTTCCAAATCCTGAAACTTTTGGCCAGCGCTTTCCGCATCAGGTATCGGGCGGACAGCTACAACGTGCCATGACAGCCATGGCTCTATGTTCGGAGCCGGATCTGATTGTCTTTGATGAGCCAACGACGGCTCTTGATGTTACCACGCAGATTGATGTGCTGGCTTCCATCAAGGATGCAATCCGCGATACGAATGTCGCCGCACTCTATATCACGCACGATCTTGCTGTGGTTGCACAGGTCGCTGACGACATTCTCGTCTTGCGCCATGGCAAACAGGTCGAATACGGAGATACACAACAGATAATCAAAGCGCCGCGCCAAGCCTATACAAAACAGCTTGTGTCCGTGCATCACATTCCGCACGAACAAAAAAGTCCCGCCGACAAGCCAATTCTATCGGTGAGGAACATCACCGCTGCCTATGGCGGCGGATTGGTCAAAGTGCTCAAGAACGTTTCTGTCGATATACATCTTGGTCAGACCTTGGCTGTGGTCGGTGAATCCGGTTCTGGTAAATCAACACTTGCTCGCGTCATCACTGGGCTTTTGCCGCCGATGGAAGGGGCGATCACCTTTGAAGGCAGAACATTATCGGCGCGACTTGCCAATCGCACGCGCGACGATCTGCGTGAATTGCAGATGATCTATCAAATGGCTGATACCGCGATGAATCCACGCCAAACGGTCGGTACCATTATCGGCCGTCCGTTGGAATTCTATTTCGGTATGGGTGGCAAGGAACGCGACAAGCGCGTTGCCGAATTGCTGGAAAAAATGGAAATGGGCAAAAATTTTGCTGGCTGCTATCCGGCAGAACTATCCGGCGGGCAGAAGCAGCGTGTTTGCATCGCGCGCGCACTGGCTGCAAAACCCAAGCTCATCATCTGCGACGAGGTAACCAGCGCGCTTGATCCCTTGGTTGCTGACGGTATTTTGAAACTGCTTTTGAATTTGCAAAAGGATGAAAACGTCGCTTATCTTTTTATCACGCATGACCTTGCGACAGTGAAATCCATATCCGACTCCATCGCAGTCATGTATCGGGGCGAGGTGGTTCGCTACGGTCCGAAGTCGGACGTGTTGAAACCGCCATTTGACGATTACACGGATTTGCTCTTGTCGTCGGTTCCAGAAATGGAACTCGGCTGGCTGGAAACGGCTATGAAGACAAGGCGAATGGCAAGCGCTGGAAACTAAGTTAAATCTGGCCGGGCCAACGGCCTTGGCCGAGCAAATGTACGGCGGTTGTGATCCGGCGAAAGCTCGCTCGCGCACGATCAACGCTGTGGCGCGCACGAAGGTAACCATGAACAAGACCGGGTTCATTGTTCCAGAGCGCCTTTCCCCCGGCAGCGCTGATTTTGTTGCAATAGTCGCGGCCATCGTCGGATAGTGGGTCACATTCCGCCGAGATGGCGATCGTATCGGGCAATCCGTTGAAATCCTGATCATTCAAAGGTGCAAAGCGCGGATCGTTTGACCAATTAAAACCACCACCGCGAATTTCAGCATAGTAGAGCGTATCGCGCGTCGTCAGCATTGGTGCTTGAGCATGGGTAAGATACGAGCCTTGATCTGTTTCACCACCCAGCCCGGGATAGATAAGAACCTGACCAACGGGAGCACGTTCGTGACGGCGCACATGATGTGTGACCGCGGCGGCGAGATTTCCGCCAGCACTGTCACCGCATAAAATGATCGGCAATTCGCAGGTGGATGCGACGTGTTCAAACGCCGCGAGGCAGTCAAGGAATGCTGCTGGATGCAAATGTTCAGGCGCTAAACGATAATCAACCGAGACGATACGAAAGCCGGTAGCATCGCAAAGTTCAGCACAGACATCATCATGGCTCTCAAGCCCACCCACGACAAATCCGCCACCATGGAAATAGAGGCATACAGCCTCTGGATCGCTATCAGACTTTTCGTAGACCCGGATCGGTATCCGCTGTTCTGCGGTATGAACGAATTTGTTAGTCGAGGAAACCGATCCTGGATATTGCGAAAAGAATGCCCGGCACATGGTGTTGTAGACTTCGCGTTGCCGGGCAACGGAATGATCCGTAGAATCTGGCGGATAAAAACTATTGGTCCGCTCAATGAAAGCCCAGGTCTGCTCGTCGATCAGGGCGGAGTAGTCAGTGGTCATTTTCCCTTCCAAACGGGATCGCGTTTTTCGGCGAATGCCTTGAACCCTTCTTGCCCATCTTCCGAAGCATAAAGTGTGTCGACTGTACGGAATTTCCGCTTTGTGATCCAGTTCATGGCTTCCTGAAAGCCCATGCTTTCCGCTTCGCGCGCGACTTCCTTGATGGCAGCGAAAACCAATGGAGGTCCGCTTTCAAGCATGCGGGCAATTTCCCAAACGCGTGCCATGAGATTGTCTTTCGGCAGCACCTCGTTGACCAGCCCCCAACGATGGGCTTCAGCAACATCCATCCAGCGGCCAGTCAGGAGCAGGTCCATTGCAACATGGTAGGGAATGCGTTTTGGCAATTTTACAGTCGCGGCATCTGCCAGCGTACCAGCGCGTATTTCCGGCAGTGCAAAACTCGAATGATCGGAGGCATAAATCAGATCGCAGGAAAGGGCGAGTTCAAAACCACCGCCGACCGCCATGCCATTGACGGCAGCAATAACCGGCTTGTTAAGTTCCAGTAATTCTTGCAGGCCGCCGAAGCCGCCAACACCGTAATCACCATCCACAGCATCGCCGCTGGCAGCTGCCTTCAAATCCCAGCCGGCGCAAAAGAACTTGTCACCCTCGGTTTGTACGATTGCCACACGCAGTTCCGGATCATCGCGGAACTTTTTGAATGTTTCGCCCAGCAGTCTGCTGGTTGTCAGATCAATGGCATTGGCCTTTGGCCGATCAAGCGTAACTTCGAGAATGCCTCCCTCGCGCCGCGTTCTGACAACATCATTCATGAAAGTTCTCCCTTTGTAACCAGCAGCGCATCCGCGATCCAGGCCCCTTGGCCAACTCCGCAGACCAATAGCGGATTAATATCGAGTTCAACAATTTTTCCCGCATTTTTTACCGCAAAGGCAGCAATGCCCATGATTGCGTCCAGAGCCGCATCCAGATCAGCCTTGGGCTTGCCGCGATAGCCATCAAGCAAGGGGAACATACGCAGTGAACGCAAAGCGGTTTCAATATCGCTGCGGCTTGATGGCAGAAGCAGCGTTACCGTGTCTTGCAGCAATTCTACCATGACCCCGCCAGTACCCAGCGTCATAACAGGGCCGAACTGCGGATCGTCGATAATGCCGACAATGAGTTCTGCCACTGTACCTGTTACCATGCGCTCGACATAAATGCCGGAACCAAGATCAATCAGGTCGTCCGCCGCTGCTTTGACTGCATCTGCATTCTTTAGATTCAGCCTGACGGCATTTTGCTCTGACTTGTGGGAAATGCCGAGCGCCTTGAGGGCGACCGGATAGGCCAGTTTATTGGCGACGTCTACGGCTTCAGCAGACGTCGTACAGCGTTGACCTTCAGGAACCGGCAAGCCTGCGGCTTTCAAAATGGTTTTAGCTTGAGCTTCATCAGGTGCTGCCGTGTTGCCAAAGTTTTTACCGGGAGTAGCCACCGGCAGAGCAATTTCTGTGACCCAAGCCTTGCCGATGAACGCTGCCGCCTCAGCAGCGTCAAAAGCTTCGACAATTCCGCAAAGTGGGGCAATGCCTTTGGCGATGAGCTGCGCCATATATTCTTCCGGAATGTTTTCAGGCAATGAGGCCACGATAGCGCCCTTAGCATTGTTCGTGCGCAATGCATTCTCAAAGCCGCGAACAGTGGACCACCAATCAACGTCCGAGCACCGGTCCTTGCGCGGAAAATCGAGGACAAGACAGCTCAAAGAAAACCCGCCCGCGACCATCGTCGTAAATGTTTCAGTCAGTGCTGGTTCATTATTCCAGATAAAAGTGTGGTAATCGAGCGGATTGGCCACCGCAACGAGAGGTCCGAGCGTCGACTTCACTTTGGCGCGATGTTCCGGCGTCAAAGCAGGGAAGTGAACCAGGCGGCCTTCAGCACTGTCAGCCATAACAGAGGCTTCACCGCCCGAACAACTCATTGAACAGAGCGTGTTTCCATCAAGTGGTCCATGCACGTGCAACAATTTGAGCGTCTCGAGGAACGATGCGATTGAATTGACACGAGCAATGCCCAGCCTTTTCAGAAATGCATCGGAAGCAGCATCCGAACCAGCCAGCGAAGCCGTATGGGAAACTGTCGCAGCTCGTGCTTGTTCTGAGCGTCCAACTTTCATCGCAACGATCGGCTTGCCGAGTTCACGGGCGCGCTTTGCCAGTAGTTCAAATTTGGATGCCGATTGAAAAGCCTCAATATGCAGACCGAGCGCTGTGACGCGTTCATCCTCAAGCAGGGCAATCGCCATGTCAGGCAAGCCGGTCTGAGCCTGGTTGCCCGCCGTCATGACGTGAGCAATCGGCAGTCCGCGGGTCTGCATCGTCATATTGATGGCGATGTTGGACGACTGCGTGATGATGGCTACGCCCCGTTCGTCCGGCTCCAGCCGTCTGCCGCCATGTTGATCGGGCCAAAGCAGAGCGCCATCACAATAATTGATAAGCCCATAGCAATTAGGCCCGATGATCGGCATTTCACCCGCCGCCTCGATCAGTTCTTCCTGAAGTCTTGCGCCGTCGGCGTCATCCGCGCCTGCTTCGAGGAAACCCGATGCATAGCAGACTGCCACGCCCGTTCCGATCGCGCGCAGTTCACGCACAATATCGAGCGTTAGAAAGCGATTAACTCCGATAAATGCGGCGTCAGGACCTGCCGGTAAGTCGGCAACGGAGCGGTAGACTTTCAATCCGTATATTTCATCATGTTTGGGATGCACCGGCCATATCTCACCGGAAAAACCCATTTTTTGCGATTGCTTTATGACTTCAGCAGCTTGAAGGCCGCCGAAGACAGCAATGGTCTTGGGTCGAAGCAGGCGATCCAGTTTATGCGCCATCAAATACTCCGTTACGCGCCATGCGGACGGAGCAGGGCGCGCGATATGATATGCCGCTGAATCTCGGACGTGCCTTCCCAGATGCGCTCGACCCGGGCGTCGCGCCAAATTCGCTCCAGCGGCAGATCATCCATCAACCCCATTCCGCCATGAATCTGGATCGCTTCATCGGCAACGAAAGCCAGCATTTCAGTGGCTTTGAGCTTGGCCATTGCCATATCCTGATCCGTAACGGTGCCTTGGTCGAATTTCCAGCCGGCTTCAAACGTGAGCAGATCCGCCGCTTTTAATTCAGTTGCCATATCAGCCAATTTGAACGACACACCCTGAAACTTGCCGATCTGCTGACCGAACTGCTGACGCTGTGCAGCATATTCAATTGCGTGAGCGAGTGCGCGTTCAGCACGACCCAAACAGGTCGCAGCGACCTGCAAACGTGTAGCCCCGAGCCAGGTATTGGCCACTTCAAAGCCTTTATGAACTTCACCAAGAATAGCATCTTGCGGCAAGCGGCAATCATCGAACTCGATAATCGCATTGCTATATCCACGGTGCGAAACATTGCGGTAGCCTTCGCGGATGGTCATGCCCGGATGACCTTTATCGACAAAGAATGCCGTGATTTTCTTTTTCTTGCCGCGCGGTGTGTCTTCCTCGCCTGACGCCACAAAAAGAATGACGAAATCGGCCTCAAGCGCGTGGCTTATGAAGTGTTTCGTGCCATTCACCACCCAATCGCCATTATTCTCGACGGCAGATGCTTTCATGCCGCGCAAATCGGAACCAGCGCCGGGCTCTGTCATGGCCAGACAATCGGATTTCTCGCCCCGAATACATGGATAGAGATATTTCTCTTTTTGTGCGTCAGTTCCCGCCAGCAATATGTTCGACGGACGTCCGACACAGGTCCAGTGCAGGGCATAGTTTGCGCGGCCGAGTTCTTTTTCATAGAGCAGCCAGGTAACAGTATCGAGACCAGCACCGCCCACTGATTCCGGCATGTTGGCCGCATAAAGGCCTGCTTCAATGGCCTTTTGCTTCAACTCGTCCGCGAGTTCTTTTCGCAGGATGCCAGTGCGTTCGACTTCTGCCTCATGCGGATAAAGCTCATTCTCGACAAAAGCCCGCGTCGTATCAACGATCAGGCGTTGTTCTTCCGAAAGACCAAAATCCATTGTTTCAGCCTTTCTTCTTTTTGGGCTTACTCGTCACGGCCTTTGCTGCTGCCTTGGACAGAGCGGGTTTTTGTGCCAGTTTTGAAAGGCGCTTCGTATAGTCCTTATAGAGCGCACCAGCACCCCACCCTTTGCCCTTATTCTGCTTGGAAAGAGCATCCATGATGGCCACGAGATTGTCGTCACGTATGCGTTCGAGTTCACGAATGGAAAGTCCGTGAGCCTGTTCGTCAGATTGGTTGGCAATCTTGTCGACCAGTTCTTCGGTCAGTTCCGGCACATCCATGAGCTTGGTCCATGGCCATGACAGGCACGGACCGAACTGGGCAATGAAATGACGCATCCCGGCTTCGCCTCCAGCAACGCGGTAGACCTGGAACATACCCATTTGCGCCCAGCGAATGCCGAAGGAGTAGCGCATGATGTCGTCAAGTTCTTCAACGGTCGTGATGTCATCTTTGATGAGCCAGAGAGCCTCGCGCCAAACAGCTTCAAGCAGACGATCACCGACAAAAGCTTCAATTTCCTTGCGAATGACCACTGGTTTCATGCCGATAGACGCGTAAAGTTCCCGTGCTTTTTCGACCGCTTCCGGAGATGTCAGTTTGCCTCCGACAATCTCCACCAATGGCAAAAGGTAGACCGGATTGTAGGGGTGGCCAACAACCAGACGTTCCGGGTGTTTCATTGATGTTTGCATGTCAGACGGGAGAATGCCGGAAGTCGAAGACCCAATGATCGCGGTCACATCGGCATATTTATCTATTTCGGCCAGCACTTTGTGTTTCAGGTCGAGACGTTCGGGAACGCTTTCCTGGATGAAGTTTGCACCAGCAACGGCTTCCTCAATCGACTTGGCAAAAGTCAACTTGCCTTCTTTAGGCAGCCCATCCGGCAACATCGTCTTGTAGGCGCGACGCGAATTCTTCATCACCTCGCTGACTTTGCGTTCTGCTTCCGGATCGGGATCGAATATTGAAACATCAATTCCGTTGAGAAGCAGGCGGGCTACCCAGCCAGCACCAATAACTCCGCCACCGACAGCGGCTGCCTTGCGAATGCTTGCCATGATTTTACCAGCCCTTTGTCAATTTCATGCGTTCACGAACTTCTTGAGGACCGAGAATACGGGCTCCCATGCCTTCGGCAACTTTTACGGCTCGTTCTACCAATGGGCCGTTTGTCGCCAGCACGCCTTTATCGAGCCAGATATTATCTTCCAGACCGACACGGATATTTCCGCCCGCAAGCATCGCCATTGCCGCATAGGGCATTTGGTTACGACCAATAGAAAATGCGGAAAAGGTCCAGTTGGAGGGCAGGTTGTTGGTCAGGGCAAGCAATGTACCAATATCGTCTGGCGCACCCCAAGGAATACCCATGCAGAGTTGAACCATAACAGGATCATCGAGCAGACCCTGATCATAGAGCCATTTGGCGAGAAGGAGGTGACCCGTGTCGAAGATTTCGACTTCAGGGCGAACGCCCAGCGCCTGAATCTGTGCTGCCATTGCTTTCAGCATGGCTGGCGTATTGGTCATGACATAGTCGCCTTCACCAAAATTCATGGTGCCACAGTCGAGCGTGCAGATTTCGGGGCGAAGTTTAGCCACATGTTCCAAACGCTCCGTCGCGCCGGCCATGTCCGTTCCATCTGCGGAAGGCGGCATAGGCTGCTCGACACTGCCGAGCGTCAGATCCCCGCCCATGCCTGCGGTCAAATTGAGCACCATGTCCACGCCAGAGGCCTTTATGTGCTCAACGACTTCCGTGTAGAGAGTTATATCGCGTGAACCCTTACCAGTTTTCGGGTCGCGTACGTGAATATGAGCAATCGCAGCACCCGCATTGGCAGCGGCAATACACTCATCAGCAATCTGGCGGGGAGTTACCGGCACCTTGTCCGAACGGCCTGTCGTGTCGCCAGCGCCAGTAACGGCGCAAGTGATAAATACTTCGCGATTGGGGGTAAGTCCCATTTGTCTGCTCCCATTATTTATTGACCTGATCATGCCCCCATTGCCAAGGAATGCTTTGCGATATACGAATTGAAATTGATGAATAACGAAATATCTCCACTGTTTTTGCCCAATACCGAGCCGTTAAATGTAACGGTTCTCGTATTCAGTGGCGCTTCCCTGATGTGTGTTGCCTCGACAATTGACCCCATGCGAGCAGCGAACCGGGTTTCAGGCGCATCATTGTTCAAATGGCAAGTCGTTTCCCTTGACGGTAAACCCACCATGACGACCTGTGGCTTGCCTATCGCTGTTTCCGGTCAGTTTAATGCATCGGAAAAGGGCGATATGCTGCTGGTCGTCGGGGGTTTTGGCACCGCGGACATTGCACGCACGACATTCACTGCAAATTTGCGGCGGGCAGTACACAATTATCAAATGATCGGCGGCATCGAGGCAGGTTCATGGTTGCTCGGACGTGCCGGACTATTGACCGGGCGTCGCGCAACCACCCATTGGGAAGATATGGAGGAGTTTACCGCAGAGTTTCCTGATGCGGACATCAGACCGGATCGCTATGTCATTGATGGCCCGGTTTTCACGAGCGGCGGCGCATCGCCGACTTTCGATCTCATGCTGCATTTGATCCGCTCGCGCTACGGCATGTCGGTCGCGCTCGATGTTGCAAGCGTGTTCATCTATGACGAGGCCCATGCGTCCAATGATGCACAGCCTTTGATCTCACTCGGAAGACTGGACAATGTGCATCCAAAGCTAGCGGTCGCTATCCGATTGATGGAAGGTCATATCGAGCAGCCGCTGACGGTTGGAGCAATCGCCAAACGATGCGGACTTAGTGCCCGAAGCCTTGAGAAGATATTTGCAAAAGCTGTCGGGGAAGGGCCGGGGCGGTACTATCTGCGCTTGCGCTTGAAAGTCGCGCGCAGACTCATTACCGATACCAAGTCGCCGCTTGCCGATATTGCTGCACGAACGGGATTTTCCTCTGCAGCAGCGTTCACCCGCACATTTCGGAGTTTTGAAGGCAAGCCGCCAAGTGCGTTTCGACCTATTCAATGAGAGTCGCTTTTGACAAAGCGATGAATTGCCCATCCATGCTTCAAGCTAAAACATCAATTTCCAGAGTCAGGAGCACTCGATGCTAATCAATCATCAGTCCGGAGAATTATACAGGTCAGCACCGATCTCCATGGAAAAGGAGTGGATTGACTATAATGGCCATCTGAACATGGCTTATTACAATGTAGTGTTTGATCGTGGTGGCGATGAGTTTCTGGCCGAGCTGGGCTTTGGGCCCCAATATGCCGCCGCACGCAGGCTTACGATATACACGGCGGAAGTGCATATTTGCTACGTTCAGGAAATTCATCTCGACCATCTCGTCACGGTTACAAGCCAACTCATTGACTTCGATGGCAAGCGCCTTCATACCTATAATGAGATTGTTCATGTTAACGGATGGCTGGCGGCGACCGCGGAAGTCCTGTCATTGCATGTTGATATGAATGGTCCAAAAGTGGTGCCGTTTCCAGACGATGTTTTGCCAAAGCTTGAGTTTTACAAAGAGGCACACGAGAAATTGCCAAGGCCTGAGCGCGTAGGCCGGGCAATAGGCATCAAGAAGAAGTGACGCGGCTGAATTGATCGGCCAGCCAGTTCTCGAACTTTTTTATGCGTGCTTCGCCAACGCGCTCTTTGCGGCAGATCATATACCAGGCACCGGGCTGTGGCACCTTCAACGAGAACGGGGCGACCAGCCTGCCAGCCTTGATATCTTCCTGGACCAGAAAGTCAGGGGCAACGACAACTCCCTGACCATCGAGCGCCGATTGTAACGCCGCAAGATAGGTGTCGAACTTCAAAGTATCAGTTCTTGCCGTGTCGGTGATACCAGCAGCATCGAGCCAGGTGCCCCAGTCCTCCGGCGCAGTGTAAAGTGCCAGGCGGGGTACTTTTCCAAGAGCTTTGGCATCAGTATCCCCGGTAATGCGCTCAGCAACTGCCGGACTGCATACCGGACACATTTGGGCTTTTACCAATTGGCGATAATGCAGATTCATGCGCTCCGGACGTGTGGTATGGATAATGCCAATATCAGAACTATCGATGTTCAATTCCCAATCCAGTTGGCTTGTACCGATGCGGATGGCAAGATTTGGATTGATCTTCCGAAAGTCAGTCAAGCGCGGAATGAGCCAGCGAATGGCGAAGGTCGCATAGGTCTCGATGGCAAGATCGTCTGCAGTGCCGATGCGGTTTATAAGTGCCGTGCCGCGCGCAATCTTTTCGAATGCGTCGCGCATATAGGGATAATAAAGCGTTCCGGCATCTGTGAGCGAAACGCCGCGTGGCAGCCGCTCAAACAGCTTGACGCCAAGGATCGTTTCAAGCTCTGCAATGCGGTGGCTTATCGCAGACTGCGTCACCCCAAGTTCATCACCTGCAAGCCGAAAGCTCAAAAGCCGCGCTGATGCCTCAAAGGCTCGGAGCGAACCCAGCGGCGGTATTCTTGGCTTGGACATCATTGGTGAAAACTTTCACATTGAGACGGGTGAGAATAATTCATGTCTTTATGAGTAACCATCGCTTGAATGCTGCGCAATGCGGAATCATTCTAAACTGAGACGCGCACTTTGAGAAAACAAGCGTCCGGGAACAATGCTTTCGGAGAATAAAATGGGTGCAGAACAGGCATTTGCAGAAATTGCGCCGCCTCTGGAGAAGATTGATCGGCTAATCGCGGAACATAGAGCGGGTCATGGTCTCGTTCGGGCCTTCTACATGGACCCGGATATCTATGCGCGGGATATGGAACGTGTGTTCCGCCGCCATTGGCATTGTATCGGGCATGCCAGCATTATCCCGAATGCCGGTGATTTTGAGCTGTTCAAGATTGATACGGAAGCTGTCATTGTTTCGCGCACGGAAGACGGTTCCATCCACGCATTTCTGAATGTCTGCCGCCATAGAGGCGCAGAGGTTTGCACAAAATCCAAGGGCAATGCGCGCTTTTTCGTCTGCCCCTATCATGCCTGGACCTATACCAATGATGGCAGCCTACGAGCTGCACGGCTTATGCCGAGAGATTTTGACCGCAACGCTCATGGATTGAAAAAACTGCATGTGCGTGTTGCTGAAGGTTTGATTTTCATCTGCTTTGCCGACGAACCTCTAGATTTTTCAGTTGTAGAGCAGTCACTGCGCACGACTTGTGGGCAATATGGCTGGGCGGATGCCAAAGTAGCACATCGGGAGACCTATCCAGTTGATGCCAACTGGAAGCTGGCCGTTGAAAATTACGTCGAATGCTATCATTGCGGTCCGGCTCATCCGGAATATTCGCAAACCCATGCGCTGGAGCAGCCCGCAGAGAAAATCGTAGAGCTTAATGCGCGTATGGAGCAGCGCACCTGCGCACTCGGTATAGATATTGCTACGGGAGATCATTGGCAAAGTTCAGCGCAGGGATATGAGGCAATCCACACTTTCCGCTATGCGCTTTATGACGGCGTTTCGAGCGGCAGCGAGGATGGATCGCCAGTTGGTCCGCTAATGGGCCGCTTCACCCAATTTGATGGCGGGGTAACATCCATCCACCTTGGAGGCACGAGCTTTCTGGTCTGCTATCCAGACCATGGCATGATCTATCGCTTCATTCCGAAAACAGTCGATACGTGTGAAATGGAGTTGATCTGGCTGGTGCGAGGCGATGCCGAAGAAGGCAAGGATTACGATCTCGAAAAGCTTACCTGGTTGTGGAAAGTAACCACCGCCGAAGACAAGACGATTATCGAGCATACCTCGCGGGGTGTTCGTTCGCATTACTTTGTGCCGGGGCCAATCGCACCAATGGAATATAACGAGTTGCGGTACATCCAGTGGTACCTCGATGAAATCGCACGGGCTTGAAACAGCATGATAATGCGGGAGACTATGTATGTCTGATTTTCCAACATCGGCGCGCGTCGTCATCATAGGCGGCGGGGCGGTCGGTGTTTCTTCGCTTTATCACCTCGCAAAAGCAGGCTGGACGGATTGTGTGCTGCTTGAGAAAAACGAGCTGACATCAGGTTCCACTTGGCATGCGGCGGGCAACGTACCCACATTTTCGGCTTCGTGGTCCGTAATGAATATGCAGCGTTATTCAGCCGAGCTTTATCGGGGGCTCGCTGCCGAAGTTGACTACCCAATGAATTATCATGTCACCGGTTCGTTGCGCCTTGCTCATACCAAGGAACGCATGCGCGAGTTTCAGCGCGTCAAGAGCATGGGCCGATATCAAGGAATGGATATTGATGTGCTGGGCGTTGACGAAATCAATGGCCGCTATCCATTCATTGCGACGCATGAGCTGGCCGGTGCGCTTTATGATCCCAATGATGGAGATATTGACCCGGCACAGCTCACGCAGGCTTTGGCAAAAGGCGCGCGTGATTTGGGCGCCAAGATTATTCGGTTCTGTCCCGCTACAGGCGCGCGGCGCGAAAATGAAGAGTGGATCATTACAACCCCGCAAGGCGAAATTCGCTGCGAATATGTAGTCAATGCAGCTGGCTATCGCGCGCAAGAAATTGGAAAATTGTTCGGGCGCGATGTCCCGATGATGGTGATGAGCCATCAATATTTGCTCTTTGATGAAATTCCGGAAATTGCAGCATGGTCTAGGGAGCACGGCCAAAAGCTACCGCTTCTCCGCGATGTCGATTCCTCTTATTACCTTCGACAAGAAAAGAACGGCATGAATCTTGGGCCTTATGAGCGCAATTGCCGTGCGCATTGGGCAACAGCAGACGATCCAATGCCGGACGATTTCTCTTTCCAGCTTTTCCCGGATGATCTTGAGCGATTGGAGTGGTATCTCAACGATGCGATCGCCCGGGTTCCGATCCTTGGAACAGCGGGGCTTTCGAAAATCATCAATGGTCCCATTCCCTATGCTCCAGACGGCAATCCGCTGATCGGACCTATGCCCGGTGTTCCCAATGCGTTTGAGGCATGTGTATTTACATTCGGCATTGCACAGGCCGGAGGAGCAGGAAAAGTGCTCGCAGAATGGGTGATGGAGGGCGCGACCGAGTGGGATATGTGGTCCTGCGATCCACGCCGCTTTACCGGCTTTACGGATAAGGACTACTGCGTTGCCAAGGGCATGGAAGTCTACGGGCACGAATATGCCATTCATTTCCCCCGTCATACTTGGCCAGCAGGGCGCAATAAAAAGCTTTCGCCAATCCATGATCGTATTGCAGGATTGGGCGCGCAGTTCGGCGCATATAATGGTTGGGAACGGGCAAACTGGTATGCGCAACCCAGCGACGATATTTCCGAAGAGGCGACACAGACTTTTACGCGGGAAGGGCCATGGCAAAAGCGCATCCGCGAAGAATGCCACGCGGTTCGCGATGCGGTCGGCATTCTCGATCTGCCGGGATTCTCGCGTTTTAAAGTGAGCGGTGAGGGTGCGCGCGCCTGGTTGACGACACTCGTCACAGGGATTGTGCCAAAGCCGGGCCGTATTGGACTCGGATATTTCTCGGATGACAAGGGCCACGTTGTCACCGAAATGTCCATCATGGCCATTGATGAGGATGTATTCTTTCTCATTACTGCGGGTGTTGCAGAGTGGCATGACCGCGATTGGTTGATGAATCATCTTCCAAAAGATAGCGCCATTACGATCAGCAATGTTACAGATGATTTTTCATGCCAAATCGTCACGGGACCAAAAGCACGCGCATTGTTCAGTGATATTTGCGATGCGGACCTTGAGAAATCCTGGCTGTCGCATCAGACGACACAGATCGCCGGGCGCTATTGCCAATTAGTACGCGTGTCTTTTGCCGGTGAACTTGGCTGGGAAATTCATACGAAAATTGATGATACTGCGGCGATTTTCGACGCGGTTTGGGAAGCCGGCCAGAAATACGGGATCAAGCCATTCGGCATGTTTGCACTTGATTCATTGCGCCTGGAAAAAGGTTATCGCGCTTGGAAGGGTGATCTTTCGACCGACTATACGCCCCTGCAAAGTGGTCTTGAGCGCTTTATCAAATGGGAGAAGCCAGAATTTCTCGGCAAGAGCGCGCTTGAAAGTGAAAAGCAGCAGGGAGTGAAGAAACGCTTTGTTACACTCACGGTGGAAGCCGGAGATTGTGACGCGCCCTATATGTCCACGCTCTGGCATAATGGATCAATCGTGGGTGAAACCACGTCCGGTGGTTGGGGGCATCGCATTGATAAATCCATTGCCCTCGGCATGTTGAAAACTGAATTGACTGAACCTGGCACTGAAGTCGAAGTGGAAATCTTTGGCGAACGATACAAAGCAATGGTCCATCCGGACGAACCTCTCTGGGACCCAAAGAACGAAAGAATCCGCGCATGAGTTCTCTACCGGCTAAGGCCCGGGCCGTTATCATCGGCGGCGGTATTTCCGGCTGTTCTGTTGCATATCATCTGGCAAAGCTGGGGTGGACGGATATCGTCCTTCTCGAACGCAAACAGCTGACTTCCGGCACGACATGGCATGCTGCCGGGTTGATCGGGCAGCTTCGTGCTTCGCAAAACATGACGCGTCTGGCGAAATATTCCGCCGACCTCTACGTCAAGCTCGAGGCTGAAACGGAAGTTGCCACCGGTATGCGACAGGTAGGATCAATTACAGTCGCATTGACCGAAGAGCGCAAGCACGAAATATATAGGCAAGCTTCATTGGCGCGGGCTTTTGACGTAGATGTTCGGGAAATATCTCCTAATGAAGTCAAAGAGATGTATCCGCATCTTAACATTGCGGATGTGGTGGGCGCAGTGCATCTGCCGCTGGATGGACAATGTGATCCGGGCAATATCGCGATGGCGTTGGCGAAAGGTGCCCGTCAGCGCGGCGCGAAGATCGTTGAGAACGTGAAGGTCACCGAAGTTCTTAAAAAGAATGGCCGGGTTGCGGGTGTGTCCTGGGCCAAGGGCGAGGAACAGGGAACAATCGAGACGGATGTTGTGATCAATTGCGCGGGAATGTGGGCGCGTGATCTGGCTGCCAGTTCCGGCGTCACTGTGCCATTGCATGCTTGCGAGCATTTCTATCTGGTGTCCGAGCCAATTGAGGGATTGGGGCGGTTGCCTGTACTTCGAGTCCCGGACGAATGCGCCTATTACAAAGAAGATGCCGGCAAGATGATGCTTGGCGCGTTCGAGCCCGTTGCCAAGCCATGGGGCATGAACGGCATTTCTGAAGATTTCTGCTTTGACCAGTTGCCGGAAGACTTTGAGCATTTTGAACCCATCCTCGAAATGGGTGTCAACCGAATGCCGATGCTCGGCACCGCTGGTATTCATACGTTTTTCAACGGCCCAGAAAGCTTCACGCCTGATGATCGGTATTATCTTGGTGAAGCGCCGGAATTGGGCGGTTATTGGGTTGCAGCCGGTTACAACTCGATCGGAATCGTATCATCCGGCGGCGCAGGGATGGCGCTCGCACAATGGATACATGATGGCGAAGCGCCATTCGATCTGTGGGAAGTGGATATTCGCCGGGCCCAACCATTTCAAAAGAACAGGCGCTATCTAAAAGAGCGCGTTTCTGAAACGCTTGGGCTGCTCTACGCCGATCATTTTCCATATCGCCAGATGGCAACATCGCGCAATATTCGTCGCTCTCCAATCCATGAGCATCTCAAGGCGCGAGGCGCGGTTTTCGGCGAGGTAGCGGGTTGGGAACGGGCGAACTGGTTTGCCAAAGAAGGGCAGGAGCGCGAGTATCGCTATTCGTGGAAGCGGCAAAACTGGTTTGATAACCAGCGCGATGAACATTTGGCCGTACGCAACGGCGTCGGTCTGTTCGATATGACGTCATTCGGTAAAATCCGCATCGAGGGCCGCGATGCGCTTGCATTTCTGCAAAAGCTTTGTGCCAACCAGCTTGATGTGGAAGCCGGTCGCATCGTCTACACGCAAATGCTCAATAATCGCGGAGGGATTGAAAGCGACCTGACAGTCACGCGGCTTTCCGAGACGTCATTTCTGGCCGTCGTGCCAGGGGCTACTTTGCAACGCGATCTGGCATGGATGCGCAAACATCTCAAGGACGAGTTTGTTGTCATCACAGACGCAACCGCCGCAGAATCGGTGCTTTGCCTCATGGGGCCAAAATCACGCGAGCTGATCCAGAAAGTCAGCCCCAATGATTTCTCCAATGAAGCCAATCCATTCGGTACGGCGCGGGAAATCGAGATTGGCATGGGGCTGGCCCGCGCGCACCGCGTAACTTATGTCGGTGAACTTGGCTGGGAGCTATATGTCTCGACCGATCAGACAGCGCATGTTTTCGAGCAGATCGAAGAGGCAGGGCGAGAACTCGGTTTAAAGCTCTGTGGGCTGCATACGCTTGATTCTTGCCGTATCGAGAAAGCCTTCAGGCATTTCGGCCACGACATCACCGATGAAGATCACATTTTGGAAGCAGGATTGGGTTTTGCGGTGAAGGTCGACAAGGGAGGCTTCATCGGTCGTGATGCTGTGTTGAACAAGAAAGAGGTCGGCCTTGACCGGCGGCTTGTGCAGTTTCGCCTCAGCGATCCGGAACCATTGCTGTTTCACAATGAGGCAATCATACGCGACGGCGCGATAGTCGGGACGATTACATCGGGCAATTATGGGCATCATCTTGGTGGAGCAGTCGGCCTCGGCTACGTCCCCGCAAAGGGTGAGACTGCCGATCAAATATTGGCTTCCTCCTATGAAATCGAAATTGCCGGAACGCGCGTCAAGGCGGAGGCTTCGTTGAAGCCGATCTATGATCCGAAGGCAGAACGGGTGCGAATGTAAATTAACGAATAGGGGCAGTTTCGCGTTTGGAAAAGCTTAACCGAAGACGTTTGTTACTTGCCTGAAAATCCAGCAAAACGGGCATAATTCAGCCCGTTGCGCTGCAGTTTGCCTTACTGGTTAAAGCTAATTTTTCATGAATTCAGATGATTTTAACCAAATGCGTTCAGGAGCCGTTCATCTTTTTAAGTTAAGTTTTAGCTAATTGATCGCTATCCGGCTTTGTCCGGTGAGCATGAGCATGAACCAAGGCACACGACAATGACGATGATTTTCCAGCTGCGCGATACGCTTCGTATCGTCCGTGAATTTGTTGTTCCAAGCTATCGGCCAGAGCGCCATTATATGCGTGGTCCTGGACCCGCTTGCGCACAACGCAATCACGGATCCAGCGTTCAGGCGTGATGATATACTCTCGCATCAGGCGGAGCCTCATCACGGGCACGCAATCCATAGTCGCGCATAACGGACGCGATCCTCAGCCGATAATCAGCAAAGATTCCGGCTCTGCCATCACTTTGGGCCATTCGATGTTCTTCGGTGTTGCGCCAAGCCGCAACTGATTCCTCGTCGCGCCAGAATGACAGTGACAAATAGCGGTTTTCATCCGATAGGCTGCGAAACCTTTCCACGGAAATAAATCCATCCATTGTTTCGAGTATTGGCCGCAGATTTGCGGCCCGCTCAAAATAATCTTTGCCGCGTCCCTCTGCTGGCTCGACTTCGAAAATCACCGCTATCATTTGACTAATCCTCCATTCGTACCGGTCACAAGACGCAGAAAGGTTCGATCCTCGCGGCGAATAAAGCGTTTTTCCCTTGCGAATTCATAATTTGCACGCCCAACCGGATCGGCCATAAGCCGGGAACGATATTCTTCATATGCGGCGAGATTTTCAATATTATATACCCCATAGGCCAGCGTAGATGACCCTTCATGTGGTGCGTAATAGCCGATCAGGTCGGCTCCGCAGCGAGGAATCGCTTCATTCCAATTGCGGGCATATTCCTCAAATGCATCTTTCTGAAACGGGTCTATCTCATATTGGATGAAACAGGTGATAGGCATTTTCGTTGCTCCTTTGTGACTGTCTTCACTATGAGTGAGCAGAACTATTGATGCTTCGAGGATGATCGAAGTGTTGCAGCCTTTTGAACCTGTCAGGAGACTTTGCGATGCGTCTTGATAGTTCGACCATTTCCGAAGCAACATGGCCTTGCTTCGCTCAATCTCTCACAAGTGACAACACGGAACCGCACCATGCCCAACAATGCACGATTTGCAGAAATAGCAGCCCTTGCCGGAGATCCGGGGCGCGCCAGCATGCTTACCGGCCTTATGGACGGGCGTGCGTTGACCGCATCTGAATTAGCGCAGTTGGCCGGGATTACAGCGCAGACTGCAAGCAGTCATTTGATGCGCATGACGGAAGCGGGCCTGTTACAGGTCGAAAAACAGGGCCGTCACCGCTATCATCGCCTTGCTTCCCCGGCAGTGGCGCAGATGATTGAAAGCATCATGCGACTGGCCGCACCTGCCGCATGCGGCAAGTCGGTCAGAACCGGGCCTCGTGATGCAGCATTGCGGGCAGGGCGCACTTGCTACGACCACCTGGCGGGACATCTTGGCGTGTCCATTGCAGATACGTTGATCGATGCCGGTCATATTGATCTTGGAATCGATGCAGGCGAGGTGACATTGAGCGGAATCAAGCTGTTTGAAAGCGCGGGAATAAATGTTGAAACGATTACGGCAAAGAGCAGCCGTATTCTTTGCCGGCCATGCCTGGATTGGAGCGAGCGCAGGCCCCATCTCGCAGGCGCTATTGGTGCCGCTTTATGCAGCCACTGTTTCGATCAAGGTTGGATCAAGCGCATAGAAGGCACGCGTGCTGTCTCGATAACCCCCAATGGGCAGCGACAGCTACGCGCGACCTTTGGCGTTAACCTCGCCTAGACATGCCTTGTGATACCGCCATCGACGCGAATGTTTTGGCCGGTGATATAACCTGCATCGTCTGAAAGCAGGAAAGCTGCGGTCTTTGCGATTTCATTCATTGTGCCGACCCGTTTCATCGGCACATTGTCTCCGGTGCCTGGCTTGTGATCCAAACTATCGATAAAACCGGGTAAAAGCGCATTCATACGGATGTTATTTGCGCCATAACGATCAGCATAAAGCTTGGTATATGCGCCGACAGCAGCCCGATACGCGCAGGACACAGGGAATACCAAGCTTGGCTCAAATGCTGCAAAGGTGGTAATATTCACCCAGGCACCTTTGCCTTGCTTGAGCATATAAGGCGTTACAAGCCGCGCCATGCGAACAACGCTCAGAACCATCAGATCATTGCCAGCGGCCCACTTTTCATCGGTTATGTCGATCAAATCGCCCTTCGGCGGATGGCCGGTGTGGTTGACGACCGCATCCACACGTCCATAGGCCTCGACGGTTTTATTCACGAGTTGCTCCAGATCGCTCGCCTCGCCAGCCGAACCCTTGATACTGATGCCCCCAAGCTCGGCAGCCAGTTCAACAGCGCTGCCCGATGGCGACATCAAGCCAAGCCTGTAGCCGCGATCGTGCAATTCCCGAGCTATGGCGGCGCCCATGCCGCGCCCTCCGCCAGTTATGATTGCGACGGGAGCTTGTGTTTTATCGGTCATCGTATCTGCCTTGATTTATTGAACTGGCAGAGCATGTTCGATCAATGCCATTGAAGCAAATGAATTTCAGGCCATACTTCGCTCAAATATATTGAACGATTGACAGGACAGGCCAAGGGAATTCGTTGGCGTTTTTTCGCCTAAATCAATTGTATATTCGCTGCCATATTCAACGGGGACTGATTCCATGATTAAGAAATTTGCCATCGCCTGTCTTGCGGCGACGTTTCTGGCAGGCTGTACAACGACTGACCCCTATACGGGCGAGCAGAAAATGTCGAACACCGCGGGCGGTGCTTTGATTGGTACGGCGGCTGGTGCTCTTGCCGGTCTGGCAGTTGGTGGCAGTGGACGGGCGCAGCGCAATGCCGTGCTGATCGGTGCTGGTCTTGGTGCTCTCGGTGGAGGTGCTATCGGCAATTACATGGATCGACAGGAATCGGAGTTGCGCGCGCAGCTGCAAGGTACCGGCGTATCCGTTACCCGGAATGGCGATCGCATCATTCTAAATATGCCGTCCGCCATCACCTTCAATATTGATCGCGACCAGGTAAAACCCGAGTTTTTCTCAACATTGGCGTCGGTCGCCGTTGTCTTGCGCAAGTTTGACCGGACCATTGTCGACGTTGCGGGTCACACGGACTCAACTGGCAGTATGGAACACAATCAGTTGCTCTCGGAGCGTCGCGCGCTTTCTGTTGCCAATTATCTGACGCAGCAGGGCATCGACAATCGCCGCTTCGACGTTCGTGGCTATGGCCCGACAGAGCCGGTCGCCAGCAATGCCAGCGAGTCCGGCCGCGCGCAAAACCGCCGCGTCGAGATTCAGATTTCGCCGCTTACCGAGTAGAGAGCGCCACCGCGATTTTTGCGGCGAGGCGAGCATTATTCTCTACAAGCGCGATGTTTGCCACAAGGCTCTCACCCTTGGTTATCGTCAGTATTTCCGACAACAGGAATGGCGTTACGGCTTTACCGGTAATGCCATTTCTTGTTGCGCGGGAAAGTGCTTCGCTTATGTAGCCGGCCATGATTTCTGCAGGAATTTCGCTTGCCTGCGGAATGGGATTGGCAATCAACATGCCTCCGACAACGCCAATGGCTTCACGTGCTTTTTGAAAATCAGCAATGTTTTCGGCAGTATCAAGGCGCAGAGGCGCTTTGAGCGGAGATTGCCGCGACCAGAATGCCGGCATTGTATCTGAACCATAGACGACTACCGGCACGCCTTTTGTTTCAAGCACTTCGAGCGTTTTCTCAATGTCCAGAATTGCCTTCGCGCCTGCCGACACGACGATAACGGGCGTGCGGCCAAGCTCTTCCAGATCCGCAGATATGTCAAAGCTGGTTTCTGCACCCTTGTGGACACCGCCGATACCCCCGGTGGCAAAAACCTTGATACCAGCAAGATGAGCGGCGAGCATTGTAGCTGCAACGGTTGTTCCCCCGGTGCGGCCTTCGGACAGCGCAAATGCCAAATCGGCTCGGGAGAGTTTCATCGCTCCCTTCACTTGCGCAAGTGCTTCGCGCTCTTCAATGGAAAGACCAATTTTCAATCTCCCATCGACGATAGCGATTGTAGCGGGAACAGCACCTTCCTGCGTGATGATGGCCTCGACATCGGCTGCCATGCGGCTATTGTCTGGATAGGGCATACCATGTGTAATGATTGTGCTTTCAAGGGCAACTACAGGCTTTCCTTCCGCGAGAGCGTTTTGCACATCACTGGAGATGTCCGTGTATTGGTTTAGGTTCATTGTCATTATCGCTTCCTTATGCGAGCGGATTTGCGGCGGGGATGCACGCAAGCGCTTGGTCGAATTCGTGTTGTGAAAATTTGGGGCTGGCTGAGTGGACCTGTAGCGTCAGCAAGGATGCGGCCATTCCTTCGCGGCACGCCTGCTCAAATGGCTCGCCGCGCATGAGTGCAGCAATGGTGCCTCCTGCTACTGCATCACCGGCGCCCGTTACATCTGCAATACCGGGAACCTCCGGCGGCTGGATCGTAAAGACGTCATCGCTGTTAAAGGCGAGCGCGGCGTTACCTCCATTGGTTATAATTGCGCTACGAAGCCCCTGATCGCGTAAAGCGGCATGAATTTGAGTAAGTGAGGCATCTTGCTCCAGGTCCGAAAGGGCCAAAGCCTCGCGCCGGTTCATGAAAAGGCAAGCAAGCTCGGGAAAGACAGGGCGCAAGCGGATAGACTTTGCAGGGGAAATCGCCAAGGCGAAGATTGGCAGACTGCCGGACAGCTCGGCAAGGCGCTTTAACCCTTCCGGCGGCAGGTTGGCATCGCAGAATATCGCATTGGCGGATGAGATGGCATCGCGCACCTTGCGCCGGCGCAATTGCTTTGGCAGCGCAAGTTCGTAAAGCGCCATATCGGCGATCGCAGCAACCACGTCGCCGTTTTCATCGAGGATAGCCGTATAGCTTGGCGTGGGCCGATCCATAAACACGACAGAACTGTCCTTTATGCCTGCCAATTCCATTGCCAATGCCACCGCATCTCCGGCAGGATCCGCACCCCGTACCGAAAGAATATCAGCTGAAATGCCGCGCTGCACCGCTAGCCTGAGGGCGTTGAAAACACCGCCGCCGGCTTCTTCGCGCATAATTCCGGGATTGGAGGCTCCAGGAACAAAAGGTACTGTGCTTTGGCCCCGCCGGTCGAGATGAGCACCGCCGACAGCAAAGAGCAGCGGTTTAATATATGTGGCCATGGTTGAAAACTTGCCTGGATAAAACTGAAGGTTGCGACGTTGATCGCGTTCCTCTTTCTCTAGACCGCAGAATCGCCCGACGCAACAATGAGAGCGATTCGACCACATCGAGCTGTCTTAACCCCAGTGCTTGGTAAAACAGGTCAAAACAAAATGTGGACGGCAGTGGCAGTCATGACGAGAACATTATCAGAACAAAATTGATTTCTATATTAATTTCAGTCACATAATGCTATTGCAAAATGAGAACAAAACAGATACAAATAAGTTCACAAACAGGAACATCCGGACTTCATGCATATCACAGGGGTAGTGTAACATGGCTCAGAATTCTTTGCGGTTGGTTGAGGGTAATTCGGTGGATAAAACTAAAGCGCTTGATGCGGCATTGTCGCAGATTGAAAGATCCTTTGGTAAGGGGTCGATTATGCGGCTGGGGCGCAACGAGCAGGTCGTTGAGATTGAAACTGTGCCTACCGGTTCATTGTCGCTCGACATTGCGCTCGGTGTTGGCGGTCTTCCCAAGGGACGTATCGTAGAAATTTATGGACCGGAAAGTTCTGGTAAGACGACGCTCGCACTGCATACAATTGCAGAAGCGCAGAAGAAGGGCGGGATTTGCGCTTTTGTCGATGCGGAACACGCGCTTGATCCAGTCTATGCACGCAAGCTCGGCGTTGATCTGGAGAATTTGCTGATCTCCCAGCCCGATACGGGGGAGCAGGCGCTTGAAATCACCGATACACTGGTTCGTTCTGGCGCAATCGATGTTTTGGTTATCGACTCTGTTGCTGCACTGACACCACGTGCCGAAATTGAAGGCGAAATGGGCGATAGCCTGCCAGGCTTGCAGGCTCGGTTGATGAGTCAGGCACTGCGTAAGCTGACAGCTTCGATTTCGCGTTCCAACTGCATGGTCATTTTCATCAACCAGATCCGCATGAAGATCGGCGTGATGTTTGGCTCGCCCGAAACAACGACAGGCGGCAATGCGCTTAAATTCTACGCTTCGGTTCGCCTTGATATTCGGCGCATCGGTTCGCTGAAAGAGCGTGATGAAGTCGTGGGCAATCAGACTCGTGTAAAAGTGGTCAAGAACAAGCTTGCTCCGCCCTTCAAGCAGGTTGAATTCGATATCATGTATGGTGAAGGTGTTTCGAAGACGGGTGAACTTGTCGATCTTGGTGTCAAGGCTGGTCTGGTCGAAAAGTCTGGATCCTGGTTCTCCTATAATTCGCAGCGCCTTGGTCAGGGCCGAGACAATGCCAAATTGTTCTTGAAGGAAAATCCCGATCTGGCCAATGAGATCGAACTTGCAATCCGCCAGAATGCAGGATTGATCTCCGAGCAGATGCTGGACAAGGGTCCGAATGATATTGAGGATGATGACAATTTGGATGCTGCTGAAGGCTAAGCCAATAAACAGCGTTATTTGATAGTTGCAAAAACCCGCACACCTTCACGGTTGCGGGTTTTTTGTAATCCATTGCCGCGGGAAGAGGGATTTTCTGGACAGCGGCAGAACGCATCGCTACAAGCGTTTCGTTCTATCCCTTCATTTTGGGGAAGTAGTGAATCCGCATTGGATATACAGGATCAGAGGCTGAGAATTATGAGTGGCGTCAACGAGATACGGTCGACATTTCTGAATTATTTTAAGAAGAACGGCCATGAGATTGTCGCGTCGAGCCCGCTTGTGCCCCGCAATGATCCGACGCTGATGTTTACCAATGCCGGAATGGTCCAGTTCAAGAATGTTTTCACAGGTGTTGAGCAGCGCCCCTATAACCGCGCGACGACTTCGCAAAAATGCGTGCGAGCAGGCGGCAAGCATAATGATCTGGACAATGTCGGCTATACTGCCCGTCATCATACCTTCTTCGAAATGCTGGGCAATTTTTCCTTTGGCGATTACTTCAAGGAAGAAGCGATTTCTCTCGCCTGGAATTTGATCACCAAGGAGTTTGGCCTGGACAAGGACAAATTGCTTGTGACCGTCTATCATACGGACGACGCTGCTGCGGAATACTGGAAAAAAATCGCAGGCCTTTCGGATGACCGGATCATTCGCATTGCGACCAGTGATAATTTCTGGGCCATGGGCGATACCGGACCTTGTGGGCCTTGCTCTGAAATATTCTACGATCACGGCGAGGATATTTGGGGCGGTCCTCCCGGTAGCGCAAATGAGGACGGAGATCGCTTTATCGAGATCTGGAATCTGGTCTTCATGCAGTTCGAACAATTGACCAAGGAAGAGCGGATAGAGCTGCCACGTCCCTCTATTGATACCGGAATGGGGCTTGAACGCCTTGCTGCCGTGCTTCAGAACGAGCATGACAATTATGATATTGATCTGTTTCGTGCGCTGATCCGGGCATCGGAAGATGCAACCGGCGTAAAAGCCGAAGGTAAGTTTCGCGCCAGTCATCGTGTGATCGCTGATCATCTGCGCTCGGCAAGCTTCCTTATTGCCGATGGCGTGCTGCCATCTAACGAAGGCCGTGGTTATGTACTTCGTCGCATAATGCGTCGCGCCATGCGCCATGCGCAATTGCTCGGTGCCCGCGATCCGCTGATGTGGCGTTTGCTTCCGGCTTTGGTGCGGGAAATGGGACAGGCCTATCCAGAGCTTGTTCGCGCAGAGTCGTTGATCTCGGAAACGCTCAAATTAGAGGAAACACGCTTCCGCAAGACATTGGAGCGTGGTCTTGGACTTTTGGGCGATGCAACGGAATCTTTGGGTGAGGGCGACAGCCTGGATGGCGAAACCGCATTCAAGCTATATGACACTTTTGGCTTTCCGCTTGATTTGACGCAGGATGCTTTGCGTCAGCGCGGCATCAACGTCGATACCGATGGGTTCTCCGCTGCCATGGAGCGGCAGAAGGCTGAAGCGCGCGCGCATTGGTCAGGTTCCGGTGACGCTGCGACCGAAACTGTGTGGTTCTCGGTTCGAGACAAGGTGGGCTCGACGGAATTTCTCGGCTATGAGACGGAGAAAGCCGAAGGCGTTGTCACCGCATTGGTTCAAAACGGCAAAACGGTCGACAGTGCCGGCGAAGGGCAGTCCGTATCTGTTGTGGTCAATCAAACACCATTTTATGGCGAGTCCGGCGGTCAGCAGGGCGATACGGGCTTAATTACCGGTGAAGGCTTCAGCATCGCCATCAGCGATACGCAGAAGAAAAATGATGGCGTGTTCGTTCATATTGGCACAGTCACCAAGGGCACAGTAAAAGTAGATGCGGCGGTTGAGCTTGTCGTGGATAGCGCTCGTCGCAACCGCATTCGCTCCAACCACTCGGCAACGCATTTATTGCATGAGGCTTTGCGCGAAACATTAGGAACCCATGTGGCGCAGAAGGGATCACTTGTTGCGCCTGATCGCCTGCGTTTCGACTTCTCACATCCCAAGCCGATTTCCGACAAGGAACTTGCGGCCATTGAAGATCTTGCCAATGAAATTGTTTTGCAGAACGCACCCGTTTCGACGCGGCTGATGGCGGTTGATGATGCAATTGCCGAAGGCGCAATGGCATTGTTCGGAGAAAAATACGGAGACGAGGTGCGTGTCGTTTCGATGGGCACTGCGCTTCACGGAGAAAAGGCCGGAAAAAGTTATTCCACAGAGCTTTGCGGCGGCACGCATGTGCGCGCAACGGGCGATATTGGTCTTATTCGCGTTGTTTCTGAAAGCGCGGTGGCAGCGGGTGTTCGTCGCATGGAAGCGTTGACGGGCGAAGCTGCCCGCCGTTATCTCGAAGAGCAGGATGACCGGGTAAAGGCAATTGCGGGCGCACTCAAATCATCGCCCGCCGACGCATTGTCTCGTGTAACGGCACTCATCGACGAACGGCGCAAGCTTGAACGCGAACTTACCGAAGCGCGCAAACAGCTCGCTTTGGGAGGCGCAGCATCTGGCGGTGCCAAGTCTGAAACCATCAATGGCGTGGGCTTCCTTGGTAAAGTGGTCTCCGGGGTCAATCCACGCGACCTCAAGCCATTGGCAGATGATGCCAAGAAAACAGTTGGCTCTGGCATTGTCGCTTTCGTTGGCGTCTCGGACGATGGAAAGGCAAGTGCTGTGGTTGGCGTTACCGACGATTTGCTCGGGAAGTACAGCGCTGTCGAACTCGTCCGCATTGCATCTGCGGCGCTGGGCGGTGCTGGCGGGGGCGGTCGCCCGGACATGGCGCAGGCCGGCGGTCCCGATGGGGCAAAGGCGGAAGAGGCAGTCTCTGCGGTTCGTCAAGCTTTGCTGAATTAATTTTCGTACTCCTACCCGAGCGTAAGTCGGGTAGGAGTACACTTTTTAATTGTTATTGGGCATATATTGGTCATTAGACTTATTGTTTATTGCGTGTTTTGAGTTTTTATTTAAACTCTGTAAGTGCATTGAAATACTTTATATTTCTTATTGATCTTATTGAATTGTATATTTTACAGTCACACGCAAAATTTGTATTTTCTTTTAAATATTTAGGGAATTCCGTGAAGAGAATACTTGGTTTATTGTTTATTTCGATTTCTCTGAGTTCTTGTTTAACTCCACCAAGTGTTGTGAACGATGTTCATATGAACGACAAGACGGCATATGGTTCGATTGCCACGGCTTACTATGCAGTATTCTCTTTCTTGCAAGTTCAACCATTCTATTCGACGACGGCCGGTTACGGCTTCAAAACTGTCTATGCGGCTTTTGACAGGGTTAATTTCGAGGAAGCCTGGAGTTTTGGAAAACGGCTTGAATTCACCAAAGGCACTTTCGAGAGGCAGCCATGTTTTCAGGCGCCGTGCATGGTCTTTTCGAATGGCATTGTGATCTTGACCGAAGCAGAGTTCCTGGAGGCGTCGTCCAATGGGTTTGCCTTTGAGCTCGTTGGCAAGTCGGGTAAGGTGGTTGGCAAGGTGAACCCACAGGCCTTTCGCGATGCTCTGAAACTCAAGAGTAAACTCGGTCCACCTGCCGCGCCATCTGTAAGCTCTTCAGCAGAACAGGTTGTGGCCGGGCAGGAGGGCGATCAATAGCATTACCATTAAGATCGCTCGTATAGACCTGCATTTGCACAATCATGCCTTGGGCAAGGTCAACGCTGGCGCTGAAAATCGGTTTGCGGTCAAGGCGACCATGCATCTGCAATTCGGGAACGCGCTTGTGCACTGATTTGTGAATCATCTTTGAACCAATGCCGCCGGGAACTGTCTATGTCCGGCAACATTGTGTGAGCTCATTAAAATGGCGCTTATCAAACAGCCAATTGGTTTTTGATAAGCGTTCCCAAGCGGGCCATACCCGTATCAATGGCTTCGGCATTTGGCAGGGAGTAGTTCAGTCTGATTGTGTTCTTGCCGCTGCCATCGGCAAAGAATGCGGATCCGGGCACGAAAGCCACCTGGATTTCTTTTATCGATTTTGCCAGCAGATCCGCACCGTCCATATGTTCGGGTAGCGTCATCCACACAAACATTCCGCCTTCCGGTTTTGTCCAGGTAACACCCTCTGGCATGTAATTTTGTAAGGCTTGCAACATGTGATCGCGGCGCAGCCTGTAGCTATCGCAGGCCTTGCTGACCTGTTGGTCGAAATGCCGCTCAGCCACATGGTGAATAACCATCTGGTTGATTGTCGGGCTGTGCAAATCGGCAGCCTGTTTAATCAGGACCAGCTTGGAGATGATGGGCTTTGCCGCACAAACCCAGCCCACTCGAAGGCCGGGCGTCAGGGTTTTTGAGAAACTGCCGGAGTAAATAACCCGCGTCTTGTCAATGTCTCCCTCGCGCTCAATATCGAGAGCAAGCATGGAAGGGGCGTTCTCGCCGTTGAACCGCAGTGACCGGTAAGCGGCATCTTCGATGAGGGGAATATCGAGCTCATGGGCAAGCTCGATCAGCTTGGCACGCTCGCTGCGTCCGATTGTTTCGCCAGTCGGATTGGAAAAATCAGCGGTAAGATAGGCGAGTTTTACCTGCCCGCCGGCTTTCTCTGCGCTCTGCATATAAGCTGCCGGGGTCGTATTGCCGCCTTCCGGTGTCAGACGATCATAACGTGGCTCATAGGCATTGAATGCCTGAAGTGCTCCGAGATAGGTGGGCCAGGTGGTAAGTATCGTATCGCCCGGCGAAATAAACAGCTTGCCGAGATAGTCGAGCGCCTGCTGAGAACCCGTGGTAATGATGATATTGTCTATCGTGCATTCAACACCGAGCGATGCCATATGGCCAACGAGCCACTCACGCAGTGGCTTATAACCCTCGCTGACCGAATATTGCAGTGCTGCGCCAGCATTTTCACTCAGAATCGCGTTGTAAGCTTCCTGAATCGCATCTTTCGGAAACAGCGCCGGATCAGGTATGCCGCCGGCAAAAGAGATAATGCCGGGCTGATCCAGGAGCTTGAGCAGTTCGCGAACTTCGGAAGCACGCATATTATCGATGCGCGTTGAATATCGGTCGTTGCGATTGCTCATTTCTTCCTCCGCAATTTTGCAGGCACTCGACTGCAAAATAGATAATATGTCAACAATGCTGTCGTATATTTATTGCTTTGGAGCAAAAAAGACCGCATTTACTAAAAAAGCCCCGTCACAGTGTGAACGGGGCTTTTGAATTCAAGTGGTTTTATCAGGCAGCCATAGCTTTTGTAAGATTTTCGCTGATCTTGTCGAGGAAGCCTGTTGTTGAGAGCCAAGGCTGATCAGGGCCGATCAAAAGCGCCAGATCCTTGGTCATGAAGCCCGATTCAACGGTGTCGACACAGACTTTTTCAAGCGTGCTTGCGAAACGATCAAGCTCAGCATTGCCATCAAGCTTGGCACGATGTGCCAGACCGCGGGTCCATGCAAAAATCGACGCGATGGAGTTTGTCGATGTTTCCTGTCCCTTCTGGTGCTGGCGATAGTGACGGGTAACCGTGCCATGAGCAGCTTCTGCTTCCACTGTCTGGCCATCTGGGGTCATCAGAACGGAAGTCATCAGACCAAGTGAGCCAAAGCCTTGCGCAACGATGTCAGACTGAACGTCGCCATCATAGTTCTTGCAAGCCCATACGTAGCCGCCAGACCATTTCAGTGCCGAAGCAACCATGTCATCGATCAGGCGATGCTCATAGCCGATCTTCTTTTCTGCAAACTTTTCCTTGAACTCCGTATCGAAGACTTCCTGGAAAATGTCCTTGAAGCGGCCGTCATAGGCTTTGAGAATTGTATTCTTAGTCGACAGATAGCAAGGAACGCCGCGATTATATGCGTAGTTCAATGATGCACGCGCAAAATCGCGAATTGAGTCGTCAAGATTGTACATGGCCATGGCTACACCAGCGCTTGGTGCGTCATAGACATCGTGCTCAATGGTCTGGCCATCTTCGCCGACGAACTTGATCGACAACTTGCCCTTGCCGGGGAACTTGAAATCTGTCGCGCGGTACTGATCACCAAAGGCATGACGGCCAACTATGATTGGCTGTGTCCAGCCTGGAACCAGACGGGGAACGTTTTTGGCGATGATAGGCTCGCGGAAAATAACGCCGCCAAGAATATTGCGGATGGTGCCGTTAGGCGACTTCCACATCTTCTTCAGGCCAAATTCTTCAACGCGCTGTTCGTCAGGCGTAATGGTGGCGCACTTTACGCCCACACCATATTGCTTGATAGCGTTTGCAGCGTCGATCGTTACCTGATCATCCGTTGCATCGCGGTGTTCCATGCCCAGATCATAATATTTCAAATCAATATCGAGGTAAGGATGAATCAGCTTTTCCTTGATATATTGCCAGATGATGCGAGTCATCTCATCGCCGTCGAGCTCGACAACCGGATTTGCAACCTTGATCTTTGCCATGAATATTGGGCCTCTTTTTTGCCGGGTTTGGGATGCCGGCTTTGGTTTGATTGAGGGTTCGCGCCCCTATAGCATTGGAAAACAGTTACGCAAAGACGCTCGCACATGGTTTCGCGCAAACAGTTGGATTGCATCACAACGCCATGCTTGTTTTTTGATGCCCAAAGGTCGCCGCAACGCTTTTAATGGCGCAAAATCCTTCTCCAGCAGTCAAAATAAGATTTTTGGGGTTTTGTGTAAAAAAAACGCGAGCTATTACGGCGCAATCAAAGCAAGGATTGAAAATGGCCGGAACTGACAGACAGCGCACCCTTATTGCGGAAGGCCCGGCAATTATTCTGGTAGAGCCGCAATTGCCGGAAAATATCGGCATGGTGGCGCGGGCAATGGCAAATTTTGGACTGGCCGAGTTGAGATTGGTCAAGCCGCGCGAAACCTTCCCAAATGAGAAGGCGCGTTCGGCTGCCAGTCGTGCCGATCATATTATCGATAATGCAAAGGTTTTTGATGATCTGGCTTCGGCGATCAAGGATTTGCATTTTGTCTATGCGACCACGGCTCGCGAACGTGACGCTTTCAAGCAGGTGCGTGGTCCTGTTGAAGCTGGACAGATATTGCGGCAACGTTTCAACAATAAAGAAAAAACCGGAATTCTGTTTGGTCGCGAACGTTTCGGCCTCAACAATGACGAAATCAGCCTCGCTGATGAACTTGTGACCTTTCCCGTCAATCCGGCTTTTTCTTCGTTGAATATCGCGCAGGCAGTGCTCCTCATGTCTTACGAGTGGATGAAATCAGGACTTGCAAAGGAAACCGATACGGCCTTTCGCGGCCCGGAACTTGAGCCTGCTCCGAAAGAGCAATTGCAAGGATTTTTCAACCATCTTGAAGATGCGCTTCAAGCTCGCGGTTACTTCCGTCCCATGGCGCGTAAGGAGATTATGGTCAATAATCTGCGCGGAGTACTGACGCGAGCTGGTTTTTCCGAGTCAGAATTAAGACTGCTACGCGGCGTTGTTGTTTCGCTGGATTACTTCAGTCCAAAGACCCCGCGCGGTTCCGGCGCGCCCGAGGGGCGCAAGCGCGAAAAGTCCATGCCGCCAGAAAATGACATGCAAACTTTGGACAGGGATTCATCAAGCGATGAATAATACGGCCAGCGACAGACCAATTATTGCTTTTGACAGTGGTATTGGAGGTCTTACAGTCCTGCGCGAGGCGAGGGTGCTCATTCCAGATCGCCGCTTTGTCTATATCGCCGATGATGCCGGTTTTCCTTATGGCGATTGGGAAGAAGAGGCTTTGAAGCAGCGTATCATCGGCCTTTTCGATGGTTTCATCAAAACCTATGATCCTGAAATAGTGATCATTCCTTGCAATACGGCATCGACACTCGTGCTGGATGATTTGCGTAAAGCATTTCCAGCAGTGCCGTTTGTGGGCACAGTTCCCGCGATCAAACCAGCAGCCGAACGAACGTCTTCAGGTCTGATCAGCGTTCTGGCAACGCCGGGCACTGTGAAACGCGCCTATACGCGTGATCTCATCCAGTCTTTTGCCACAAAATGCCACGTGAGGCTTGTCGGCAGTCAAACACTCGCCCGAATGGCTGAAATGCACATGCGTGGCGATAAGCTGGATGATGCAGCACTGCTGGATGAAATTATGCCGTGCTTCTACGAGAAGGACGGCAAGCGTACGGATATCGTGGTGTTGGCTTGCACCCACTATCCGCTACTGGTCAATGTATTTCGCCGCCTTGCTCCCTGGCCCGTGGATTGGCTTGATCCAGCTGAAGCCATAGCAAGGCGGGCATTATCCTTGCTCAAGCCCAATGTCGACGGTGTGGAGCCGGAACATGGTGACGATATCGCCGTGTTCACCTCGGGCTTGCCGGACTTTCCAACGCGGCGTCTGTTGCAGGGTTTTGGACTAAATCCGGTCTAGCTCAGCCAAGCCGACCAAGCTCTTTGCGGATGACCGGCGCTACCTTCGTACCGTAAAGCTCAATCGCTTTGAGCGTGTTCTTATGCGGCAAGCTGCCAAGATCAATCTGCAACATGAAGCGATCATGTTTGAAGTAATTATACTGCAGCATGATCTTGTCGATGATCTCTTGCGGAGAACCAACCAAGAGGGCGCCCCGAGGCGTGCGTCCAGCTTCATATTGCGCGCGATTGCTTGGCGGCCAGCCACGTTCGCGGCCGATTTTATTCATGACAACTTCGTAAGATGGCCAGTATCCATCAGCGGCTTCTTGCGACGTATCAGCCACATAGCCATGCGAGTTGATACTAACCTTGAGCGTCTCCGGGGAATGTCCAGCTTTGCTTCCCGATTCACGATAGAGTTCAACCAAAGGCGCGAAGCGATGCGGCTCGCCGCCGATGATCGCAACGGCAAGCGGCAGTCCCAGCGTGCCGGCTCTGACAACCGATTCCGGCGTTCCACCGACAGCAATCCATACGGGCAAGGGATTTTGCACCGGGCGGGGATATACAGCGATGTTATCCAATGGTGCCCGCAATTTGCCGTGCCATGTCACACGCGTGCTTTCGCGTAGTTTCAGCAATAGATCGAGTTTTTCTGTGAAAAGCTCATCATAATCGCGAAGATCATATCCGAATAAAGGGAAAGACTCGATGAAGGAGCCGCGTCCGGCCATGATCTCAGCGCGGCCAGACGAAATCAGATCAAGTGTGGCATATTCCTGGAACACCCGTACCGGGTCTTCTGAACTCAGAACGGTAACGGCGCTGGTAAGGCGAATATTCTTGGTGCGGGCAGCGCCAGCGGCGAGCGCTACTGCAGGCGTAGAGATAACAAAATCAGGGCGGTGATGCTCTCCAATACCAAATACATCCAGCCCAACCTGATCCGCCAGTTCCATCTCTTCAATGAGATTCTGCATCCTTTGATGAGCATCAATCGCAACACCGGTTGTTGGGTCCGGGCTCATACCCGCAAATGTATAAATGCCAAGTTCCATGATTGTGCTCTTCGTTTTCAAACTAGACTGTAGGTAAGCTTGTCGACTCGCATTGTGAAGAACGCACATTTCAGTGTCCGAGGCACCAAAAAGTGACCGTTCAATTTGCAGCCGAAACGTGATTTACGTGGAATGCCCGGCTGAACATGCCACCGTGACAAGATTCGCAGTGACTAATTCGTGTTCATTTGTCAGATATATGCAAAAGCAAAAGGATGGTGACGCATATGAGCTGGTCAGTAATATTTGCCTTCGTGATCACTGCCACGCTTTTGGTCACGTCACCCGGACCCAACGGCATGTTGATTGCCAAGACGGTTCCGACCTCTGGCCGCGCAGCCGGATTTGCCAATATTGCGGGATTCTTTACCGCATTTTACATACATGGCGCTTTGTCAATTCTGGGTATTTCCATCATTGTCATGAAATCCGCAACGGCATTTATGATCGTCAAATATATTGGCGTGGCTTATTTGTGCTGGATCGGAATTAAGGCGCTGATGGCTGCCTTCAAGGGTGTTGAAACTGCACCCAGGATCGCCCCCGCAAAGCGTCAGCGTACTCTTTTGAAGGCGTTCTTCGAGGGGTTGCTGACGAATGGCCTGAATCCCAAAGTATCAATGTTTTATCTTGCGGTTTTCCCGCAATTCATTCCTTTGAATGCTCATCCCGTAGCATCGGCTTTTCTGCTCGTTTTCCTGCATTCCATGATCAATATTGTCTGGTTCGGCTCGATTGTGTTTCTTTTTTCAAAGCTGACGGCCTTCACACGGCAAGGAAAATTCCAGCGCTGGCTCAAGGGGGTGACAGGCGTTGTTTTCATCGGGTTTGGGCTGAAACTGGCTACTTACCGGCCAGCTATCTAAAACTGCTCCGCACAACTCAGAGTACAGAGCAGCTTTGGTTTTGTGTTAGTTGAGCCTTGTCAATACCTCATCAAATTGTTCGAGCGCCCAATCCACCTGATCGCGCTTGATAACTAAAGGCGGGGCAATGCGGATTGTGTCGCCATGGGTATCCTTGGCAAGAATGCCACGCTCTTTCAGCTCATAGCAGAAGCGGTTTGCGCCACCGGCTTCAGGATGCAATTCGACGGCCAGCATCAACCCACGGCCACGGACTTCCCGCACGATGTTGCTACGAATGCCCTTTAGCTGTTCAAGGAAGTACTGACCTTCGACCCGGGAATTCTCGATCATGCCTTCTTCTGTAAGGACGCGGAGCGCTGCTCTGGCAATTGCGCAGGCAAGCGGGTTTCCGCCAAACGTGCTGCCATGCTGACCAGGCTTTAGAACGCCAAGCACGTCGGTATTGGAAAGAACGGCAGAAACCGGATAAAAACCGCCGGAAAGCGCTTTTCCTATTAACGTTACGTCGGCTTCGATGCCTTCATGTTCTTCAGCAAGTAGCGCGCCTGTCCGGCCAAGCCCTGTCTGGATTTCATCAAGAATAAGCGTCACATTATTGCTGGTGCAAAGCTCGCGCACTTTAGTGAAATAGCCTTGGGGTGGAATGATAACGCCAGCTTCGCCCTGAATGGGTTCAACAAGGAAGGCAACAGTATTAGGGGTCAAGGCGGCGCTGAACGCATCGATGTCGCCAAAGGGAACCACCTTGAAGCCGGGAGCAAATGGTCCGAAGTTTTCTCGCGCTGAAGGATCTGTGCTGAAGCCAACAATTCCCATGGTCCGGCCATGAAAATTATCGGAACAGACGATGATTTCCGCACTGTTTTCCGGAACGCCTTTTACTTCATAACCCCATTTGCGAACGGCCTTGATCGCTGTTTCGACAGCTTCCGCGCCGCTGTTCATGGGTAGAATTTTATGGGAGCCGGTCAGTGCCGCCAGTTCTTCATAAAACAAGGCAAGCTGATCATTGCGAAAGGCGCGGGAGGTCAGCGTCAACTTGCTGGCCTGCTCAGTCATGGCCTTTAGAATTTTGGGATGGCAATGCCCCTGATTGACCGCTGAATAGGCAGACAGGCAATCTAGATAGCGATTGCCTTCAATATCCCACACATGGACACCTTCACCGCGCTCCAGCACTACGTCGAGGGGTTTGTAGTTATGTGCCCCAAGACGGGATTCGGTAGAAATGAGATCGGCGGCTGTGTGCAGCAAAATATCCTCCTATTGCCATATTCAAGCATTGATGGCGGTTGTGCCCTGATCAACGCGATTTGGTTTTCCGAAAACTGAGCGGCCAAAAAGGCTGGCCACGAGATCGACGAGCAACAAAGCGCTCTTGCCCCGCTCGTCCAGAAAAGGGTTCAGCTCGACAACATCGAGCGAGCAGACGACCCCTGAATCATGCAGCATTTCCATGACGAGATGTGCTTCACGATAGGTCGCGCCGCCGGGCACTGTGGTGCCAACACCGGGTGCAATGGACGGGTCAATAAAATCGACGTCAAAGCTGACATGGAGAACGCCATTTGCCTTTTGCACGCGTTCGAGAATTCGGCGCAGGAGCGGTGCAACGCCGAACTCATCGATCTGGCGCATATCAACGACATCAATACCCCGTTCGCGCAGAAGCACGCGCTCGGTGCTGTCAATTGAGCGGATGCCAAAAAGGTGGAGGTTTTCCGGTTTGACGAAACCATGCGGTTCATCGCCGAAAACGCCTTCGAGGCCGGGTTCCCGGCACAAAAGAGCCAAAGGCATGCCATGCATGTTGCCGGATGGCGAAGTGGCAGGCGTATTGAAATCAGAATGCGCATCAAGCCAAAGCACGAAGAGTTCACGATTCTGCTCTTCACAATAGCGCGCAATGCCGCCGACCGATCCGATGGAAAGACTATGATCGCCACCAAGAATAATCGGAAAAGAGCCTGATTTCATTGCGTTATAGGTTTCGATCGCCAGCATGCGCGACCATGCGGCGATTTCTTCAATATGATGGGCAAGACCTTTAACCGGCGGGACATTGGGCAATATTTCAGGAAGGTGCAGGTCGCCGCGATCTTCCGCAGCATGGCCGAGTTCTTCAAGTGTACGCACAAGCCCTGCCGTGCGCAAAGCGGCCGGTCCCATCAATGCGCCAAGCCGACCTGCGCCCTCTTCAATAGGGGCGCCGATAATGGTCAGGTTTTGCTTTTGAGTATCATCAAAATTGCCGTGCATATTCATGAATCGTCGCCATTTCGCAGATTGTCGTTTCCTGATGTTCGCATTTTTTAATGGTGACAAAAAGCCAGCATCTTGATAGAAATGCGCAACATAATGAGCAGTTTGCTTAATAATATTGATCGGTTTGATAGGTATGGATGACATTGATCGTCGGCTTTTGTCATTGATGAGAGATGATTGCCGCCTGCCGGTTTCATCGATGGCTACAATCCTGGGCATATCGCGCGCCACCGTGCGCACTCGTATCGACAAAATGACCAATGATGGCACTATTCAGGGCTTCACAATCACCTTGAAAGCTGGCGCTGGTGTCTATGGAGTACGGGCCATCGCCATGATCGAAGTTGCCGGGCAGGGTGGCGAGAAGGTTATTCGCCGCCTTCAGGGTTTCCCGGAAATCCGGGCCATGCATACCACCAATGGGCGCTGGGATATTGTTGCTGAGATTGAGGTCGAGACCCTTGAGGCTTTTGACAAAACGTTGCGTGATATTCGCCACATTGACGGAATCACCTCAACAGAGACAAGTATCCTTTTGTCTACGCGTAAAAGCTAAGCGATTATAATGTTTGCACCAGCATTATGCGTGGTTCGATGGCTTCGCCATAAGAAAGTGGTTTGACTGCATTATAAAACAGCTCTTAGGAACTGTCTTAAAATCAACTCACCTTCCTCATG
This sequence comes from Phyllobacterium sp. 22552, assembly GCF_052044585.1. NCBI lineage: Bacteria > Pseudomonadati > Pseudomonadota > Alphaproteobacteria > Hyphomicrobiales > Phyllobacteriaceae > Phyllobacterium > Phyllobacterium sp. 22552. The sequence goes on along the minus strand of NZ_JBQENG010000006.1, from coordinate 249,574 downwards.
GTTAGCCCCGTCGAACCTCGCACAATGTTACTGTAAAAATATCTAATGTCCGGCGCTGATACTCTCGGGAGAGCCATTTGCATATTCGTGAAATTCCATGGCTGGAGCCTGTTGATGTTGCCGAACGTTTGCGGGCGCTCGGAGGATTGAGCTTTCTCGACAGTGCGATGCGTCACGAATCCCTCGGACGGTACTCCTACGTGGCCGCTGATCCGTTCGGTCAGCTGATCGCCGATCAGGGCAGTGTAAGATGGAATAATGAGCCGGTGAGTATGCCCGCACGGGACGCTATTTCACATTGTCTCGAATTATATCGCACGGAGGGACAACCCGGATTGCCGCCATTCCAGGGAGGCGCGATAGGCTATTTCTCTTATGAATTCGGGCGCTTGCTTGAGCGATTGCCAAAGCCAGAAGTGCCAGAACAAGGGACAATGCCGGATGCCATATGGAATTTTTATGATGTCGTTCTGGCCTTCGATCACACAGAACAAAAAGTTTGGCTGATTTCAACCGGGTTTCCGGAACTGGAAAAAAGTGTTCGTGCAGAGCGCGCTGCGGAGAGGGCAGGACTGTTTTTAGACCAACTCACCAGATCGGAAAGTGGCGTTGCCGGACGAAAGCCAGCCATTCCCCGTACGGAGTGGAACTCCAATTTTGACCGTGAAAGCTATATGCAGGCGGTGAGCCGGGTCGTGGAATATATTCTCGATGGAGATATTTTTCAGGCGAACATTGCCCAGTGTTTCAGCGCAAACATTCCCGAAAATTATGCGCCATGGCTATTCTACAAGCAATTGCGCCAGAAAAATGCTGCAACTTTCGCTGCTTTTCTCGATCATGGTGACATCATTATTGCGTCAAGTTCACCCGAGCGGTTTCTCGCTGTCACTGGAAGCCACGTCGAGACACGGCCGATCAAAGGCACAATGCCGCGATCTTCCGATCCTGTGAAGGATAAGCAACTTGCCGACATGCTTCTTGGATCTGAAAAGGATCGCGCTGAGAATCTGATGATTGTCGATCTGATGCGCAATGATCTGTCGCGCGTTTGTCGTCCACACTCGGTTCTGACGCCAGTGCTTTGCGGTCTGGAAACCTATGCCAGCGTTCATCATCTGGTTTCGGTGGTGACTGGCGAGTTGGCCAAAAACACATCATTGATGGATCTGATCGCTGCATCATTCCCCGGAGGATCAATAACCGGCGCTCCAAAGTTGCGGGCAATGGAGATCATTACCGAGATCGAGCGGCAGGCGCGGGGCATTTATTGCGGTTCGATAGGCTATATGGGTTTCAATGGTAATTGCGACAGCAATATCGGGATCCGAACCGTGTTGTTTCAGGGCGGCAAGGCTATTTTTCAAGCTGGCGGCGGGATAACAGCGCTGTCGGATCCGGCAGCCGAGTATCAGGAAACCCTTGATAAAGCCGCTCGCATCTTCAGCGTTTTTGAAGAGGATGCGCCGTGATCCTGATCATCGATAATTACGATTCTTTTGTTTTTACCGTTGCACGCTATTTCGCAGAGCTTGGCACGATCCCGAAAGTGGTTCGAAACGACGCCATATCAGCTGAAGCAGTAAAGCACCTCGCTCCAGAGGCCATTATCCTTTCACCGGGACCATGCGGACCGCGCCAGGCCGGGCAGTCGCTGGCAATTATCGAACAGCTGAGCGGGGAAATTCCTATACTCGGCATATGTCTTGGCCATCAATGTATTGGAGAAGTGTTTGGCGGCAGCGTTGTGCGGGCACGCGAACCAATGCATGGTCGCTCGTCGGCAATCCAGCATGACGGCACGGGTGTTTTCAAGGGCCTGCCGAGCCCCCTTAAAGCGGGACGCTATCATTCATTGATCGTGGAGTACGAACCGCAAGCGGGTCCATTATTGATTAATGCGCGTTCCAGCTCGGGTGAAATCATGGGGCTGACCCATGCAAGCCACCCAACCCATGGCGTTCAGTTCCATCCGGAATCCGTATTGACCGAGTATGGTCATGCCATGCTCGGGAATTTTTTGCGGCTTGCACGGCAGTTCAATCGCGAACAAATAAAGGTGTAAATTAGCGCGCGCCGCAATTTTCGCCTCTTTGTTCGATATTCCTGTTGGACGTTTCGCCTATCCTCGCTACACACACAATATGACGTCCGCCGATCGTGGGCGGTCTTGTTACAATCGCCTTTTACAAAGCAAATGAGCAGGAGACAGATCATGCTGCGCAAGACCGATTTCTATATTGATGGAAAATGGATAGCTCCAATTGTCGCCAAAGAGCTTGAAGTGATCAACCCGGCTGACGAGCAAGCATTTGCCACGATCTCTCTTGGTTCTGCCGCTGATGTGGACAAAGCAGTTATCGCTGCCCGCAATGCCTTCACCACGTGGAGTATCAGCACCCGCGAGGATCGCCTCGCTTGGCTGGAACGCCTGATCGCCATTTACGAATCGCGCCTCTCCGATATGGCCAGGGCAATATCGTCTGAGATGGGTGCACCCATGACCATGGCGCTCGAAGAACAGGCGGCTTCAGGAATGGGGCACCTCAAGGCCTTTCAGCGCGCGCTGAGGAATTTCGAATTCGAACGCCCGCTTGATGCACACAACAAGAATGTACGTATCGCCTATGAGGCAATTGGCGTTTGCGGCCTCATTACACCTTGGAACTGGCCGATGAATCAGGTGGTGCTGAAAGTCGTTCCTGCGATTGCTGCGGGCTGCACAGTCATTCTGAAGCCATCTGAAGTTGCACCAATGTCCTCCATGCTCTTTGCGGAAATTATTGACGCTTCTGACTTGCCCGCAGGTGTTTTCAACCTCGTCAATGGCGATGGGCCGACTGTGGGCGAAGCTATGTCACGTCATCCAGGCATTGATATGATGTCCTTTACCGGTTCTACGCGCGCTGGCATTGCTGTCACCAAAGCTGCTGCCGATACGGTCAAGCGGGTTTCGCTGGAACTTGGTGGCAAATCACCAAACATTGTTTTCGCTGACACGGATGTTGAAGCAGCGGTAAAGCGCGGCGTTGCCCATGTGTTCAATAATACCGGACAATCCTGCAACGCGCCGACACGCATGCTCGTCGAACGTTCTGTCTATGACAAGGCAACAGAAGTTGCCGCACAAACGGCCAAAGCGACCAAGGTTGGCGATCCTTCGCAGGAAGGTGACCATATGGGCCCCTTGGTTTCCGAACTTCAGTTCAACAAGGTGCAGGGTCTGATAGAACAGGGCATCAAGGAAGGCGCGCGGCTCATTGCCGGCGGAACCGGACGTCCCGAGGGTTTCAATCGTGGCTACTATGTCCGCCCGACCGTTTTTGCTGACGTGAACAACGGCATGACCATTGCTCGCGAAGAAATATTCGGTCCGGTTCTGACGATGATACCCTTTGATACAGAAGAGGAGGCTGTCGAAATCGCCAATGACACGCCCTATGGCCTTGCCGCCTATGTTCAGTCCGGTAATGTTGAGCGCATCAAACGCGTATCGAAGCAGCTTCGTGCAGGCATGGTGCGTATCAATGGCGCGAGCCATGCGGCAGATGCACCTTTCGGTGGCTATAAGCAGTCAGGTATCGGCCGCGAAGGCGGTCATTGGGGCCTTGAAGACTTCCTGGAAGTGAAGGCCATAAGCGGTTGGGAAGACAGCACCGCTTGAGCCTGTATTGCCTGAACGACGATTGATGCCAGCAGACGGGTGCGGACAGAATGGATGAAACAGAACGCCTGAGCAATGCCGCGCCTGACGTTGAGGACGTGGACATCTATGGCGAAGATGGCGCTGTGCGCTCGTCTTATCTCGCTCGCGTCGGCGCGGCTATTGCCGATCGCGATGTGCTGTTTCTGCGTTCGCATGTTGGCAAGCTGCATCAATCCGAGTTGGGTCATGTTCTTGAAGCCTTGCAGTCAGAACAGCGGCGCGCATTGGTTGAATTGCTTGGCGATGAGTTCGACTTTGCATCGCTCACCGAGGTGGACGAGGCTGTCCGCCTCGAAATCGTCGATGCAATGCCAAACAGGCAGATTGCCGAGGCCGTTCAGGACCTCGATTCCGACGATGCCGTCTACATTCTTGAAGATCTCGATCAGGAAGACCGCGACGAGATTCTGGCGCAATTGCCATTTACCGAGCGAGTGCGCCTCCGGCGTTCACTGGGTTATCCGGAAGAGACGGCTGGCCGCCGCATGCAGACCGAGTTTGTGGCTGTGCCGCCGTTCTGGACGGTGGGGCAGACCATCGACTATATGCGCGAGAATGATGATCTGCCGGAATCCTTTTCGCAGATATTTGTCATTGATCCGATGTTTCGGCTGCTGGGCGCCATTGATCTTGATCGCATCTTGCGCACGCGCCGCGATACGAAGATCGAAGATATCATGCACGAAACACGGCATGCGATCCCGGCAACGATGGACCAGGAAGAAGCTGCGCAAATTTTCGAGCAATATGATCTGCTATCTGCCGCTGTTGTCGACGAAAATGAGCGTCTGGTCGGTGTTCTGACAATTGAAAACATCGTTGACGTTATTCAAGAAGAGGCCGAGGAAGATATTATGCGCCTCGGCGGCGTCGGCGACGAAGAGCTTTCCGACTCGATCCTTTCCACCTCGCGCTCGCGTACGCCGTGGCTTGTGGTCAATCTGTTCACGGCATTTCTATCGGCATCTGTCATTGGGCTTTTCGACGGCACGATCCAGCAGATGGTCGCGCTTGCCGTGCTCATGCCGATTGTTGCCTCCATGGGCGGCAATGCAGGCACGCAGACGATGACTGTTACAGTGCGCGCGCTGGCGACACGTGACATGGATATCTATAATGCTGGCCGTATCATAAGACGTGAAGCATCCGTGGGACTGATCAACGGCGTCATCTTTGCAATACTGATAGGTCTGGTCGCGGCTTTCTGGTTCAGCAGCGTCAATCTTGGCGGCATCATCGCTTGCGCGATGATAATCAACATGCTGGCGGCCGCGCTTGGCGGAATCCTCATTCCGCTGCTCCTCCACCGGTTCGGCGCAGATCCGGCGATTGCCTCAGCGGTATTCGTGACAACAATCACCGATGTGGTTGGCTTTTCGTCATTTCTCGGCCTTGCAACATGGTGGTTTGGCTTCAAATAAAAGTTGTTATGCACCAAAGTTTTCAACCGAGTACAATCGTTCAATTGACTTTTACGTAAATTCGTGACCACTACATTCAATCGGTTAAAGAGAGAATGATCTGTGTCTGCTATCCGCGAATATTATTCAATTACAGAATTGACACGGGAGTTCGGTGTTTCAACCCGGACATTGCGCTTTTATGAAGATGAAGGCCTGATCCATCCTGTGCGGCGCGGGCGCACACGCTTATTCCGTCCCTCTGATCGGCATCTGCTAAAGCAGATTCTTCGTGGCAAGCGCCTGGGTTTCTCGATCTCCGAGATTCAGGAAATCATCCAGATGTACAAGGCGCCCCCCGGTGAGCTTGGACAGATTCATCTTATGATGAAGCGCGTGGAAGAAAAACGCAGTGAGCTGCGCCAGAAGCGCCGGGATATCGAAGAAACCTTGGCAGAACTAGATCAGGTGGAAGAGGGCTGCATTGAGCGGCTCGCTGAGCTGGGCGTTAATACCTGAAGTCTCACTGACCGGTTTCGTTAAGACAAATCTGCTGGATTTCCTGCATTTGCGGATCGGTTTGCGGATTTCGCTTTCCCGATAGTGCGTCAGCGAATATTCCGTCTGCCTGAAATCTACCCACGACACATCCGCAGAAGTTTTCGCAAAGGGCCTTGTCATAGGTCACTTCGCAGCTTTGCACACATTCACCCGCATAGCGGCTGGCAGGCAGGGATGGGGGGAAAATCTGCGAAATAACGTAGACAGAACCGATAAGCACAGGTTGATGAATCAGATAGAAGGCAAGGCTATGGCGACCGATAAAGCGCAGCCCTTTGTCCAGCCAAGCCGGTTTGATATTGCCCGCAAACAAGGTCAGCAAATTGAGATGCTGGAATGTTTTGGCGAGGGCCATCCCCACCAATACCGCTCCGAACCAGGGAAATATCGGTACAAAATCATTGGAGCGGATCGTAATTTCGGAAAGACCCAGCGGCCATAGCCACGGGGCATCAAAGGCCGATGATGCCAGAAAATGGGACGCGGCAACAACTCCAGCAGCGGCGAAAGCGATGATAAATGCTGGCAAGCGCAAGAAAAGCAGGCCAAGAAGGCTCGCAGCCGCAATTTGATGGAGTATACCAAAGAATACAAAGCTGTCCGGGGTAAATTGATAGGTGGCAATTGTAATTGCCAGCGCTGCGGCAACAATTTGCGCTAGTCGGATGCCGAAGGGTCGCCAGCGAATGCCGCGACTATGAGCCAGAACGAGACTGAAGCCGACAAGCACCAGAAATGTAGATGCAATACAGCGGGCATAGAGCTTCCACATACCATGTCCGGTTGTGCCGGGCTCCAAATAGCCGAAGGACTCAAAATCCCAACCGGTATGATATGTCGCCATCGCAATAAGAGCGATGCCGCGCAACACATCGAGTTTGCCAAGGCGTGCTTTTACCGGAGGATTTGAGACAGCGTTTTGGCTCATTTTATGGAATCTCGTAGCTAAAGTTTGCCGCAAGCTATTGGAGCTGGCGCTTAAAATCCATGACGTTTAAGCAATCCCATCACGGATTGTGAAAAATCCATCGAAAGTTGCATGTTATGTCGCCTAATTGACTGCTATCGATGGATTCTCGTTCGATGCTTCCTGCAGCGTTCGAATCAAGCTTCAAAGTCCCATCGTGATAAATCAAGTTCGTCATCCCATCTGGATCAACACGGCCAAGCGTCCAACAGCGCGGGTATTTGCCATCCTTTTCGGCATCGAATCGATGGCCCGTGCGATCATTACTAGTGTGGTGCCGATCCAGACCTATGATCTTTTGCAAAGCGAACGCAGCGTCAGCATTCTTTATACCTGTATGTCTTTGCTCGGGCTTATTTCAACCTTATCGATCCCGCTGCTGATCGTGCGCATTCCACGGCGATGGGTGTACACAGCTGGTTCAGTTTCCCTGATGCTGGGATGCGTCGCATTTGCGCTTGATACAATATCAGGACAGGCAATTGGACTGTTCCTTCGAACCTTCGGGGCAGGAACGCTTTCGATAACGCTCAGCCTTTACATTATGGACCATATCAAGAAAGGCGAACTTGTCCGGGCCGAGTCCGTACGTATGGCAACTGCGACGCTCGCCTGGACGGCCGGGCCTTTTTTGGGTGTTTTTCTTTACACCCGCATCGGGATGATCGCTCCATTTTTGTTATCGATCGGTTTTTCCATTCTTTTGCTGACGCTGTTCTGGTATTTCCGGCTTAGCGATAACCCGGCCTTGCAAAAGGGCCCCAGCCGTCCGGCAAACCCCATTGCAAATGTGCGCCGGTTTGTCGTTCAGCCGAGGTTGCGACTGGCTTGGCTCATTGCCTTTTCCCGCTCTTGTTATTGGAGCACTTTCTTCGTCTACGGCCCGATCCTCATGGTAGCGACGGGGCAGGGATCGCTCGCCGGCGGGCTGCTCGTATCTTTAGGCAATCTGTTTCTTCTTGGTTCCATTCTGTGGGGCAAAATCGGAATGGCGCAGGGTTTAACGCGAACAATATCCGGCATATTCATCCTATTGGCTATTGCCCTGATCGGTGCGGGAATTGCTGGCGAAAGTTTTCCGATGATTGCAGCACTCATGCTGCTTTCCGGTTCATTTTTCTGTGTCGCGCTCGATACATTGGCATCCACGACATTCATTCGGGCTGTACACCCGCATGAACGAGCCCAAATGACCGCAGTATATCGGACTTATCTCGATTTTTCCGAAATACTGCCCGCCTTCTTTTACTCGATCATCCTGACATTCTTCAGCTTCGGCTCGATCTTTATCGCATTGGCAGCGTTGATGCTGTTCACAGCCATATTCGTCTGGCGATATCTGCCACGCCGTCTATAGGCCCGTCTGGGCATTGCGGATGAGAACGTCGCGCGCTTTTGAGAAGAACTGCCGGCGTAAAAGCACGAAGGCAACCAGTGTTGTCGTGACCATGAACAGCGCCGGGTGAAGAAACCAGCCTAAATATCCTATCGAGAAGAATATGCCGCGAAGGCCGCTGTTAAAATGCTGCCCGGCCTGAATGTTTATCCCGGCGGCGCGATTGATTCCGGCAACCACCTGCGGATCATCGGGACCTCTATCGCGGGCCATAGGCACACTGCCGATCAATATGGAGCAATAATTAAACAGCCGGTACGACCAGGCAAATTTAAAGAACGCATAGGCGAACAGGATGAGCAAACCAAGTATCTTTGTCTCAAACAGCTGTTGCGTTGTTTCGCTGATGAATGGCAGTTCGTGAAACAGGGTCAGAACGCGACCCGAAGAGTTGAGAAGGCCGAAACAGCCGCCGATTGCCAGGATCGAAGTTGAGGCAAAGAATCCTGTGCCTTGCTGCAACCCGATCATGATGCTGGTATCGATCATGCGCAGCTCGCGCGTGGCCATTGTCGTCATCCACTGGCTTCGTGCGTGATTCATCTCGGATGTCAGGGATTTTCTGCCACCAAAGCCATTGGCCGTGGTGTGCGAATAAAGCGCCCAGACGGCGAAAAAATACACTAGCGCCACAACATCGAGCCAATAGGACATATTCGGATTCGTCATTGTTCCATCACCCTTGGGGTCGGACCCCAGGATGTGCAGGCTCCGAGAATGGGGTACTATTCAACCTTTATTCGGGCAGTTCTGTTTCGTGTCAATAATTGCTGACACAAATAGCTATTGGACTTTCGTCTCACACACCCTATGTCGTATAAATGCAAGGCTAGGTCGGTGGCTGGCTGCGCCTTTCCTCGCCGACCAGCCATTATCGAATATTCCGGATTCCACCTTTTGAGGTTGCTTGATGTTCCTGTCGGTTTTCGATCTGTACAAAATCGGCATTGGTCCTTCGAGTTCCCACACGATGGGACCGATGACTGCCGGTGGACAATTTCTTGATGAATTGAAGAATGGCCAGTGGCCGCGCCCTACGGGTGTGAAAGTCCACAGGCTGCGTGTGCATCTGCATGGATCCTTGGCCTTTACTGGTATCGGGCATGCTACGGACCGGGCGGTGATTCTGGGTTTATGCGGGCTTTTGCCGGCAACTGTTGATCCAAACGAGATGGATGCCCTGCTTGAGAAAGTTAAGCAGACAAAGACGCTCGCACCAGAAGGTCATCCCATCTATCGCTTTGATCCGGCTATGGATCTCATCATGGATCGTCGCACCGCGCTTCCCGGCCATGCCAATGGCATGGCTTTCGAGGCTTATGATGTTGATGACAGATTATTGCTCCGCCGGATTTTCTACTCAATCGGCGGCGGTTTCGTTGTAACCGAAGAAGAATTGGAATCAGCGAAGACACGCACGGTACCCAAAGCAGATCATTCGGTGCCGTTTCCTTTTAAAAATGCCGCGCAGATGATGAGCATGGCAAAGGAAAGCGGCCTTTCCATCGCTGAAATGAAGCGGCGCAACGAAGAAATGTTCATGAGCCGCGCTGATTTGGATGCTGGTCTTGATCGCATCTGGTCGGCCATGCGCTCATGTATTGATCGCGGCTTGGAGCAGGAAGGCATTATGCCGGGTGGCCTCAAGGTCAAGCGCCGTGCCCGTTATCTGCATGATCGGCTTCAGGAAGAGTGGCGGCAAAATCGCATCAATCCCCTGCTGGCCAATGATTGGCTGTCAGTTTATGCGATGGCTGTGAATGAGGAGAATGCTGCCGGTGGCCGTGTTGTAACTGCCCCGACAAATGGCGCCGCTGGCGTTGTTCCGGCAGTTCTGCGCTATTATCTGCATTTCCACGAGGACGCGGATCAGGATGGCATTCGGGATTTTTTGCTGACATCGGCAGCCATTGGAGGGATCGTCAAAACCAATGCCTCCATTTCGGGCGCTGAGGTCGGTTGTCAGGGTGAGGTCGGCTCTGCATCAGCTATGGCCGCTGCCGGTTTGGCGGCTGTCCTTGGCGGAACGCCGGAGCAGATTGAAAATGCTGCCGAAATTGCCCTTGAGCATCATCTTGGCATGACTTGCGATCCTGTCGCTGGCCTTGTGCAGGTGCCCTGTATCGAGCGCAATGCGCTTGGCGCGGTGAAGGCGGTTACGGCGGCTTCATTGGCGGTTAAAGGCGACGGAACCCATTTTGTCCCGCTGGATGCCTGTATCGAAACCATGCGCCAGACAGGTATGGACATGAATGAGCGGTACAAGGAAACCAGCTTGGGTGGTCTGGCTGTCAATGTGGTGGAATGCTGATTCATTGCCGCTGTGGACGAAACGTTGCTTAAGGTTGACCGAACAACCCGGAAGCGTAAAAGCTAGCCTATGGCTCTTAACCTCGTAAAACTCTGTGTCGGCTGTACGGCAATCGAAGATCTGGCCGCCTGGATTGATTTCCGTCTGGATGAACGCCGCCGCGCGGGTCTGCCTGCGGAACAGTTTCATACAACGCGCATGGTGCCAAAGCGTGCTGAAGAGCTTCTGGATGGCGGATCGCTCTATTGGGTCATCAAGGGCAATATTCAGTGCCGCCAGCGCCTGACCGATCTGCGGACATTTACGGATGATGAAGGAATTTCGCGCTGCAATCTCGTATTGGAGCCGCGCATTATCGTAACCGAATGGCAGCCGAGGCGGGCATTTCAGGGGTGGCGCTATCTTACGAGCGAAGACGCACCGTTGGATGAGGGGCAGGGCAAATCCGGCCGTGCCAAACTGCCACCGGAGCTGCGGAATGAGCTGGCCTCGCTCGGGTTACTTTAGTCGTTTAGCTTGGTGCATTAATTCAGCGCGTGGTTCGACAAGCTCACCATGAGGATGGTTGGAGATTGTAAGAGTCAAGCTTTGAAACGCTTGCGATTATCATATCGCCCACTATTTCACCTTTGGTGAGATCCCTGAGCTTTTCGAAGGGCGAACACGAACAACGCCGTTGTCACCAGACATAAACACAGCGCATTGGCCGTGTGCTTGTTCAGTAGAGGCGGAGGCGAACTGCGGTTACTCCATTACTACTTTCCGAACGCAGGTGCAGACGAACCGGTGGCAAAGCCGCGCGGCGGGTCCGTGCTGCCTGACACAACAACACATTGACGAGATCCATGGTTTTGAAGGCGTTAGTACCGCCCCGGCGCAGATCGGCAAGACGCAATGCTGCCTGCTGCAATGCTCCAATGCCGCTCAGCCGTGGCTTGGCAGACTTGGGGGCAAAACCAAAGGAACTATCTTGTTCTATGATGCTCGACATGACCTAAACCCTTAACGCTAAACAATCGGGGCCTTCTTCATCAATCGCCTTACGATTGTGGTGCAATCGCAAAGCAGTTGAAACTTTGACGCTTCAGAGCGGCGCAAGCGCTGTTGGCAGCCTTGGCGGAGGAGATGCCTGCAAAGCGCGCGCGGTGATAGGTAATGGAACCCTTCTGGAATTTTTCCGTATAGGGCGAAAGGCTTGCAACAGGGGCGCCAACCTGTGAGACGGCCTTGGATAGCAGAGCCTTTGCTTCTTGAGGGCTGCCTGTGGAGCCAATCTGCACCATCCAGCCGCCGGGAGATGCCGAAGCAGTCGTTACAGGGTCAACCTCAGACTGATCGCCTTCGCCGACTTCCTCTTTAGGTGTTGGGGCTGGTATGCGCAAAATCTGTGCTGCCGGTGAGGCGACTGGGGCAGGTGCCGCATAGGCGGTTACAACTTCTTCAGCCTCTACTGGAGCAGCGGCGACTTCGCGCTGGACCGGGACAGGAACATTATTGTTTTCAGGCAATTCGAGAGCAGCAACGCTGATTTGACTGTTTTTGCGCGATGCGAGCAGATTTCCACCATCGCGGCGCGATGCAGAAGGGAGATATTGCGCAATCAACTTGGCCATTTGAGCGTCGCGTGAGCCCCCGCTTGATCCGCCCATTACGACGGCGACGAGCTTTTTGCCGCCTGTATTGACCGACGAAACAAGGTTGAAGCCAGACATGCGGGTGTAGCCGGTCTTGATTCCATCAACGCCTTCGACTTTACCGAGAAGCCTGTTGTGACCAACGATGCGGCGGCCACGATAGCTGAAGCTGCGGGTTGAGAAATAGCTGTAATATTGTGGGAAATGCTCGCGGAGCGCGATGCCGAGGACCGCCAGATCACGTGCTGTCGAATATTGCTGACCATCAGGCAAGCCGCTCGCATTGCGGAATTGAGTATTGCGCATGCCAAGCTGGCGTGCCTTGTTGGTCATCATCACTGCGAAACGCTGCTCTGAGCCGCCAAGATGTTCACCTATGGCAGTTGCAGCATCGTTGGCGGATTTGGTGATCAGAGAAAGAATTGCAGCTTCGGCGCTGATTGTCTGGCCGGGTTTGAAACCGATCTTTGTGGGCGGCTGGGAGGCAGCATAAGCCGACACAGCGATTGGCGTCGATTTTGAAACCTTGCCTGCCGCCATCGCTTCAAAGAGCATATAGAGGGTCATCATCTTGGTCAGTGAAGCGGGATAACGCTTTGCATCTGCATTGGATGAATAGAGGGTCTTGCCCGTATTGGCATCCACGACGATCGAGGCAGCCTTGCTTTGAGCTTCGGCCTGTGTGGCGATGCCCAAACTCAACCCGGATATGATTGCCACTGCGAGCAGGGCATAAGCCATTTTTGTAATTAGTTTTGAAGTCTGGCGGGCCGGGTAAAGCACAATCAACACCTGCTCGGTATATGCGTCGAAATTTACTGATGATCAAAGGCATCAGAACGGATGTGTAGACTTTAGCCGTATCAGCGTTACCAAACCCTTTATGGTAACCGGAAGGTTCACGGTTTTCCGTCGATTTTGATTAATTTTTAAGGTTAAAATCGCAGCTACCTTGAATTTGACTTTTTGTGCAGTGCACACTAACTCCACGCCAATAACAAAAGTTCATTTGAAAGGTCTGAATTATGGTCACCTCACTCAGCGCGCTGAACGAGAAAAGCAGAGAATTTCTGGGCAATAGTATGGCCAGCGTTTCTGCAATGAACGAAGGCTTGCAGACGATTGTAGGCGAAGCTACCGATTATTCGACAAAATCGCTCCAGGATGGCTCAGCATTGGTTCAAAAGCTCGCATCCACTCGGTCCGTCGAGCAGGCATTCCATGCTCACAGCATTTTCACCAAAAATGCTTACGAAGCATTCGTGGCGCAAGCTGCCAAATTTAGTGAGCTTTACGCGGATATCGCGAAAGAAGCGTTCAAGCCTTATGAAGCAGTGCTGGTAAAAGTGCGGAGCTGACACGCTCTCACAAGGTTGATTTTGAGCCTGCTTGCCCTGCAAGCGGGCTTTTTTTATCCTTGAAGCAGCAAATCGCCTTTGCCAAGTGTAACTTGATATTGCAAGCTTCAGGATAGGGCTTAAAATTAGCTCATCGCGACCTACATAGAATGTACAGAGCGACACATGGCGATCAGAATGCAGGCAGCAACAACATGAATACGTTTTCACCCAAAATGCAGGATGAGGACCAAGGCAATGGCAACGGTCCCGGTCGGGGCACGGCTGTTATTACCCGTACAAAACCAAAGCTGAAAAAGCCGAGTCTCTACCGTGTGTTGATTCTTAATGACGATTACACTCCCATGGAATTCGTCATTCATGTTCTGGAACGTTTTTTCCAGAAGAACAAAGAAGATGCCACCAGAATCATGCTTCATGTGCATAATCATGGAGTCGGTGAATGCGGTGTCTTTACCTATGAGGTCGCGGAGTCCAAGATGACCCAAGTCATGGACTATGCGCGGCAAAACCAACATCCGCTGCAATGCGTGATGGAGAAAAAGTGAGGTTTCATGCCATCTTTCTCACCTAGTCTTGAGCGGGCCCTGCATCAGGCGCTGACCATCGCCAATGAGCATCATCACGAATATGCCACGCTGGAGCATCTGCTTCTTGCCCTGATCGATGATCAGGACGCAAGCAGTGTCATGCGCGCGTGCAATGTCGATCTGGTGCAACTTACCCGTACGGTGAACGATTATGTTGATCATGAGCTCGATAATCTTGTTACGGGCTATGATGAAGATTCAAAACCGACTGCCGCTTTTCAGCGCGTAATCCAGCGTGCTGTTATCCATGTGCAATCTTCCAACCGCGAGGAAGTGACCGGCGCAAACGTGCTTGTCGCGATTTTTGCCGAACGTGAAAGTCATGCGGCCTTCTTCCTGCAGGAACAGCAGATGACCCGCTATGATGCGGTCAACTACATTTCCCACGGGATTTCCAAGCGTCCAGGCATGTCGGAGCCGCGCACACCGCTCGGCACTGAAAGCAATAATGAAGAATCACATGCTTCAGAGTCTGATGAAACGACGAAGAAAAAGCAGGATGCCCTGACGGCTTATTGCATCAATCTGAATGACCGCGCCAAGATTGGCAAGATTGATCCATTGATCGGCCGTGATCAGGAGATCAACAGGACCATCCAGATTCTTTGCCGCCGTTCGAAAAACAATCCGCTTTATGTCGGTGATCCCGGCGTCGGCAAGACGGCAATAGCCGAAGGTCTGGCAAAGCGTATTGTGGAAAAGAAGGTTCCAAGTGTACTTCAGGATGCAACAGTGTTCTCCCTGGATATGGGTACATTGCTGGCCGGAACGCGCTACCGTGGCGATTTCGAAGAGCGTTTGAAGCAGGTCATCAAGGAACTCGAAGAGTTTCCGGGTGCAATCCTGTTCATCGACGAAATTCACACCATCATTGGTGCCGGTGCTACATCTGGAGGCGCTATGGATGCGTCGAACCTGTTGAAGCCGGCTTTGTCATCAGGGGCGATTCGTTGCATTGGTTCAACGACTTACAAGGAATTCCGCCAGTTCTTTGAGAAGGACAGGGCGCTTGTACGCCGTTTCCAGAAGATCGATGTGAACGAGCCTTCAATTCCTGATGCAATTGAGATCATGAAGGGCTTGCGGCCATATTTTGAAGACTTCCACAAGGTCAAATACACTGTGGAGGCGATCAAATCGGCTGTAGAACTTTCAGCACGCTATATCAATGATCGCAAATTGCCGGACAAGGCAATCGACGTGATCGATGAGACTGGTGCAAGCCAGATGCTGCTGCCGGAGGCCAAGCGCAAGAAATCGATTGGCGTCAAGGAAATAGAAGCAACCATTGCAACAATGGCGCGCATTCCACCGAAGACTGTCTCGAAAGATGATGAAGCAGTCCTTTCGAACCTTGAGGCGGAATTGAAGCGGGTTGTCTATGGTCAGGATCTGGCCATTGAAGCGCTGTCTTCATCAATCAAGCTGGCCCGTGCAGGTTTGCGCGAACCGGAAAAGCCGATCGGCTCTTATCTGTTCTCCGGTCCTACCGGCGTCGGCAAGACCGAGGTTGCCAAGCAATTGGCTGCATCACTTGGCGTGGAACTCCTGCGTTTCGATATGTCGGAATATATGGAGCGCCATACGGTGTCGCGTCTGCTAGGCGCGCCTCCCGGCTATGTCGGGTTTGACCAGGGCGGCCTTTTGACCGATGGCGTCGATCAGCATCCGCATTGCGTGCTGCTGCTGGACGAAATCGAGAAGGCGCATCCGGATCTGTTCAACATCCTCTTGCAGGTCATGGATCACGGCAAGTTGACAGATCATAATGGCAAGCAGATCGATTTCCGCAATGTCATTTTGATCATGACGACGAATGCCGGCGCTTCGGATGCGGCAAAGGCGGCTATAGGTTTTGGCTCTTCACGGCGTGAAGGCGATGATCTGGAAGCCATCAACCGCCTGTTCACGCCAGAATTCCGCAACCGTCTCGATGCGATCGTGCCATTTGGTCCTCTACCTGTTCCGGTCATTCATCAGGTGGTGCAGAAGTTTGTTATCCAGCTTGAGGCACAGCTTGCCGATCGCGGCGTAACATTCGATCTGCAACAGGAAGCAATCGCCTGGTTGGCTGACAAAGGTTATGATGATCGCATGGGTGCGCGTCCGCTGGGTCGCGTTATCCAGGAGTACGTCAAGAAGCCATTGGCTGATGAAGTGCTGTTCGGAAAACTCAAGAAGGGCGGCACCGTCAAGGTTTCCGTTGCCGAGAAGCCGGATGGTTCACGCGGTCTGGTACTCGACTACATAGCCGACGAGGTTGTGGTAAAGCCGAAGAAGGAAATGCCGGTAGAGAAAAAACCGCTGGCACGTAAGAAGCCAGCGCCTAAAAAACCGGTGCTCGAGAAAGCTTCGGCAGATGCGGTCAGCGGGGAACGCTCCACCCCTGTGACCCCCAAAGCATCAGTGCCAAAGGTTCCGCGCAAGAAATAACAGAAAGGCCACCCTCGGGTGGCCTTTTTCTTGCCCCCTATGAAAGTTGCGTTTAACGCTTGAAGCATGTCTGATTCCGATCTTGCCCCCGAAGACACACAGATGACCGAGCGGACACCATTTCAGTGGTTTCTGGCAGGTGCTTCGTTGATCGCAAGTATCCCGGCACTTATCCTCATGACCGCTCATGTTGGCTTCGCCGGCTTTGCCAGTGAAAATGGCGTCTCGATGCTGCAAGCGACGTTCATGGTAGCTTCAATCTGGGCGCTTCCGGCTAATATCGTGCTGATAGGTGCCATTTCGGGTGGCTATTCCATTGTCGCAACAGCCATTGCAGTAGGGCTTTCATCCATCAGGCTAATGCCAATGGTTGCGGCGTTCATCCCTGAGGTGCGCGGCCCAAAAACCAGGAAAAGAGCGCTTCTGCCCATTGCGCATTTCATTGCGATTACTGCGTGGGTGGTGGGCATGGAAAAGCTCAAGCATGTGCCGCGCGACATGCGCCTGATATTTTTCGCAGGTCTGGGCATTACTCTAACCACTGTGAACACATTGGTCGTGGCGATGGTGTATTGGCTTTCGGCCAGTTTTCCGCCACTTGTCTTTGCTGCGTTGTTTTTTTTGACGCCGATGTACTTCCTGGCTTCCCTTTGGGGATCGGCGCATGATCGTTCTGTGCATGTTGCCATGGTTTCGGGGCTGTTGCTGTTCCCGCTGATCCATACCATCGTCCCGGCTTATGATCTGCTGTTAACGGGCTTTGCCGGTGGTTTGGTGACAATGGCATATGTGCGATTTGCAGCTATGCGGAGCAGGTCGTCATGACTTGGCAAAGCTATTCCGATTGGTGGTGGCCTTACGTTTTCATTCTGCTGGCAGGAGCATTTCCCACCTATATCTGGCGCTTCATCGGCGTATTTATTGGTGGGCGCGTTAGCGAAGATTCAGAAGCACTGACGGTTGTGCGCGCTGTTGCAACATCGCTTGTGGCAGGCGTTATCGCCCAATTGATACTTTATCCAAGCGGCGCTTTAGCAGAGTCGTCCGTCTATTTGAGAGTAGGCGCCGCCTTGGCAGGATTTCTCGCCTATCTCTACCTGGGCCGACGGGTCATTATTGGCGTTGTCGTCGGGGAAGCTATTTTGATTGCCGGCTTGCTTTTATAGCTCTGCCAAAGCCGCCCTGATCTTTTCCGCGTTGGCCGCCAGTACGGCGTTGTCTTCCATCGTGCCGCTGTGTGGTTTCAGCGCAATTCCTTCAAAGCGCGGAATGACGTGAAAATGCAGATGGAAAACCGTTTGTCCTGCGGCAGATTCGTTGAACTGTGCAATGCCGACCCCATCGGCATTGAAAGCCTTCACCACGGCTTGCGCAATTTTCTGCGTTGTAGCGATGGCGGCGGAAAGCGCCTCTGTATCGGCGTCGAGCAGGTTGCGGCTTGGAGATTTGGTTAATACGAGGCAATGACCCTTTCCCTGCGGCATTACATCCATTAACGCATAGGTTCTGTCATCTTCGTATATCTTATGAGACGGAATCTCTCCGCGGAGGATTCGCGCGAATATGTTGGTGCTTTCATATTGCTGGTTCATTCTGTGCGTGTCCTTACAAAATCATGGCTGATGTTTTTGATCATGCCCGTTTTGCGGGTCAAGCTTATTGTTCGGATTTTTTGAATGGCGCATGTTCATTGAGCGCATCGCTCATCAAAGCAACATCAGCGCGTTCATGCCTGAGGAAATCATTGACTGCGCGCCGCAACCCCTCATGGGCAATGTAGTGCACTGAATTTGTAATGACGGGCAGATAGCCACGTGCCAACTTGTGTTCGCCTTGCGCACCCGCTTCGACGACACGCAATTTGCGCTCAATAGCGAAATCAATGGCTTGATGATAGCAAACCTCGAAATGCAGGAATCGGTGGTCTTCGATACAGCCCCAGTTCCGGCCATATAATCTGTCTGAGCCGATGAAATTGATGGCTCCCGCGATATAGCGACCATCACGGCGAGCCATGACAAGCATGATATCCTCGGGCATGCGCTCACCAATCAGTTGGTAGAACTTGCGGTTCAGATAGGGGCGACCCCATTTGCGGCTGCCAGTATCCATATAGAACGTATAAAAATCGTCCCAAACCTCTTGAGTGAGTTGGGTGCCGGTCAGTCGCTCAATGGTGATACCATTCGCCACGGCTTCGCGGCGTTCTTTCTTCAAAGCCTTGCGCTTGCGGGATGCAAGCGTATCAAGGAATTCGTCATAATTGGCATAATCATCATTGATGAAATGGAATTGCTGGTCGACGCGATGCAGGAACCCGGCTTCAGTGAAAGACACAAGATCGGTCTCATTCACGAAGGTTGAATGTGCGGACGAAACGTTCAGCTGCGTGGCGAGTTGCTGCAACCCATTAGCCAGCGCGGCGCGGACTGCGTCGCCATCCCAATCATAATTGACCAGCAGACGTGGGCCGGTGGCTGGCGTAAACGGTATGCTTGCCTGCAATTTCGGGTAATAGCGCCCGCCCGCCCGTTCAAATGCATCAGCCCAACCATGGTCGAATACATATTCCCCTTGGCTATGGCTTTTTAAGTAGCAAGGAACGGCGCCGACGAGCACGCCGCATTCATCTTCAAGGCGCAAGAACTGCGGTAGCCAGCCTGCCTTGGTGGCAACGCAGCCGGAATCTTCCAGCGACGACAAAAAGGCATGCGAAATGAATGGATTGTAACCCGGTCGATCACGGGAGGTGTCAGTCAGCCGCGACCACTCGGCTGGCGTGAATGCGCCAATGCCTTCGCAGGCACGCAAGGTGAAATTGCCGTGTTCAAGATTTTGCATCAGCAAATTGGGCTTTCCATAAGCGAAGACGAACCGGAAGCAACGATTCCGGTTCAATCAATAAGCTAGGTGATTGATTTGCCGATACAAGAGGCAAAGCCAGCCTTATGGCAAGCGAGGATCAAAGCCTTCAAATGTGATCTGGTCTACAAGAGCATCGCTTTTCACCTTGTCTGCCGCGCTACGCACAGTCCAGGAGATCACAGGCAGGTCAAGGTGCGAGTTTACAAACTCCAGAAAGCGATTTTCCAGATGGTGGACATTATAGGAAATGAAGTCGATTTCGTAGGCCAGCATTGAGAAATGCGCTTCCATATCCTCATCGCGCAGGCCCTCGGCTGTCAGCCCGGCTGGAATGCCCGGTGCGTCCTTGCCGAAAAGGCGAATGAGATGGTGATCGAACGACATGATCGCGGCTTGACCTTGATAAGCCGCCAAATCACTTGCGACGGCCTTGACCAGACCGTCGTCGCGTCCGGCAATGCCCTTCAGTTCGATGATAATCGGTACGCGACCATCAATCAGCTTCAGGGCTTCGGTAAGGGTAGGGATATGGTCCTTGGTTCCGCCGACGCGGATTTTGCAGGCCTGTTGCGCAGTCAGTTCATCAATATTGCCCTTTTGGCCCGTGACGCGGTCCAAGGTGCCATCGTGAAAAACAACCGCTTTGCCATCGGCGGATAGATGAACGTCGCATTCTATGGCGAAGCCCGCGCTTGCTGCGGCGTCAAAAGCAGACAGCGTGTTTTCCCAGCGCTTATTGTTCAAATCATGCAAGCCACGATGGGCTATTGGAGTTTTCTTCAACCAGTCAATTGAGGGCATAATCAGCGAACCTCAATGATAGCTTCGATTTCGACAGGAGCATTAAGGGGCAGTGCCGCTGTGCCAACTGCAGAGCGTGCATGGCGTCCAATATCGCCCAATGCCGCGACAAGAAGATCAGAAGCGCCATTGGCAACAAGGTGCTGTTCGGTAAAACCTGGCGTTGAGGCGACAAAAACAGTGATCTTTATGACGCGAACAATCTTTTCAAGATCGCCAAGTGCAGCTTTTGCCTGAGCCAGAATATTGACGGCGCACGCCTGAGCACAGGCTTGACCCTGTGCCACATCCAGATCCGCACCGAGCAATCCCGTATGAACGAGCTTGCCGCCGACCAAAGGCAACTGGCCCGATGTGAGCAAAAGATTTCCTGTTTGCGAATAGGGCACATAATTTGCTGCCGGCGCTGCGGCGACGGGGAGGCTGATGCCGAGCTCGGCAAGGCGGGATTCGACAGGATTGCTCATGGTTATTGTCCTTGTGTTTCGGAATCGCAATTGATTGTGATGGAAGTTGCGATTTTTGCCTCGCTTCCGCCAAGAGTTTTTTTAATATGCACGTTCAATAGTGGAGAATCTTTTGATGCGCGTATTTTCAATCCTTGGTTACAGTCTTGGCGTCATGGCTTTGGGTGGTTCTACCATGACATTTGCTGCCGGAACTGCAACGCTTGTTCCTCATCGCGCTATTTATGACCTGAAACTGGACAATGCACAGGATTCTAGCGGCATTACCGGATTGACGGGGCGTATGGTCTACGAGTTCAATGGGTCGGATTGCGAAGGCTACACGACGAACTTCCGCTTTGTGACGCGCGTCGATATGGAAGAGCAGCCGCAAAGGGTGACAGATCAACAAACGACGACGTTCGAAACCGCAAATGGTGAGAAATTTCGCTTCGTCAATAAAACTTTTGTCGATCAAAGCCTAACCAAGGAAGTTCGCGGCGATGCATCGCTGTTGAAAGACAAGACGGAAATTTCACTGACAAAGCCGATTGCTTCGAAAGAAGATCTTGATCTTTCCCAATTTCCCACACGTCACATGCAGCAATTGATCGAGAAAGCGCTTGCTGGCGAGGTTTTTTATCAAACCAAGCTTTTCGATGGCTCGGAAGATGCCAACAAGATCATGGCGACGACCGTCGTTATCGGTAAATCAGCCGTTACCGAGCCTGATGACGAGATCAAGCACATGGGTCCATTGGCGAAAGATGCGACCTGGCCTGTATCAATCGCTTACTTCGACGAAAAGGAAAAGGCAGAAGGACTGCCAAGCTACCGCATCAATTTCAAGATGTATCGCAACGGTGTAACCCGCGACCTGAAAATGGATTATGGTGATTTTTCCATGACCGGCAAGCTGGTCAATCTCGAGCTGTTTGATACGCCGAAATGCAAGAAGTAGACCAAGGCTGAGGTCTTTTGTGCCGGACGCCCTTGCGTTTGCCGCAAATATCCATTAACAGCCGCTTCATTCCACACACGGGATTTGGGTCGATATCGGGAGAAATCCGATATGGCCTCCGGTGGCGGGTTTCCCGCCTCTTCCCGTGGAGGTTCAACCGGAAAAGGAAAACACAAGATGGCATTGCCTGATTTCAGCATGCGTCAGCTCTTGGAAGCTGGCGTTCACTTCGGACACCAGACACATCGCTGGAACCCGAAAATGGCACCATATATTTATGGTTCCCGTAACAATATCCACATTCTTGACCTTGCCCAGACCTATCCGCTGCTGAACACAGCGCTGAAGAAGGTTTCGGACACCGTTGCCCGTGGCGGTCGCGTTCTGTTCGTCGGCACCAAGCGTCAGGCTTCGGACATCATTGCCGATGCCGCAACACGGTCTGCCCAATATTATGTCAACGCGCGCTGGCTCGGCGGCATGATGACCAACTGGAAGACCATTTCGAATTCCATCCAGCGTCTGCGCAAGCTTGACGAACTTCTTTCCGGCGAAGCACAGGGCTTCACCAAGAAGGAGCGTCTGAACCTTGACCGTGAACGCGAGAAGCTCAACCGCGCTCTTGGCGGTATCAAGAACATGGGTTCGGTTCCGGATCTTATTTTCATCATTGATACCAACAAGGAAGCGATTGCAATTCAGGAAGCCAAGCGTCTTGGTATTCCAGTTGTTGCAGTGATCGATTCCAACTGCGATCCGGACCAGATCGATTTCCCGATCCCCGGCAATGATGATGCTTCCCGCGCTATTTCGCTTTATTGCGATCTGATTGCCAAGGCAGCTCTCGATGGCATTCTGCGTCAGCAGGGCTCGCTCGGCATCGATGTTGGCGCACAGGAAGAAGCTCCTGTTGAACCAGCACTCGAAGCAGCGGCTGAAGAAACACCTGCACAGGAAGGTGAAGCCTCCGCTTGAGGCTTCATACACCCGTCTTATCGGGTGTTTAAAAACGATTCGACTGGCGCATGATGCGCCGCATAGTTGGCATGCTGGTTCACCAGTATGCCTTCGTTTTTAAAGTGGTTTTGGTTTCGGTAGATTCTGAAGACACTTTATCTATTTGTTTTCACGCAGTTTCAAACGGAAGGCCGTATCGGTTTTCGTGAGATTGCTATGAGAAGAGGCGATTAGAATGAGCATTACCGCAGCACAAGTAAAAGAACTCCGCGAAATCAGCGGCGCTGGCATGATGGATTGCAAGACAGCCCTGACAGAAACCAATGGTGATATGGAAGCCGCTGTCGACTGGCTGCGTGCGAAGGGTATTTCCAAGGCCGACAAGAAGGCTGGCCGTACCGCTGCCGAAGGTCTGGTTGGCGTGGCAACAAACGGCACCAAGTCGGTTGTTGTAGAAGTGAATTCTGAAACAGACTTCGTTGCCCGCAACGATGCGTTTCAGGATATCGTTCGCAATGTTGCCAGTGTTGCACTGACAACAGACGGTTCGACTGCTGCTGTTTCGGCTGCAACCTATCCTTCAACCGGCAAGTCGATTGTAGACACAATCAAGGACGCTGTCGGCACAATCGGCGAAAACCTTTCATTCCGCCGCTCCACCGCTTTGAGCGTCAGTGAAGGCGTCGTTGCAACATACATTCATAACGCCGTTTCCGACGGCCTCGGCAAGCTCGGCGTTCTTGTTGCTATCGAGACAGCAGGCAATGCAGATGCTGCAAACGCATTTGGCCGCCAGGTTGCGATGCATGTTGCTGCTACTAACCCGCTTGCTTTGACCGCCGCTGAGGTTGATCCGGCAGCAGTTGAACGCGAAAAGGCAGTATTTACCGAGTCTGCTCGTCAGTCCGGCAAGCCAGACAACATCATTGAGAAGATGGTTGAAGGCCGTCTTCGTAAGTTCTACGAAGAAGTCGTACTTCTTTCGCAGGCATTCGTGATCAACCCTGACCTGACTGTCGAAGCTGCATTGAAGGATGCGGAAAAGGCAATCGGCGCGCCAGCAAAGATCACCGCATTTGCCCGCTTTGCTCTTGGTGAGGGCATTGAAAAGGAAGAAACAGACTTCGCAGCAGAAGTTGCAGCGGCTGTTAAGAAGTAATATTCAATAGTTGAAATGAAAGGGCATCGCGTGACAACGCGATGCCCTTCGTGTATCCGGAATTCACATTCAATTAGAAAAGACCCTGAGGGAGACTCCATGGCTGGTACGGCTGTTTACAAACGCGTTCTGCTGAAAGCCTCCGGTGAAGCTCTGATGGGCGACCAGGGGTTTGGTATTGACGTTGCGGTTGCTGACCGCATTGCCAGCGACATTGCCGAGGCGCGGGCGCTTGGCGTCGAGGTTGGTGTCGTTATCGGCGGCGGGAATATTTTTCGCGGTGTGGCAGTGGCATCCAAAGGCGGCGACCGCGTAACCGGCGATCATATGGGGATGCTTGCAACAGTGATCAATTCGCTGGCGCTGCGCACGTCCCTTGTCAAGCTCGGCATTGATACCGTTGTGCTATCTGCTGTTGCCATGCCGGAGTTCTGCGAGACTTTTTCACAGCGTCTGGCGACTGCCTATATGGATATGGGCAAGGTGGTGATATTCGCCGGTGGCACCGGCAATCCATTCTTCACAACAGATTCCGCCGCCGCGCTTCGCGCTGCTGAAATCAGCGCCGACGCCTTGTTCAAGGGAACGCAGGTCGATGGAATTTATTCGGCCGATCCCAAAAAAGACCCGAATGCTGTGCGATTTGATCGATTGACTCACAAGGATGTCCTGGATCGCGGCCTTGCAGTCATGGACACAACAGCGGTCGCTCTTGCACGCGAGAACAACATTCCAATTATCGTCTATTCAATCCACGAAAAAGGTGGTTTTGCAGAAGTGTTGCAGGGTAAAGGACGCGCAACAGTCGTATCCGATAGCTAACCAGCCTTACCGCCCAAGAATATAGGAGCATTGAGTATGAGTGATGCACTCGATTTGAACGATCTGAAGCGCCGTATGGATGGTGCCGTGCAAGCGTTGAAACATGATCTGGGCGGACTTCGCACGGGACGTGCTTCTGCCAGCCTGCTCGAACCGATTACTGTTGAGGCTTATGGCTCGCAAATGCCCCTCAATCAGGTTGCCAATATTACTGTGCCAGAATCGCGCATGTTGTCCGTATCCGTTTGGGACAAGTCGATGGTTGGCAAAGTAGAGCGCGCGATCCGCGAATCCGGGCTTGGCCTCAATCCGATTACTGACGGAAACAATTTGCGCATTCCTTTGCCTGAGTTGAACGAGCAGCGCCGCAAGGAACTCGTCAAGATTGCTCACCAATATGTCGAGCAGGCAAAAGTGGCGGCACGCCATGTTCGCCGCGATGGAATGGACGAGCTGAAGAAACTCGAAAAAGACGGCGACATCAGTCAGGACGATAACCGTATCTTGTCTGAAAAAGTTCAAAAGCTGACAGATGACACCATCGCTGAGATGGATAAGGTTGTGGCTGTTAAAGAAGCAGAAATTATGCAGGTTTAGAACTATAGCCCGGTTCTAATACTCATAGGAGGTCTACACCCATGTCCAACCCGCGCCACATTGCCATCATCATGGATGGAAATGGCCGTTGGGCGAAGGCGAGAGGCCTTCCGCGCGCTGCAGGACATAAGGCCGGGGTGGAAACGCTGCGCGAGACAATCCGGGCCGCCGGGAAGATGGGTATTCCTTTCCTCACGCTTTTTGCTTTCTCCTCTGAAAACTGGTCGAGACCACGATCGGAAGTTTCCGATCTCATGGGCCTGTTAAAACTATTCATTCGCCGCGATCTGGCGGATTTGCACAGGGAAAATGTTCGCGTTCGAATTATCGGAGAACGCGACGGACTGGCAAAAGACATTTTGGGGCTTTTAAACGAAGCCGAAACATTGACGGAAAAGAACCAGGGCCTGACCTTGGTAATTGCCTTTAACTATGGCTCGCGCAACGAAATTACCCGCGCGGTCAAGAAGCTGGTCGATGACGTTTCAGCGGGCATTATCGCAAGTACAGCAATCACGATGGAGGCGATATCGGCCCGTCTCGATACGGCAGATATGCCAGATCCGGACCTGATTATCCGGACGAGCGGCGAGATGCGGCTCTCCAATTTCCTGCTCTGGCAGGCAGCTTACTCGGAGTTCATGTTCCTGCCATGCTACTGGCCGGATTTTCGTCCTACGCATTTGTCAGAAGCGATTGAAGTGTTTCAATCGCGTGAACGCCGTTTTGGCGGGGTTACGGCACAGGAAATCGCTCTGTGAAACTTTCCGGCAATGGGCTTTCCAATCTGCAAAAGCGCATCCTTAGTGCGATAGTTCTGGTAGTCGTTGCAATCATTCTTACTTGGGCGGGCGGCTTCGGTTTTGGTCTGCTTGCCAGCGCAATAGCGCTTGGCGTGATGTTTGAGTGGCAGTTAATGTCAAAAGGGCGGATGAGCGGCCTGAGCGGCGGATTATCCTGGGTGGTTCTGATCGCCACATTGCTGGCTCTGTTATTCACTCAGCATGTGTTGTCAATGTTTCTCATTCTATTCGTTGGTGCGGCAGTTGTAGCCATGCTGGGCGGGCGCCAATCCGGCTATTGGCCCGCGGCAGGTCTGGTCTATGCAGGATTTCCCGCCATTTCCCTGACATTGTTGCGCGGCGATACTGGTGATGGTTTTGCAGCGATTCTGTTTTTGTTTGCCGTGGTGTGGGCAACGGATATTTTTGCCTACTTTAATGGAAAAGCACTTGGTGGCCCCAAGCTTGCTCCGCGTTTTTCACCCAACAAGACATGGTCGGGAGCGATCGGCGGGACAGCGGCGGGCGTTGCCGCCGGTGTGGCATGCGCCTCGTTCATCACTCCCGGTGGCGGGATGTCTCTGCCCTTCATCGCATTGTTGATCTCGATTATCGCCCAGTTGGGTGATCTTGGTGAATCCTGGATGAAGCGAAAGTTTGGAGCCAAGGACTCAGGTACGTTGATTCCCGGTCACGGTGGCGTGATGGACCGTGTGGATGGGCTTGTAGCTGCCGCTGCATTACTATACGTCATCGGTGCAATTCTGGTAACGCCAGAAACCCCATACGACATACTTTTCTAGACGGCTGAGCTTTCGAAGCCTTTTGGCTTATTCTGTTGCGGGCCCGGAGGATAATTTGACAGATCTGTTGCACACCATATTTGGTACTCAAAGCGTGCTCGTTGGAACAATCGTACCGTTTCTTATCGTTTTAACGGTTGTTGTCTTCGTTCATGAGATGGGACACTATCTGGTGGGCCGGTGGTGCGGTATCGGCGTAAAAGCTTTCTCGATCGGTTTTGGGCCTGAGTTGATAGGCTTTAATGATTCCAGAGGGACGCGCTGGAAGCTATCGGCTATTCCGCTCGGCGGGTATGTAAAATTTGCCGGTGACGAAGACGTAACCAGTTCTACCGCAGCCGATGCGTCGACCATGACGGATGCTGAGCGTGCTGTAGCCTTTCACACTCAACCGGTATGGAAACGTGCCGCAACGGTATTTGCAGGCCCGGCGTTCAATATTTTGCTCACGGTCGCGATTTTCTCGGTGTTTTTTGCTCTCTATGGGAGGATGATTTCCGATCCTATGGTCGCCGAAGTGCGTCCTGGTGGCCCGGCAGCCATTGCCGGTTTCCAGCCGGGAGATCGCTTCGTCAGCGTTGATGGCGAGAAGATCGTGACTTTTGCGGATGTGCAGCGCCATGTCTCGGCAAGGGGCGGGGATGCACTTGATTTTGTGGTCGAACGTGCAGGTAAAGAAGTACATCTGACTGCGACGCCTGAGCTTTCCGAGCAGGAAGACGCGTTGGGCAACAAGGTAAAGGTTGCAGTAATCGGCGTTGTTACCAATTTGCAGGCGGGGAATATTCGTCGTATCGAGTATGGCCCAATCGAATCGGTTGGTCAGGCCGTGCGCGAAAGTGGCTTTATCATTGCCCGCACAGGACAATTCTTCAGCCGTTTTTTCGCAGGTCGCGAAGATAAATGCCAGTTGGGTGGTCCGGTCAAGATTGCGACAATGGCGGGGCAGGCGGCCAGTCAGGGCATTGATTGGCTGATTCAGCTTACTGCCATGCTTTCCATTGGTATCGGGCTGCTTAATCTCTTCCCATTGCCTCCGCTTGATGGAGGGCATCTGGTTTTTTATGCTGCCGAGGCAGTTATAGGCAGGCCCGTAAAACCGGCTGTACAGGAGTTGTTTTTCCGTACAGGGTTCTTCCTTGTGCTCGGATTTATGGGATTCGTCATCTTCAATGATCTGTTCGCTTGCTGATGCGAAAATTAAACATTAGTGAAAATTTGAGGCGTGTTATGGCAAAACGACATGATCTGTTTACTATACGTGCTGAATGGCGTGGCATGGATGCCACTGTTATGTGGGAAGTAAACAGTTTTTAACCGTAAGCCTTGCGTGTATATAAAAACCGGCTATGACGGTGTACGAGTAATGCTTAGTCCGGGATCTCGCCCGGGTATAACGAGAAACGAAGGTTCATAAGGCCTATGGCGGCAAGTTCAAAATTTGTAGGTGCGGCGTCAGCGCTCGCCATTTCAGCGGCACTCGTCAGTTCGGGTGCGATCGTAACAACGGTCGCAGGCGTTGCTACAGCTCAGGCAGCTACTGTCAGCCGTATCGAGGTGCGGGGCAATACACGTGTTGATGCGCAGACTGTGCGCGACAATATCGGTATCACGCCTGGCAAGCCATTCTCCAATGGAGATATCGATGCTGCCACCAAGCGTCTTTTCGCTACTGGCCTGTTCAGCGATGTGCGCATCAGCCAGTCGGGCGGTGCTCTTGTTGTTACCGTCAATGAAAATCAGGTTGTGAACCAGGTTATTTTCCAGGGCAACAAGAAGATCAAAGACCCAGCGCTGCAAAACGCTGTTCAGTTGAAGCCTCGTGCCGCTTTCGATCAAGCAACGCTTGATGCAGATACAGAAGCAGTCCGCGCAGCCTATCGCAATGTTGGCCGCAGCGATGCAACTGTAAATTCGCGTTTGATGGATCTGGGCGAAGGCCGCGTTAACGTTGTCTTCGAAATTAATGAAGGCGACCGTACAAAGATTGCCAAGATCAACTTTGTCGGTAACCAGGCATTCGGCAATCGCCGTCTAAGTGACGTGATTTCGACAAAGAAATCCAACCCATTGTCATGGTTGACCCGTAACGACGTTTACAGCGAAGATCGTCTGCGTGCAGATGAGGAAGCGCTGCGCCGTTTCTATTATAACCGCGGTTATGCTGATTTCCGCGTTGTTTCCTCAACTGCCGATCTCGATCCGGCAACCAATGATTATACAATCAATATCACCGTCGAAGAGGGTGAGAAGTATACATTTGGCGGCGTGCAGATCGAAAGCTCTGTCGAGGGCGTTGATACTGCGCAATTGAATGGCTTGGTAAAGTCTCGCGAAGGCGACACCTACAGCGCCAAGGATGTTGAAGATTCAATCATCAAGGTTTCCGAAAAGGTTGCCGGTCAGGGTTATGCTTTTGCGAAAGTAGAGCCACGCGGTGATCGTAATTTCGAAAATCACACGATTTCCGTTACTTATGCGATCGATCAGGGCCCTCGCGCCTATGTTGAGCGTATTGAAATCCGCGGCAACGAAAAGACCCGCGATTTCGTTATTCGCCGTGAATTCGATGTGAGCGAAGGCGATGCATTCAATCAGGTTCTCATTCAGCGCGCAAAGCGTCGTCTTGAGCGCCTTGAGTTCTTCCAGACCGTCAATATTTCGACTGCGCCTGGTTCGCAGCCGGATCAGGTAATTCTGGTCGTTGATGTTATTGAGAAGCCGACAGGTGAATTCTCCATCGGTGGTGGTTATACGACCGGCGGTGAAAGCCCAGGGCCTACAGTGGAAGGCTCCATCACGGAGCGTAACTTCTTGGGTCGCGGTCAGTATATTCGTCTTGGCGCCGGTGGTGGTCTCGACAATAACAGAACCTATTCATTCTCGTTCACAGAACCCTATTTCTTGGGCCAACGCGTTTCTGCCGGCTTTGATATCTTCAAGCGCCAGTCAGGCGTCAAGGACAAGTACGACACAGATTTGACCGGCGGTACAATCCGCTTTGGTCTGCCGATCACGGAAGAGCTGACTGCAGGCGTTGCCTATAATCTTACTCGAGAAGAGTATGAGATTGACGGCGATGCCAAGCTTCCAAATGGTGAATATGATCCATCCGAAATATCCAAGGCGTTTGCTGATGCTGCGGAGAAAAGCCCTTGGATCAAGTCATCGGTCAGCTGGTCGCTTACCTACAATACAATTGATGACGTGAAGAACCCGCGCGATGGTATCTATGCGAAGTTCAATCAGGAATATGCCGGTATTGGCGGTGATGCCAACTTCCTGAAGACAACGGTTAAAGCCAGCTATTACAAGACATTGCTTGATGAGTTGGATGTTGTCGGCTTGGTTGGTGTAGGTGCAGGCCACATTGAAGGCTTCGGCGGCGATGATCTGCGCGTGTTCGATACGTTCAAGAACACGCAAGACATGATCCGCGGCTTTAAATATGCCGGTATCGGTCCTCGTGACGCCAATACAGACGACAAGAAGGGTAGCTTCCTTGGTGGTAATACCTACCTGAATGCAAGCGTTGAAACCCAGTTCCCGATACCTGTTATTCCAGAAAGTCTTGGTATTCGTGGTGCATTCTTCGCCGATGCTGCGACCCTGTTCGGTAGTGATTTGAAGGGTAGCGACGGTATCGACGTTGAAGGCGAAAAGATGGAATGGCGTGCATCTGTCGGCGCCAGCATCATGTGGGCATCACCATTCGGTCCGTTGCGCTTCGATTATGCCGTGCCGGTCAAGAAAGTTGATGGCGATCAGGTGCAGAATTTCAACTTCGGCATGTCGAGCAAGTTCTGATAGATTGCTGACCTCCCGGGGGGAGCAAGTTTCCCCGGGGGAGAAAGTTAGTCGATGGCCGATCCGATCTTTTATGAGTCACTGTCAAACGTAACCATTGGTCAGATCGCCGATCTGACCAATGGCGTTCTTGTGGACAGTTCTCTGGCCAACCGGCCAATTTCCCGTTTAGCCTCGCTAAATGATGCCGGTCCTGATGCACTCGTTTTCGTTGAAAGCAGAAAAAGTGCATTGGATTTGAGCGGTCTGAATGCCGCTTGTGTGCTCTGCACCGAAGAAGTCAGACCCAGCATACCTAAAAATGTCGCGATCATTGTCACGCGCCACCCACAGCAGGCATTTGCCGCTATCGGACGTGCGCTTTATCCGAATGCTGTCAATGCGCATTTGTGGAGCGGGCAAACCGGCATTTCATCGCATGCTATTGTTCATGAAACTGCTGAAATTGAAGACGGCGTAACAATTGAACCGGGTGCAATTATCGGCAGTCATGTGTCCATAGGCTCCGGCACTGTGATTGGCGCCAATGTGGTCATTGGTAATGGCTGCAAGATTGGACGCGATTGCTATGTTGCCCCAGGCAGTTCCGTTCAATATGCATTTCTCGGCAATCGGGTGCTGCTGCATCCAGGCGTGCGCATCGGACAGGATGGATTCGGCTATGTGCCGGGCAAAGCCGGTCTTGATAAAATGCCCCAACTTGGCCGCGTGATCATTCAGGACAATGTGGAAATTGGCGCAAATACGACCGTAGATCGGGGTGCTTTGGCTGATACTGTCATCGGCGAAGGCACGAAAATCGATAACTTGGTGCAGATTGCCCACAATGTGCAGATCGGCCGCCATTGCGTTATCGCGGCGCAGTGCGGTATTTCCGGCAGCGTCATTCTCGGCGATATGACGCGGCTTGGCGGCAGTGTCGGGATTAAAGATCACGTCACGATTGGGGCGAGTGTTGAGATTGCCGCGGCAAGCGGCGTTATGAATGATATTCCGGACGGTGAGAGATGGGCTGGAGCGCCTGCCCAACCGTTCAAGCAGTGGTTCCGTGAGATTGCCAGCGTTCGCGCCATGACCCGGACCAAGAAGGAGAGCAGTTCAGATGACTGATGCCATAAAAACAGAGAGCCTTGGCGTTGCGGATATCCAGAAACTTCTGGCCAATTTGCCACATCGCTATCCGTTCCTGTTGATCGACCGGATCGTTGATATTGACGCAGACAGATCAGCGACTGGGATCAAGAATGTCAGCATCAATGAGCCGCATTTTGCCGGACATTTTCCGGAACTGCCCATTATGCCTGGTGTGCTGATCATCGAAGCTATGGCCCAGACTGCGGGTGCTATTGTGTTGTTCAACAATGGTAGCGGCAAGCCTGGTCAGGTTTTCTTCATGACCATCGATAATGCCAAGTTCAGAAAGCCGGTTGTACCGGGTGACCAATTGAAATTGCGCGTCACAAAGCTCAAGCAACGCGGCAATATCCATAAATACGCCTGCGTTGCCGAGGTGGACGGATTCAAGGTCGCCGAGGCCGAAGTTGCGGCCATGGTTAGCTTCCCTGTTGAAGAGACCGGGGTTTAATGTCGAGCATTCATCCCACCTCCATCATTGAGCAGGGCGCAGAAATCGGCGAAGGGGTAACCATCGGCCCGTTTTGCCATATTGGTTCCCAAGCCGTTATTGGCGACAATGTTAGTCTTCTCAGCCATATCGTCATTATGGGGCCAACCACGCTCGGAGATGGCTCTAAAGTCTATCCCAATGCGGTGCTTGGCGGCGAGCCCCAGAATACCAAACACAAGGGGGGGCATACCACCCTTGTTATTGGCAAGAACTGCGTTATTCGCGAAGGCGTCACCATGCATCGCGGGACTGATGGGAGCCGCGGCATCACGACAGTCGGCGACAATTGCATGTTTCTGGCTTATTCCCATGTCGCGCATGACTGCATCATCGGCGATAATGTTACGTTTTCAAACAATGTCATGATCGGCGGTCACGTCACTATTGGAAACAATGTGATTATTGGCGGCGGTGCGGGTATTCATCAGTTTGTACGTGTGGGCCATCACGCCTTTATTGGCGGCCTCGCGGCGTTGGCCAGCGATCTCGTGCCTTATGGCATGGCTATCGGTAATCATGCTTATCTTGGTGGTCTTAACATTATCGGAATGAAGCGCTCGGGCATGGCGCGGCCTGAAATCCATAATTTACGCCATGCCGTGCGCATGCTGTTCGATCGGTCGAAATCGATCAAAAATCGTGCCGATGATGTTCGCATCGCATTTCCGGAATCGCCTGCCGTGGCTGATCTCATCGATTTCATCAGCACCGACACAAAGCGCGCCTTCTGTACACCGCCGCTCGATTCTGCAATCGAGATCAGTGACAGTGACGTCAGCTAGAGCGAAGAAATCTCCAGAGCCGATTATTGGCCGCACCGCCATCGTAGCGGGTAATGGTTCTCTGCCGGTCGCAGTTGCAGCCAGTTTGCGAAAGCAAGGCGCTAACCCTTTGATTGTAACAATCAAAGGGGAGGCTGATCCTGAACTTTATGCCGGCGAGCATGCCGAGATATCCATTGTGGAACTTGGCGGGTTGATGAGAATCTTGAAAGCGGAGAACATCACAAATGTTGTTCTTGCTGGTGGTATTCGGCACCGGCCGGAGTTCAGTGCCGCACTTAAGCCCAGAAACGGTAATCTTGTGGCGCTCTATCGGTTTATGCGCGCTTTCAGGCTTGGAGACGATGGGTTGCTCCGGGCTGTCATCTCGACAATTGAATCCTATGGTTTTCGCGTGCTGGGAGCGCACGAAGTCGTGCCTGATATTCTCGCGCCGGCGCCGGGATGCATCACACGTAAGAAACCTACTCAGGAAGGACATGAGAACATCGAAGCCGCGCGTAAAGCAGCGATATTGATTGGTTCTCTGGATATTGGTCAGGCGGCTATTGCCGTAGGCCGGCGCGTCGTGGCGCTGGAGGGCGTCGAAGGGACGGATGCGATGCTGCAGCGTGTGGCCGACCTGCGTGAGGCAAAGCGGATAAACCGCAAAGGTGGTGTCTTGGTCAAATGTGCCAAGCCGCAACAGGAGGTTAGGGCGGATCTCCCTGCTATTGGTGTGAGTACTGTTGAAAACGCGGTGAAGGCCGGTCTCAGCGGAATTGCGGTGGAAGCTGGCCGCACCCTTATACTTTCCTACGAAGATACCCTTGCCGCTGCCAATGCGGCCGGCCTGTTTATCCAGACTTTTGAGCAGGAGAAAAGCTGATGACAGCTCGAAAAACACTGCGTCTGGCTATCATAACCGGTGAGGAGTCCGGTGATCAGTTGGGAGCCGATCTGGTCAGGGCGCTGCGCAAAAATTATGATGGAGAGATTACGCTGACCGGCGTTGGTGGCGACCATCTTTCTGAGCTTGGGCTTGATAGCCTGTTTGACCAGCACGAGATAGCGCTTGTCGGGCTTAGTGCGATCATACGCAAATTGCCTCAGTTGGTTCGCCGGATATCTCAACTTGCTGCCTCAATTGTCGCTGCAAAGCCGGATTGTCTTATCATTATCGACAGTCCCGATTTCACGCACCGCGTGGCACGCAAGGTGAGGGCCGCTGATCCATCCATCCCCATCGTTAATTACATCAGCCCATCCGTATGGGCTTGGCGTCCTGAGCGTGCGAAGGCAATGCGCTCGTATATAGATCACGTTCTGGTTATTTTGCCTTTTGAAGTACAGGCATTAAAGGATTTGGACGGCCCACCATCCACCTATGTCGGGCATAGGCTGGTTTCTTATGTGCCGCTGCTGGAAGCAGCCGAAAAAAACCGGGCACGAGATGCGGGACTTGGCGATCGAGATATCAAGAATCTCCTGATTCTGCCGGGTTCGCGAAGGTCAGAAATCGCCAGTCTGATTGATGTATTCGGTGAAACGGCAGGATTGCTGGTGAGCCGGGGCAATCGCATAAATGTCACTATACCGACATTGCCCCGGGTTGAGGCAATGGTTCGTGAATTAACGGCAAACTGGACGGTCCGCCCGAATATTGTTGTTGGTGAAGCCGAGCGGTTGCGCGCTTTTTCGCAAGCAGATGCAGCGCTTGCCGCGTCGGGCACGGTATCGCTTGAATTGGCGCTGGCTCGCATACCAACCGTACTTTCCTACAAGGCGGATTGGCTAGCGCGCACTTTTCTTGCGCCACGTATCAAAATATGGAGCGCCGCGCTTCCCAATATCATAGCCGATGAACCTGCTGTGCCTGAATATTTCAATATATTCGTGCGCGCAGGATCGCTTGCCCGCCAAGTTGAGCAATTGCTGATGCCAGGTCTGCGGCGTGACGCTCAGCTTGAGAGTTTCGACAAGATCAGCCGATTGATGCAAACGGATCGGCCTGCCGGCGAAATTGCCGCTGAAAAAGTTCTTGAGGTTGCAAAGCGATAATTGTCGCTCATAACTCAAGAAAAAGGCGCCATCTGGCGCCTTTTTCTTTGTCTTTATTTATTTGCGATTTTCAACGCTCACATAATCACGCTGCGTTGCGCCAGTATAAAGCTGGCGTGGACGGCCAATCTTCTGAAGTGGATCTTCGATCATCTCTTTCCACTGGGCAATCCAGCCAACAGTACGTGCAACAGCAAACAGCACTGTGAACATGGTGGTGGGGAAGCCGAGCGCCTTCAATGTGATCCCGGAATAGAAATCGACGTTTGGATAGAGCTTCTTTTCGATGAAATATTCATCAGTTAGCGCAATCCGTTCAAGCTCCATTGCAACGTCGAGCAAAGGATCATCCTTGATGCCCAGTTCTGCCAGAACCTCACGGGTGGTCTGCTGCATGATCTTGGCGCGCGGGTCATAGTTTTTATAGACGCGGTGGCCAAAGCCCATCAGGCGGAACGGGTCGTTCTTATCCTTGGCGCGGGCAATATATTCAGGAATACGATCAACAGTGCCAATTTCACCAAGCATGGTCAGCGCAGCCTCGTTGGCTCCGCCATGGGCTGGACCCCAAAGGCAGGCGATGCCCGCTGCAATACAAGCAAACGGATTTGCGCCCGACGAGCCTGCAAGGCGGACTGTCGATGTCGAGGCATTCTGCTCGTGGTCAGCATGCAAAATGAAGATGCGATCCATTGCACGGGCAAGCACGGGATTTGGAACGTAATCTTCGCAAGGCACTGCAAAACACATGTGCAGGAAGTTGGTTGCGAAATCGAGATTGTTCTTCGGGTAAACGAAGGGCTGACCGATATGATATTTATAGGCCATGGCGGCCAGCGTCGGAATTTTTGCAATCATGCGGATCGATGCGACCATGCGCTGATGCGGATCGGAAATATCTGTTGAGTCGTGGTAGAAAGCCGATAGGGCGCCTACGCAGCCGACCATGACTGCCATTGGATGCGCATCGCGGCGGAAGCCGCTGAAAAAGCGCGACATTTGCTCGTGCACCATCGTGTGGCGCGTTACGCGAAAATCAAAATCAGCCTTCTGGCTCTTTGTCGGCAGTTCGCCGTAAAGCAGCAAATAGCAAGCTTCCAGAAAATCGCCATGTTCGGCGAGTTGTTCAATTGGATAGCCGCGATGGAGCAGTACACCCTCGTCGCCATCAATATAGGTAATTTGCGACTCGCAAGACGCTGTCGAGGTGAAGCCCGGATCATACGTGAATGCGCCAGTGTTCTTGTATAGAGTCCCAATGTCTACGACATCCGGTCCGATGGTCCCCTTTTTTATGGGTAAAGCGAATGCGTGACCATTGAGATCGATGTTTACGCTGTTCTCAGACATTGCCGTTCCTTTCTTGCTTTGACTTGCGCTGAACCAGCGCAAAAGCACCTTCCTCAAATGAGGTTATTTCCGTGATTTTTGCAGGCAGTGCACCGTACCCGAAAGGCATAATGTTGCAATGCAAAATTCGATGAAAAGCGCCTCACTATTGCGCTTTTAACTGATCCTCTATCCGACCGAGTGATTCATCCCGGCCCAGCACAGCCAATACGTCAAAAACTCCCGGAGACGTTGCCTTTCCCGTCAGTGCGGCACGTAGTGGCTGAGCGATCTTTCCGAGTTTCAGGCCGGTTTTTTCAGCATGAACACGAACAGCTGCATCAAGAGCTTCGGCGTTCCAATCACTAACTGCAGCCAAATCGGGCAATACGCCTCGAAGGACGGTCAAACCTTCCTCATTGAGCAGGGTGGAGGCTTTTTCGTCAAGCGGGAGCGGTCGTTCAGCAAACAGATATTTGGCACTGTCGGCAAGTTCCACAAGTGTCTTGGCGCGCTCTTTCAAGCCGGGCATGGCGGCGAGAAGCTGTGCCCTGGTTGTATCATTCAAGCGGGAAATTATGTCAGCCCCACCTTCGATCTCCGGCAAAATGTCGATCATGGCCATTACCAGATCGGCATCGCTGGAAATTCGCATATAGTGACCGTTAATCGCCTCGAGTTTCTGGAAATCAAAGCGTGATGCGCCGCGATTAATGTCGGATATTTCGAACCATTCGATCATTTGCGCATCGGACATGATCTCGTCATCGCCGTGGCTCCAGCCTAACCGTACGAGATAGTTCCGCAGAGCTGCTGGCAAATATCCCATGGCACGATAGGCTTCAACGCCGAGCGCACCGTGGCGCTTGGAGAGTTTTGCACCGTCTGCGCCATGGATGAGCGGAATATGGCCCATGACAGGCACGGCCCAGTCCATTGCGTTATAAATAACAGTTTGCCGTGCCGCATTGGTCAAATGATCATCGCCACGGATAATGTGCGTGACGCCCATATCGTGATCGTCGACGACGACCGCATGCATATAGGTCGGGTTGCCATCCGAGCGAAGGATAATGAAATCATCAAGGTCTTTATTGGGAAAGCGCACATCGCCTTGCACCTGATCGCGCACCAAGGTTTCACCCTCTTGGGGTGCTTTGATACGAATGACGGGCTTCACGCCAGCAGGGGCTTCCTTCGGATCGCGGTCGCGCCAACGGCCATCATAGCGGGGCGGGCGGCCTTCGGCACGGGCCTTTTCACGCATTTCCTCCAGTTCGGCCTGTGATGCATAGCAATAATAGGCTTTGCCCTTGGTAACCAGTTCTTCAGCTACGTCGCGATGGCGCGGAGCACGATCAAATTGGGAGACAACCTCGCCATCCCAATCAAGACCAAGCCATTTCAATCCATCAAGTATGGCGGTTACAGCTGCTTCGGACGAACGCTCGCGATCAGTATCCTCAATGCGCAATAACATTTTCCCGCCAGTATGCTTGGCGTAAAGCCAGTTAAACAGGGCTGTACGGGCGCCGCCAATGTGCAGAAAGCCGGTGGGCGAGGGAGCGAAACGGGTAACGACAGAAGATGACATAGGGTCTCCAGGGCAGTTCGGTCTATTAGTCGAACGTCCAATCGAATTGATTTGGCGTTGATGTACCATAGCGGTGCTGTCGTGCAAGGGCATTGGCAGAAATGGGGATCAATGGCCGAACCGTCAACCGACGAGAAAACGAGCGAAAGGCTTTTCTGGTTTCAACCGGAAAGTCTTGGGCAGCCGCTTGTCAAAACGTCTGGCACCGGAACGATCGATCATTATGGCGTTGGCTCGAATGGCCGCGTCGCCGTATTCAAACGGTCAGTCGAAGGTAAGCTGCAAGCCATTGCCCATGGAATTCCGGCGGCAATCAACGACGAGATTGCGCGAGGCGCGAAATTCTTGTTTTTGCCGGTGTTCGCTGGAACTGGAGCTATCCTTTATTTCGGCGCAAGCGGAGAGCCAAGACTAAGCCCGATGATCCTGGGAATCACGCTGCTTGTCGGATTTTATCTGCTGGCACACAACAGACCTTCGATAAGGATGGTCTGTCTCGGCTTCATGGCAATCACGGCGGGCATGGTTTGCGCAAAGCTGGAAACCAACAGAGCAGCGACGCCTATGCTTGGGTCTGAAGTGACGACCCGGGTGACGGGGCGTATTTCAGCATTGGCAAAGGATGCAAACGGAGGATGGCGGGTGATCCTTGACGTCATAGGCACCGAACGTCCTTCATTGCGTTATGGACCGGAGCGTATTGCGGTTTCTGCACGTCATTTGCCGCGAGATTTGAGCATTGGCGATGGACTCAAAGCACTGGTCCATCTGCGTCCGCAATCGGGCCCGGTTCGGCCAGCCAATTACGATTTTGCCTTTAACAATTATTATCGCGGCATTGGAGCCAACGGCTTTTTGCTGGGCCTGCCTCAAAAAGCCGATGTCGTGCCAAAGGCCGGAATAGCAGCAGCGGCATTCCTGACAATTAGCAATATTCGCCAGCAACTCACCCATCGCATATTGAAAAGCATTAAAGGGGAGCCGGGCGATATTGCTACATCGCTGGTGACAGGGCAGCGCGACGGCATAAGCGAGGAGACCAACAATGCCATGCGCCGCAGCGGCTTGTCACATATTTTGTCCATATCCGGCTTCCATATGGCATTGGTGGCTGCAATCAGCATAGGTTCGCTGCGCGCTGTATTCGCATTCTTTCCAAGTGCATCGGCCCGCTATCCCGTCAAGAAACTCGCGGCTGTCATCGCCCTGTTTGGCTCGGCATTCTATCTTCTGCTTTCAGGCGCCGACGTTGCCGCACAACGCAGCTTTGTGATGCTGGCAGTCATGTTGCTTGCAATGACCGTTGATCGCGCGGCGATATCCATGCGTAATCTCGCAATTGCCGCCTCAATTACAATTGCGGTTTCACCTCATGAAATTCTCGGACCAAGTTTCCAGATGTCCTATTCAGCAACTGCTGCCCTTATAGCTTTCTATAGCTGGTGGTCACGCTACCATTTGAGACGAGGCCTACGGAAACAGACAAGTGCCAAGGCCGGCATATGGTTGTTTCCATCAAAAGCAACGGCCTATATTGGCGGCATTGCCATGACCTCGCTGGTTGCTGGCGGAGCAAGCTCGATCTTTGCTGCCTATCATTTCAATAATACCGCTCCTTTTGGCCTTGTCGGAAATGCCTTGGCGCTACCAATTGTCTCAATTCTCGTGATGCCCTTCGCAGTGCTTGGCCTGCTCGCCATGCCTTTTGACCTCGATTGGCTTCCGTTTAAAATCATGGGATGGGGCATCGAGATTGTTATCGCCATAGCAAAAGCCGTAGCGTCGCATTCACCAAGTGGAAATCTTGGGCTGATGTCCGAAACTTCGCTTATTCTTATGGCGATAGGGCTTTTGCTTCTTCTATTTCTTTCAACGTGGTTGCGCCTGCTTGCCTTGCCATTGGTAGCATTGGCAATTGGTTTGACGGGACGGGCATCCTATCCTGCGATTATGGTCTCAGAAGACGGAAAACTGGTCGCGTTAAGAACGGACGACGACCATCTGGCGATCAATAAACAAGCAGGCAGCGCCTTCAGCCTCGATAATTGGCAGTTGGGGTATAGGGCCGGGCAGATCATTAAGCCGGCAATGAAAGGCGAGGTTGCAAGCGGCGCTCAATTCGAATGTGCCGATAAGCTTTGCACTGCCCGGGAGCCAGGAGGATTAATCGTTGCCTATACCGATGATGCAACAAGAACAGCAGATGCATGCCTAGAAGGGGATATCATCATTTTGGCTTTTGCCGCGAAGGCTCCAAATTGTCCAAATGCTGGAAAATTGTTGCTTTCATCGCAAATGCTGGCGCTCAAAGGCGCTGCGGAGATCAGGTTTGATGCTCCACAATCTGACTCTGTCAAAGCCGATTCCACACCAGTTGGCACCGATTTGGCAAAACAAGAGCTTTCTCAACGCCTGAATTCGGTTGATATAAAGTATGCGATTGGCACGCCCAATCGCCCTTGGAATAATTACCGCATCTATTCCCGCGCCGCGCGCAATCTTGAAGAGCGGCAACTATCCAAGAAACCACCGGATACAAGCAATAAAATGTAGTTCGGCGTTTATGGTAGTCCCAAACATTTTTCGCTAGCTGCTATTCTGTGGCTGTTCGAATGGAGCCTACGAATAAAAGCACACCGTCCAGCGAAGTATAAACGCCATCAATATCTGCGTATCAGACCGACCAGCTTGCCCTGTACCTGAACGCGGTCCGGTCCAAAGATGCGGGTTTCATAGGCGGGGTTTGCTGCTTCGAGAGCAATGGATGCACCTTTTCGGCGAAAACGCTTCAAGGTTGCTTCTTCATCATCCACGAGTGCCACAACGATTTCACCGGGGCTCGCGGTATCTCCGCGCTTGATAACAACAGTGTCGCCGTCAAAAATACCCGCTTCGATCATGGAGTCACCTTTGACCTCAAGCGCATAATGCTCACCGCTGCCGATCATATCGGGCGGGAGATTGAGCATGTGAGTCTGGTTTTGAATTGCAGCGATCGGCACACCGGCAGCGATACGTCCCATAACAGGAATGCTGATCATGTTGGCAGCAACAATATCGGCAGTGCTTGCTTGCGGGCGAGGCGGCGCAACATTTCGTCCCAAACTGCCTTCAATAACGCTCGGAGAAAATTTGCGTTGCGCGTTCAGACCCGG
This sequence comes from Phyllobacterium sp. 22552, assembly GCF_052044585.1. Taxonomy (NCBI): domain Bacteria; kingdom Pseudomonadati; phylum Pseudomonadota; class Alphaproteobacteria; order Hyphomicrobiales; family Phyllobacteriaceae; genus Phyllobacterium; species Phyllobacterium sp. 22552. The sequence continues at coordinate 208,691 of NZ_JBQENG010000006.1, read as the reverse complement.
CGCAATTGAGTCGGGCAGGCGAAGCACTTCCAGCGCCCGTGCCCTATTTGCTAGCCGACGAATAAATCCTCGCTCCTCCAGTGCGGTAATCAGGCGATGAATGCCGGATTTGGATGCGAGATCAAGTGCATCCTTCATTTCATCAAAAGAAGGGGGAATGCCCGTTTCCTTCAACCGTTCATGTATGAAGAGCAGAAGTTCATGTTGTTTGCGCGTCAGCATAGGGGCGATCCTTAAGTGTGGAATCGGAAAAACAAAACCAGAACAAACACTATATGTTCCAGTTGTGTTCCACAAGGATTAATATCTGGTATAAACCAGCCCTATATGCCCATTTACTCTGAAAATCAGATGGAATGACGCAAAATATAAGCCTATCCGCTTATCGGAGGACCGCTCGACTGGCGTACTGTGAGTTCCACGGGCCATAATTCATGAATATTGTCCACAGGTTCGCCATCAAGGACGCGCACGAGCATTTCAGCGATTCTCGTGGCGGCGGAGCGCATTGATGATCGCGTGGTGGTCATGGATGGAACCATGTTGCTGGCATTGAGATATGGAAAGACATCGTCATGGGTGATGAGCGATACTTGTTTGCCCAACTGATAACCCTTGTTGCGAACTGCACGTGACACGCCCAAAGCGGTCATCATGGATCCTGCAATGATTGCTGTCGGTCGCGGAGTGCATGAAAGCAGGCGCTGTGTTTCGCGAAAGCCGATTTCATCGGAGAAGTAGTCATGCACGATGAAGCGTGGGTCGATTTCGACGCCGCGTTCGCTTAGCGCTTGGCGATATCCGAGCTCGCGATGCTCAGAGAACGTAAACCCTCTTAACCCGTCAATCATGGCTATATGCCGATGTCCAAGGTCGAGGAGGTGGCTTGCCGCCTGATAGAATGCGCCCTGATTGTCGATATCCAGCCAGGCATGGGGCCTGTCTATGTTCGTACGGCCATGCAGAACAAAGGGAAAGTTTGCATCGATCAGCATGGATACGCGCTCATCGACCAAAACAGGTCCGGAGACGATGATCGCATCAACCCGTTTGCTCGAAATCAGGCGCTTATAGACCGAAATCTCGTCATTATCGACAATGGGACTGAGCAGAAAATCAATCTCGTCCCGGGAAAGGCGCTCCGCCAAGCCGGCAAGAAATTCCGCGGTATGAGGCCCAAATCGCTGGCTGGAATCTGCGGGGATAACCAGACCGATAGCACCGACACGGCCCATGGCTAGACGTCGGGCATTTGCATTTGCGCTATAGCCAAATTTCAATGCCGCTTTATTGACGCGCTCGCGCGTAGCCTCATTCACTTCCGGATAACCGTTCAGCGCGCGGCTAACGGTCGTCTGGGAGAGGTTGAGCTTTTCAGCGAGTTCTTTCAGCTTCATGCCGGACGGTCCAAAACTGTATTCCTATCTGCGTCGTTCGATGTCTTTGCCTTCGTAATATAATCATACTTCAAAGCGCTTTAAATGATCTGCACAATTTTATTTGCCTGATTAATGGCGTTCATAAACTATTTATTGACATTCGTTTTGCGTTTTGACACCTTTTATCCAAAGCGCTTTGGATAGGTTAATTTCACTGTCTGATGTGCTTGAGGAGGATCGTCAATTGGGGATTGAATGCCGTCCGGCATGGGTTGATCCATCAAATATTTCTGGGAGGATTTATGAAAAAGAGTTCAGTTTTTGCGGGCATCCTGCTTACAGCGCTGTTGTCTTCAGGTGCCTATGCAGCCAATCTTTCTATTGTTTACAGCTCGACCGGCAATGAAAATGCCGAGTTGCGCAAGCAGCTTGACCGCTTTGAAAAAGAAACGGGCAACAAGGTTTCCATTGTGGCGATGCCATCAAGCAGTTCTGACAATTTCGGTCAGTATCGCCTTTGGCTTGCAGCCGGAAACTCGGATATCGATGTCTATAAGACCGATGTGGTTTGGGCGCCTCAGCTATCAGAGCAATTTCTCGATCTGACCGAAGCGGCAAAAGGCGTGGTCGACCAGCATTTCCCGTCGATCATTGAAAGCCAGACAGTGGACGGCAAATTGGTTGCCCTGCCATTATACACAGATGCGCCAGCACTTTATTATCGCAAGGATCTGCTCGAAAAGTACAAGAAGCCGGTTCCCAAGACCTGGGATGAAATGGCTGCGACCGCCAAGGAAGTGCAGGATGGCGAGCGCCAAGCCGGAAACAAGGGAATGTTCGGATTTGTGTTTCAGGGAAATGCCTATGAGGGTTTAACCTGTAATGCATTGGAATGGATAAAATCATCCGGCGGCGGCCAGATTGTTGAGGCTGACGGTACGATCTCGGTCAATAATCCGGAGGCGGTTGCTGCGATTGATCGTGCCAAAGGCTGGATAGACACCATATCGCCAAAGGGTGCGCTGGCCTATAAGGAAGAAGAGTCCCGCGGGGTCTGGCAGACAGGCAATTCCGTCTTCATGAGGAATTGGCCTTACGCTTATTCATTGAGCCAAGGCGCTGACAGCGCCGTCAAAGGTAAGTTCGATGTTGCGCCGCTGCCCGTGGGAAAAGAGGGCGAGAAATCTGCCGCAACGCTGGGCGGTTGGAATGTGGCTGTTTCAAAATATTCCAAATCACCGGATGAGGCCATAAAGCTTGCTTTGTTCCTGGCAGATGAAAAGCAGCAAAAGGAAATGGCAATCAATATTTCTCATTTGCCGACCATCAAATCGCTCTACGATGACAAGGATATCGCTGCGGCGCAGCCTTTGATCCCATTGTGGAAGCCGGTTTTTGAAACGGCTGTTCCACGACCGTCTGCTCCGACAAAGGTCAAGTATAACGAAGTCTCCTCAATGTTCTGGAGTGCTGTTCACGACACATTGTCCGGAAATGGCACGGCCGCTGAAAACATTGAAGTACTTGAAGCCAAGATCGCCGAGCTTCAGGGAGGTAGCTGGTAGTTTTCTGCCAGCATAAGGGCACGGTGCGAGCGGTTGGAAGCCTCCTGACAATCCGCTCGCACCGACTGCCTGAGTTCACATCCCGATGTTTTTCCTGGGCAGGAATTCAAATATGACCTCAACAGCATTGCGATCAGATCTGTTACGCCAGCGATCCCGCTCGGCTCAGCTTTTCCTCATACCGATGATCATTGCTTTGGCAATCGTGGCTGGCTGGCCATTGATCCGAACCATCTATTTTTCCTTCACTGATGCTTCGCTCACAAATATGGGGGAAGCTAAATGGGTGGGATTCAAGAACTATCTTTCATGGGTCCAGCTGAAAAGCGGGCGCACGCTTTATTCCGGCCTGCTCGTCGATCCAGCATGGTGGAATGCAGTCTGGAACACAGTACGCTTTGCTGTCATTTCAGTGGCGCTTGAAGCCTTTTTCGGAATGATTATCGCCCTCGTGCTGAACGCCGAATTCAAGGGCAGGGGCATTGTCCGCGCAGCAATTCTTATCCCTTGGGCGATACCGACAATCGTCTCTGCCCGCATGTGGGGCTGGATGCTGAACGATCAGTTCGGCATTCTCAATGACCTTTTCATGCGCCTTGGCTTTATCGACAATCCAATCGCATGGACCGCAAGTTCCGATACGGCAATGATCGCCGTGTTGATCGTGGATGTATGGAAGACCACCCCTTTTATGGCACTTCTGATCCTTGCAGGTCTGCAAATGGTTCCGAACGATGTTTACGAGGCTGCCAAGATTGACGGCATCCATCCTGTAAAGCAGTTCTTCCGTATAACGCTTCCTCTCGTCAAACCGGCGCTGATGGTCGCAATCATCTTCCGGCTGCTTGATGCCATGCGTATTTTTGACCTGATTTATGTCCTGACGCCAAACAGTGCTCAGACGAAAACCATGTCGGTGCTGGCCCGCGAAAATCTCATTGAATTCGACAAGTTTGCCTATGGCTCGGCGCAATCGACGCTGCTTTTCGTCGTTATTGCTCTCATGACCATTGTCGCAATCTGGGTCGGCCGAGTTCGGCTGGATGGGGGAGATCGCTGATGCCCGTAGCTATCAAGAATACAGCATTTTATGCGCTTGTGGTGCTCATTGTCCTGTTTGCGGTGTTCCCATTTTACTACGCGATCATCACGAGCTTCAAAACGGGCAGTGCGCTTTTCACGATTGAATATTGGCCGACGTCATTTTCCCTGGCCAATTATGTCAGTGTTATCGAAGCGGGCAGCTTTCCCCGCAATCTTCTGAATTCGCTTATTGTCTCCGGCCTCGTTGTAGCCTTGTCGCTGCTTATGGCGGTTACGGCAGCCTTCGCTTTGGCGCGTGTGCGGTTTCGTGGCCGCTCGCTTCTATTGCTGACAATTCTTTCGGTTTCCATGTTTCCGCAGATTGCAGTGCTGGCGGGGCTGTTTGAGGTTATCCGTCTCCTCGGGCTTTATAATACATTGTGGGGTCTGATCTTCTCGTACACGATCTTCACATTGCCTTTTACCGTGTGGGTGCTCACCACATTCATGCGCGATCTGCCAATTGAAATCGAGGAGGCGGCTATTGTTGATGGTGCCACGCCTTGGGTGATCATCACCAAAGTATTCCTGCCGCTCATGTGGCCAGCGCTGGTAACAACAGGCCTTCTGGCATTCATCGCTGCATGGAATGAGTTTCTGTTTGCCTTGACGTTTACATCGTCCACGGAAACGCGAACGGTTCCCGTCATCATTGCACTTCTATCCGGCGCCAGCGCTCACGAGGTACCGTGGGGTCTGATCATGGCTGCGTCCGTCATCGTGACGGTACCGCTGGTGGTTCTAGTGCTTATTTTCCAACGCAAGATCATTTCCGGTCTCACCGCCGGCGGCGTCAAAGGCTAGAGCCTTGCGCTCAGGGGAGTTTCAAAAATGACAGTTATTCGTTTGAACAATGTACGCAAATCCTTCGGTACCTTTGATGTGATCAAGGGCGTGGATCTCGAAATCAATCCTTGCGAGTTCATGGTTTTCGTGGGGCCGTCCGGCTGCGGAAAATCGACGCTCCTTCGCTTGATCGCAGGGCTTGAAGACATCACCTCCGGCACGCTGGCTTTCGACGAGAAGGTTGTAAACAGCCTCACTCCATCGCAGCGTGGCATCGCCATGGTGTTCCAATCCTATGCGCTTTATCCGCATATGACTGTTTACGACAACATGGCTTTCGGGCTGAAGCTGGCAAAGGGTGGAGCGGACGAAATCAAGCGCCGGGTGAACGAGGCGGCGGAAATGCTGCAAATCACCGATTACCTCGACAGATTGCCCAAACAACTCTCAGGAGGGCAAAGGCAGCGCGTCGCCATTGGCCGGGCGATCGTGCGAGATCCGAAAGTATTTCTCTTCGATGAGCCGCTTTCGAACCTCGATGCCGCATTGCGGGTGCAAACGCGTCTTGAAATCGCCAAGCTCCACGCGAAAATGCATGAGACGACGATGATCTACGTCACGCATGATCAGGTGGAAGCCATGACGTTGGCTGATCGCATCTGTGTATTGCGTGATGGCAATGTGGAGCAGGTCGGTACGCCGATGGAGCTATATGAGAAACCGCAATCGACTTTCGTTGCTGGATTTATAGGATCTCCAAAGATGAACTTCCTGACGGAAAAATTCGCCGATGCCTATAAGGCACACACGCTTGGGATACGTCCGGAGCATCTTGAAGTTCGGGAAAAGGCTGGCACTTGGGCTGGAAAGCTCATCCATTCTGAAAATCTCGGTTCTGAAAGCTATCTTTATATCGATATCGGCGCAAAGGAACCGCTTGTCGTTCGTCAGGACGGGAAGCCAAGCCGGCAGCCGGGGGATCTTCTCCATGTTTCGCCCATCAACGACAATGTTCACCGCTTCGACCAATCGGGCTACCCGGCCCGGGCATGAAGCAAAAGCAGCACACAGCATAAAGTAAGGAAATCATCATGCCGATTCGTACGCTCGTCTGGGGTGAAAACGTTCACGAGCATATCAACAAGACCGTTGCCGACATATATCCGGAAGGTATGCACAATCAGATAGCCAAATTGATTGGCAAGGATGCCAATATCAGTGTGAAGACCACGACGTTGCAGGAACCCGAACATGGCTTGACCGACAAGGCACTTGAAGAGACGGACGTTCTGGTCTGGTGGGGCCATCGCGCTCACGGCGATGTTGCCGATGAAATCGTAGAGCGTGTTGCAAAGCGTGTTTGGGAGGGAATGGGCCTTATTGTTCTTCACTCCGGGCACTTTTCCAAGATTTTCAAGCGTCTGATGGGATCACCTTGCGCCCTGAACTGGCGTGAGGCAGGGGAACGCGAGCGTCTTTGGGTGGTCAATCCAGGACATCCGATCGCCAAGGGATTGCCAGCTTATTTTGAGCTCGAGAATGAGGAAATGTATGGCGAACCGTTTTCGGTTCCAGAACCTCTGGAAACAGTTTTCGTGTCATGGTTTCAGGGTGGCGAAGTTTTCCGCTCGGGACTGACCTATCGCAAGGGCGCGGGTAACGTTTTCTACTTCCGTCCTGGTCATGAAACCTATCCTACCTATCATGATGAGACAGTGGGCCTGGTCTTAAGAAATGCCGTCAATTGGGCATATAATTCCAATCGGTTCCCGCACATTACGGATGCTCCGAATGTGCCTGTAGAGAAGGCTCTGGAGCCTATCAAGGCTCGGGGTGGAAGTTTGCACAAGGCTGGCGAAGAAGGCTTCCGCTAGACCTTCAAGTACGATTAGAGATGATGAATATCGATCGCGGCGCTTGCACTCGGGAGTGCAGCGCGCGTTTAAAGGACCGCAAGCATGCGTTTATTGATCCTAGGAACCGGCAGCATGGCCAATGCCCATGCAAAGAATTTCTCTGAAATTGAGGGGGTGACACTTGCGGGTGCTGTCGATGTGAACATCAATAGTGTCGAAGCGTTCCGCGAAAAATACAATATTGAGCGGGCCTTCACATCGCTCGATGACGCGCTTGCATGGGGTGATTTTGATTCGGTTGCCAATATCACGCCCGACAACATTCATTATGCAACCACTATGCAATGCCTAAGGGCTGGCAAGCATGTTTTCTGCGAAAAGCCTCTGGCCGTGAACCATCAGGACGCGATGGAGATGGCTCAGACGGCGGAAGCGGCGCATCTGGTCGGTATGGTCAATTTGACCTATCGCAATGTCGCGCAGTTGCAGGCTGCTCGCAAACTTGTGACCAGCGGTCAGATCGGGCAGGTCAAGCATGTCGAAGCTTCATATCTGCAAAGCTGGCTTGTTGCGAAAATGTGGGGCGAATGGCGCACTGAAAGTCGTTGGCTTTGGCGGCTTTCGAAAAAGCACGGCTCAAACGGAACTCTGGGTGATGTTGGCGTCCATATTCTGGACTTTGTGGTTTATGCCACTGACACAGAAATTGACGAAATATTTTGCCGGTTGAAAGCCTTCGACAAGGCTGACGGCAACAGGATCGGCGAATATGATCTTGATGCGAATGACAGCTTTACCATGACAGTCAGCTTCACAAACGGCGCGCTGGGCGTTGTGCATTCAAGCCGTTGGGCAACGGGCCATGTCAATGAATTGAGGTTGCGGGTCTATGGCGACAAGGGATCGCTGGAAATCCAGCATCGGCATGATGGCTCAAAATTGATGGTTTGCCTTGGCGACGATGTCGAAGCTGCAACGTGGAAAGAACTTGATGTCGAGCCGGTCTCAACAAATTATCAGCGTTTCGTTGAAGCGGTTGGACAGGGCAGAACACTAGAGCCGTCATTCCGCCACGCCGCAAAATTGCAAAAAGCAATAGACCTTGCCACGATCACGGAGATGGATCGCAAGGAACACCAGCTGGAAACAAATTCAGCGTAGCAACATCACCTTGCACATGGTTCCCGCCCTGAGGGCGGGGGCATGTGGTTCGCGGATGATAAGGCATTCGGCATCGCTCAAAAACTTCAGCATTGACGAATCCTGCAAGGGAAAAGGCGTGGCTGTGAGCGTGCCGTCGGCATTTCGTGCAAGCGTGGCGCGCACATAGTCCTGACGTTGATCATTCGTGTCCATGTCACGACCCAAAACTGCTGCACGCAGGTTGGGGTGGTGCTCCAGCCCAAGCATCGCGCGGATCAGCGGTACCAGGAAGATGTGACCGCATATCAAGCTGGATACGGGATTACCCGGCAGGCCCAGAATATTCATGTCGTTCAATCGCCCGAACATGAGTGGCTTGCCGGGGCGTAAAGCAATCTTCCAGAAATCGAGTTTCATGCCCTTGGCAGCTAAAGCAGGCTGAACCAGATCATGATCACCAACGGATGCGCCGCCGAGCGTTACCAGAATATCCGCTTGAACTACCACGGAGCGGTCTACAGCCTCGCTCAAAGCTTCCAGTCGGTCTTCTGCTATGCCAAGATCAATAGGCAAACCACCTGCCTGGCGTATGATTTCGGCCAGACCAAAAGTGTTTGAGGCAATGATCTGGTCGGGCCGGAAGATTTCGCCGGGATTCACCAATTCATCGCCGGTTGCAAGAATTGCAACTTTTGGTTGCCGATATACCCGCACTGCGGGATAATTTGCTGCGGCAGCCAGTGCAAGGGCCGAAGGATCGAGCGTCCGGCCCTTTTTCAACAGCAGATCACCTTCCTGAAAATCCAGTCCCGCCTTGCGAATATTTTTGCCGAGGGTAATCGTCTCTTTGATTTCGACTTGGGAGCCGTGGGCAATGGTATTTTCCTGAATTACCACGCTATCAGCACCAGCAGGAACGGGCGCGCCGGTGAAAATTCGAACAGCCTCTCCAACGCCCAACAAACCTTGAAAGGCATGACCCGCTGCAGATTGGCCAATCAGTTTCAAGTTGACGGGGACGTTTGCGATATCGGCAGCGCGAACAGCATAGCCATCCATCGCCGATGCGGCGAAGGGCGGTTGTTGCCGTTTTGCATAAAGGTCTTCAGCCAGAACACGCGCCCCGGCTTCGCTCAACGGAACTGTTTCCGCATCTGTTCTGACAGCGGCACCGACGATGCGCGACAGGGCTTCATCAACGGGGAGGAGTCCAGCCATTTAACGCTCGCTGGCAGTAATATTGGCAGACCAATCGCCGGATTTTCCGCCGGTTTTCTGCAAGAGCCGAATGTTTTGAATATTCATGCCTTTGTCCACGGCTTTTGCCATGTCATAAATCGTCAGACAGGCCACGGAAACAGCTGTCAGAGCCTCCATCTCAACACCCGTCTTGCCCGTCAATTTAACGGTCGCAGTGACGTGCAGGCCGGGCAATGTCTCATCGGCTTCAATATCGATCGATATTTTGCTCAACAGGAGTGGATGGCATAGCGGGATGAGTTCGTGCGTCTTCTTGGCGGCCATGATGCCAGCGATGCGTGCGGTGCCGATAACATCGCCTTTGGCGGCATTACCGGTCTGGATAAGCTTCAGCGTCTCTGGGAGCATGGAAACAAACCCCTCAGCTGTTGCCAGGCGCACTGTTTCAGTCTTGTCGCCAACATCCACCATATTGGCAGCGCCTGTCGCATCGAGATGGGACAGTTTGGAGGGCGTCATGCGGCATCCGTTTGCGATGTATTGCCGAATAGAAGTGATTTGGTTGCAGCTGTTACGTCGACTTGACGCATCAGGCTTTCGCCAACGAGGAATGAGCCGATATTGGATTGTGCCAACCGCCGACAATCGTCATGAGTGAACACGCCACTTTCGCTGACAAGGAATTTAGAGTCCGGCACCATGGCAGCCAGTCTTTCTGATACAGCCAGATCAACTTCAAAGGTGCGCAGATTGCGATTATTGATACCCAGAAGCGGCGAGGATAGTTTCAGCGCGCGCTCCATCTCTGCTTCGTCATGAACCTCGACAAGTACGTCCATACCGAGCGAGAACGCAGTTTCTTCAAGCGCAATCGCCAGATCGTCAGTCACGCTGGCCATAATGATCAAAATGCAATCTGCACCCCAGCTCCGCGCTTCATAGACCTGGTAGGTATCGAAGAGAAAATCTTTACGCAGGGCAGGGAGCTTCACCGCAGCACGTGCTGTCTTCAAGAATTCCGGCGCACCTTGAAATGATGGGCCATCGGTCAAAACCGAAAGACATGCTGCACCGCCGAGTTCATAGGCTTTTGCCAAAGCAGGCGGATCAAAGTCTGCCCGGATCAATCCCTTGGATGGGCTAGCCTTTTTAATTTCGGCAATCAGGGCAAATTCGCCCTTGGCGCGTTTCGACTTCAGAGCATCGAGAAAGCCACGGCAGCTATCTTGATCGGCGATATAGGCTTTGAGATCTTCCAGCGACGCGGTGGCCTTTGCGGCTGCGATTTCCTCGCGCTTATAGGCTTCAATCTTGCGAAGAATATCAACCATGGTCAGGCTATCCTGCTGTTTGACACTTGGACGAGATCCTTTAGCACATTTCGCGCAGCACCGCTGTCTATTGAATGTGCAGCCATCTCAATACCAGCCTTCAGATCGTTTACAGCTCCGGCTATTACAAGTCCTGCACCGGCGTTGAACAGTGTGATATCGCGATAGGCGCCATGTGCCCCATCCAGCACGGAAAGCAAGGAAACAGCATTCTCATCGGCTGTTCCGCCTTTCAGGTCCTGGGGGTCGACCCGCCTTAGACCAAACGTTTCCGGTTCAATTTCGAAGGTGCGGATTGTACCGTTTTCGAGAGCGGCAACCTTGGTCACCCCTGCGGTGGTGATTTCATCCAGACCGTCGCCATGCACCACCCAAACCGACTGGGAGCCGAGATTTTTTAGCACATGCGCAATCGGCTCGACCCATTCGGGTGCGTAGACGCCAACCAATTGACGTTTTACGCCTGCCGGATTTGTCAACGGGCCCAAAAGGTTGAAAATAGTACGTGTTCCAAGCTCAACGCGCGCAGGGCCAACATGCTTCATCGCCGGATGATGCATGGGCGCAAACATGAAGCCAATCCCCGCCTGCTCAATGCAGGTTGCTATGAGTTCTGGACCAATTTCGATGTTGATACCAAGCGCCGCTAGAGTATCGGCGGCCCCTGATCGGGATGATAACGCCCGGTTGCCATGTTTTGCGACCGGCACCCCGGCTCCTGCAGCGACGAAGGCAGCACATGTCGAAACGTTGTAGGACCCTGACTGATCACCGCCGGTGCCAACAATATCAATCGCGTCGACGGAAGTGGCAACCTTGAGCATCTTCGAGCGCATGGCAGCAACGGCGCCTGTGATCTCATCAATGTTTTCACCGCGAACACGCAAAGCCATCAGCAGCGCGCCAATCTGGGCCGGGGTAGCCTGTCCCGACATCATGATGTCGAAAGCTTCAACCGCCTCGTCCTGGGAAAGTGCGTTGCCGGAAGCGGCAATACCAATGAAACGCTTTAGCTCAGCCATTATTCACACATTCTTACCGGGCGAGCGCCTGATCGATGACTGTCTTGTTGACTGTCACCGGATAGACGGTCTGCAATTGCGCTATCAACTGGTCGAGGAGATCATCTGCAAGACGCGAACCAAATGCATCTTTCTCCGCGGCTGTAAGAGAATCAGGACCGACATTGGCGGGTTCGATTGCCTCGGTAACCTTAAAGATCAACTTCGATCCATCGCTTGCCGATTCACTCATTCCAACCAAGCCCTGAGGTCCATCGAAAACAGAATCTACGCCACCTTGACCGAGGTCAGCATCCTTGCTTTCGCGCGTAATCCCACGCTTGGTTTCCTTGGTGAATTTGAACTCAGTAGCAATGTCGTCGAGTGACGTTCCATCCGCAACGCGCTTGCGAACTTCCTCAGCTTTCGCATTCAGCTGTTTTTCAAGTTCGGCTGTCTTCCAATGCTCGATGACCTTAGCCTTAACTTCGTCCAATGGCCGTTCACGGGCTGGCGTTACGCTGTCGACATCGTACCAGAGATAGGCATTCGTGCCGAGGCTGAACGGCTCATTGTCAAAACCGACATCTGCCTGAAAAATTGCGGCCATCTGGTTTTCATCAAACGGCAAGTTTGGAACGTCTTTTTCGTCGGGCGAGCGGCCATTTTGGTCCACCGCATCGATCGTTACCACCTTCAGGTTTTGAGCTGCGGCAGCTTCCGCCATGGTCTGGCCATCAGCGCGCGCATTTTCATAGGCGTCATGGACATCCGCTACGGCATTTGTCGCCTGTGCAAGGGCAATATTCTCACGAATTTCTTTTTCAACTTCAGGAAGCTGCTTGACTACTTCAGGTGTGACCGCAGTGACGCGAACAATCACAGGACCAAACGTTCCCTTCAATACGTCGCTTACGCCATTGGCTTGAAGCGCGGAGATTGGCTCGGCGATGGATTGGTCGGGCAGGGCACTCTTCGGGAATGTGCCAAGATGCACATCATTCATGCTCTTGCCTTCGGCCTTGACCAAATCCTCGAAGCTCATGCCTGTTTTAAGCTTTTCCAATCCAGCTTTCGCAGCAGCTTCGTCGGCAAATGACAGCTGTTCGATAGTGCGCGTTTCCGGTGTGGAGTAGCGGGCAATGTTCTTTTCGTACTCTGCCTTGATCTCTTCAGGCGTTACCGTTGCCGGGTTTGCAATATCCGAGGCCTCAAGTTTGACGTAGCTGACCTTGCGGTATTGCGGCGCGCCATAGACTTCTTTGTTGGCTTCGAAATATGTCTTCAGGTCCGCATCACTTGGGTCGGCAACGCTTGAGACGAAGTTTTTCGGCATAGCTACATATTCAATGGTGCGCGATTCGCCTTTGTAAATAGCGATGGCTTTAACCAGCGTTTCTGGAGCCTTGATCCCGTCTGCGACAGCCTCGACGATCTGTTGGCGGCGTGCAACCTGGGCGCTATTGTCCAGATAGTTTTGCGGCGTCATGCCAGCATTGCGCAGAACGGCGTCAAACTGTGCGCTGCTGAACTGTCCGTTTGCGCCCCGAAATGCGGGATCTTCGGCTGCAAGCTGGGCCAAACGGTCTTTTGACAGACCCAAAGACATCTTGCGGGCCTGCTCATCAAGCAAGGCGCCGGCAACAAGCCGCCCCTGGACCTGATTGCTAATGCCGATGGCATCAGCCTGTTCGCGTGTCAGCCGTTGACCAAAGCGTTGCGACAATGACGCAAGCTCGCGGTCATAAGCCAAGCGGTAATCGAGAGGCGATACTTCGGAATCTCCCGCCTTGATGGCAGCATTGCCGTTAATGGCGCCAAGCAGGGTGCTCGACGCGCCCCAGCCTATAAAGCTGAGTCCGAGAAGAGCGAGAAGCAACTTGGCTACCCAGGTCTGGGCAACATTGCGGAGGGAGTCGAGCATATTAAAGTCACCGTATTAAACGAAACGCAGTTGAATCCTAGCGGGAATAGCGTGATGCAAAGCTTGTGTCGATTGCTTTATCAAGTGAATTTGCTAGTCAGGCAATCAAAGACTTCAGAAAATCGCCCAAACCATGACTTTCGTGACTTAAGGAAGAGAAGATGACCCCCAATATTCGCCCTCTCGTCGCCGGTAACTGGAAAATGAATGGCATGGGAGATCAGCTTGATGAACTTCGCGTGATCATTAATCGTCCCAACTCGGCAATCGGCGAAAAAATAGATGCTCTCATTTGCGTGCCTGCAACGCTTGTCTGGCGAGCTGCGCAATCCGTAGAGGGTGAGAAGTTGAACATTGGTGGTCAGGACTGCCACGCAAAGCAGTCTGGCGCTCATACAGGTGATATAGCTGCCAGCATGCTGAAAGACGCGGGAGCATCGCACGTCATCGTCGGTCACTCGGAGCGCCGCACCGACCATGGCGAGACCGATGCCATCGTCAATGCCAAGGCGCGCGCTGGCTGGGAAGCTGGTCTTACTGCCATTATCTGCATCGGAGAAACCGAGTTGCAGCGCAAAGCAGGTTCGACGCTGGAAATCATCGCGACGCAACTTGCTGGGTCAGTTCCCGATAATGCCACCGCCGGAAATACGATTGTCGCCTACGAGCCCGTCTGGGCAATCGGAACCGGACTGACACCGACTGCCGAAGACGTGCGGGAAGTCCACGCATCTATTCGGGCGGCATTAAGCGATAGCTTTGGTGAGGAGGGTAGGGCAATGCGCATCCTCTATGGCGGGTCGGTGAAACCATCCAATGCTGTTGAACTTCTTGGTATAGAGAATGTCGATGGCGCACTTGTGGGTGGTGCGAGCTTGAAAGCACCGGACTTTCTAGCCATCTGTGAAGCATATCATTCGCTCTAAGCGTAAAACCGGGCTTGGTTTATCGACCGATACGGTGTAAAGAGCCGCGTCCGACACTTGAGAAGCAGAAAATACCCATGCAAACCGTCCTTATTGTGATTCATCTTCTGATAGTACTTGCCCTCGTTGGGGTTGTGCTCGTGCAGCGTTCCGAAGGCGGTGGTCTGGGTATTGGCGGCGGGTCCGGTTTGATGACTGCACGGGGTGCTGCAAACGTGCTGACCCGTGCAACAGCCATCCTGGCAACAGGGTTCTTTATCACTTCCTTGGCGCTCGGCATTCTTTCGCGCTATAGCGAAACGCCCACTGACATTCTCAATCGTATTCCGACGACGACAGGCAGTCAGCCTGCCGGTCAGCAGCCTCCTTCAAGCGGCGGTGTTCTTAATCAGTTGGGCGGCGCATCGTCGACCGCCCCGGCAACGCCAGCGGCACCAGCCCCCGAATCGACCGCGCCCGCGCCTACAGCACCGGTTACTCCAGCGCAGCCTGCAAATCCTGTTCCGAACTCGCAGTAAAACGCATACGGTTATATAGTTACGCGGAACCACAACAATGTGTTGCGGTTCCGCAACTTCTTTGATGCATCCATCATTCGTCAGGAATGATCACAGCGATTTGCATTGAGAAGGGCCCTATCTTCAGTTATCGCAATATCAAGTTGGCCTAGGGGGCCCGGCAAGCGTCGCTTGGGACGCTTTGCAATCCATTCGGGAATACACATCATGTTGTCACGTCGCTCATTGCTTATTGGAATGTCGGTACTGGCCTTGGCCGGCCCTGCATCTGCCGAGCCGATCCTCAAGAAACTTACAAAGCCTTTCACTGGCGAACGCGATGCAGCAAAGCCGGTAGAAGTGGCGGAGGTGCGCACGCCGGCCCGCCCGAAGAAAACAAAATATGGCATTGATCCAAAATACATGCCGCAGGAAGTTGAATTCTCCGGATACAAGCCGGGCACGATCGTGATCGATCCGCAAGCGAGATTTCTCTATCTGGTCCAAAGCGCCTATTCTGCCCGCCGTTATGGTATTGCCGTTGGCAAGGAAGGGCTCGAGTTCAAGGGTACGGCTGTTGTCCAGACAAAGCGCGAATGGCCTCGTTGGATTCCAACCAAGGAAATGATCAAGCGCGAACCAGCTCATTATGCCAAGTATGAGAACGGCATGGATGGCGGTCCTGGTAATCCTTTGGGCGCCCGTGCAATCTATCTGTCACAGGGAAATCGTGACACCTATGTGCGTATCCACGGCACCGTGCAGCCTTGGACTATTGGTAGCTCAGCTTCCAATGGCTGCTTCCGCATGGTCAATGATCACGTTATCGATCTCTATGATCGCGTGAAAATCGGCACGGAAGTTGTTGTTCTATAACAACTAATACCGGATTTAATTGAACGGCCAGACTTTGCGTCTGGCCGTTTTGTTTGAAATGAAGAAAAGATTTGTGCGGGAAAACGGCGCTTCAGCCGAATTTTTTTGTGGCCAAATCACTTGCAAAGGACTAACGAGATAAGCCCATGGCCCGATATGTTTTCATCACTGGTGGCGTGGTTTCTTCCCTCGGAAAAGGCATCGCTGCAGCCGCTTTGGCGGCACTCCTCCAAGCTCGTGGATACCGTGTACGGATTCGCAAGCTTGATCCTTATCTCAACGTCGACCCCGGAACGATGTCGCCCTATCAACATGGCGAAGTGTTTGTAACCGACGATGGCGCCGAAACTGACCTTGATCTTGGTCATTATGAGCGTTTCACGGGGCGTCCCGCCAATAAGCAGGACAACATCACGACAGGGCGGATTTATCGCAACATTATCGAAAAGGAACGCCGGGGCGATTATCTCGGTGCGACGGTTCAGGTAATTCCGCACGTCACTGATGAGATCAAGAACTTCATTGTCGAAGGCAATGAGGATTATGATTTCGTTCTTTGTGAAATCGGTGGTACGGTCGGTGACATTGAAGCAATGCCCTTCCTTGAAGCGATCCGCCAACTTGGCAATGATTTGCCGCGCGGCAGCGCTGTTTATATCCACCTGACCCTCATGCCCTACATACCGGCTGCGGGTGAACTCAAGACCAAGCCAACCCAGCATTCGGTAAAAGAGCTGCGTTCCATTGGTATTGCTCCCGATATTCTTCTCATTCGCGCTGATCGCGAGATTCCGGAATCCGAGCGCCGCAAGCTATCGCTGTTCTGCAACGTCCGGGCTTCTGCCGTTATTCAGGCGCTTGATGTGGATACAATTTATGATGTGCCTATGGCCTATCATAAAGAAGGTCTGGATTCAGAAGTCTTGGCCGCATTTGGGATCGATCCGGCACCGAAGCCTCGCATGGAGCGTTGGGACGAAGTCAGCCAGCGCATCCACAATCCGGAAGGCGAGGTTACGATTGCCATTGTTGGTAAATATACCGGCCTGAAAGATGCGTATAAATCGCTGATTGAAGCGCTGCATCATGGCGGCATGGCCAATAAGGTAAAGGTCAATCTGGACTGGATCGAATCCGAAATATTCGAACAGGAAGATCCTGCGCCTTACCTGCAAAAGGTTCACGGTATTCTCGTGCCTGGCGGGTTTGGCGAGCGCGGTTCGGAGGGCAAGATACTTGCCGCCAAGTTCGCCCGTGAAAAAAAGGTTCCGTATTTCGGTATTTGTTTTGGCATGCAGATGGCTGTGATCGAAGCCGCTCGTTCCTTGGCTGGCGTCGAAAAGGCATCTTCTACCGAGTTTGGCCCAGCGATCGAGCCCGTTGTTGGCCTGATGACCGAGTGGCTTAAAGGCAATATGCTTGAAAAGCGCGCGCAGACCGGGGATTTGGGCGGAACGATGCGTCTTGGCGCCTATGATGCGTTGCTCAAGTCGGGCACACGGATTGCTGATATTTACGGTTCTACCGACATTTCCGAACGGCACAGACATCGGTATGAAGTGAATATCGAATATAAGGACCGTCTTGAAGAATGTGGTTTGGTATTCTCGGGCATGTCGCCGGATGGCGTTCTGCCTGAAACGGTGGAATATCCTGACCATCCCTGGTTCATCGGTGTACAGTATCATCCGGAATTGAAGTCGCGTCCGTTTGAGCCACATCCATTGTTTGCATCGTTCATCAATGCGGCGATGGCGCAAAGCAGGCTCGTTTGATCGGCAAGGGTGTGACTTGAATTGCAGTCAGCATTGAGGCACACCCTTTCATCATGAGCAATTTGTCACCCCGCACGCCCCGTCCTGTCGACCATCTGGTTTTGCCCACGGCAGATCTGGAAATCGCACGCGTGCGATTGGAACAACTTGGGTTCACGGTCGCGCCTGTAGGGGTACATCCGTTCGGAACCGAGAATGTTTGCGTATTCTTCGGCGATAATAGTTTCCTTGAGTTTTTGGCCATAGGTCAGCGCGAGACATGCGAGGCTGAGGCGATTAAAGGCAATGTGTTTGTCGCGCGGGATCAGGCCTATCGGTTCCGTAACGGGCAGGAAGGTTTTTCTGCACTCGTCATGGGCAGCGAGAACGCAAAAGCCGACCATCAATCTTTCGCAGAGGCAGGGATTTCTGCCGGCAATATTCTGGATTTTTCCCGGCCGTTCATTTTGCCGGATGGCAAAGAGGACCGAGCGGGATTTCGCTTGGCTTTTGCCGCGGACCTGCGCGCACCCGATATATTCTTCTTCACTTGCGAGCGCATAAACACCCCAAAGGTAGATCGGAGCGCGTTGCAATTACATGCAAATGGTGCTGCCGTTTTGCGGGAAGTGGTTCTTTCTGAGGTCAATCCCACGGATTTCCAGTATCCTTTGCAGGAAGTGATCAATCAGCGCGACGTCAACGCGCATTCATTCGGCATGGATATGGCTGCGGCCAATGCAAATATTACCGTGCTTACGCCATCCGGATTGAAGGCATTCACCGGCATAGAATCATCAACAATGGAGCGCGGTCTGCGCCTGCAAGCTTTCGTGCTTGGTGTTCGTGATCTGGCGGCAGTTGAATCTTTACTCATCAGCAACAATATTCCAATCGAAAAGCGTGGCTCCCGCCTGATCGTGCACAAGGCACCAGGGCAGGGCGCTGCCATCGCATTTGAGGCCCTCTAATATGTCCCAGAATTCCATCGTTTCCGCTGGCAATGTCGCATTTTCCAATAGCGGCAGACTTTCGCTCATTGCGGGCCCTTGCCAGATGGAAAGCCGCCAGCACGCTTTCGACATGGCAGGCGCATTGAAAGAAATGGCCGAAAAGCTTGGCATTGGCCTCGTCTATAAATCCAGCTTTGACAAGGCGAATCGCACGTCGCTCTCCGGCAAGCGCGGCTTTGGCCTTGAAAATTCCTTGCCGGTATTTGCTGATATTAAAAAGGAGCTTGGTCTTCCAACGCTCACCGATGTTCACACGGAAGAGCAATGCGCAATTCTCGGCGAGGTTGTCGATGTTTTGCAGATTCCAGCCTTTCTTTGCCGCCAAACCGATCTTCTGATTGCTGCCGCCAAGACCGGTAAAATCGTGAATATCAAAAAGGGTCAGTTTCTTGCGCCTTGGGATATGAAGAATGTCGTGGCCAAAGTGACAGAGAGCGGCAACCCGAATGTGATGGTGACCGAGCGTGGTGCTTCCTTCGGTTACAACACGTTGGTGTCCGACATGCGATCCCTGCCAATTATGGCAAGCTTTGGCGCGCCGGTTATTTTTGACGCGACTCACTCCGTGCAGCAGCCGGGTGGCCAGGGTGGTTCGACTGGCGGTCAGCGCGAGTTCGTTGAAACTCTATCGCGCGCGGCAGTGGCCGTTGGTGTGGCGGGTGTCTTTATCGAGACGCATCAGGATCCCGACAACGCCCCGTCAGATGGTCCCAATATGGTGCCGTTGGATCAGATGCCTCGTTTGCTTGAAAAACTGCTGGAATTCGACCGCATAGCCAAAGCTGTTTGACCACGCGCGACATTGTTCCGCAATTAAAGTTTGAGTTTTTTGCAACCATGGGCGGATTTACCCATTAACCCTTCATGCAAAAGCAAGAAGGAGAAGCAAAATGCCAACCAGTTCAGGTCATACAACAGCTATCCGCGCTTCACGTGTTATTGGCACCAATGTCTATAACACTGCCGGCGAAAAGATGGGCGAGATTGAGGATGTCATGCTTGATAAGACATCCGATAAGATAATGTTTGCAGTTGTCGGCTTTGGAGGTTTCTTGGGCATTGGTGAGAAGTATCACGCCATACCTTGGTCACTGCTCGACTATGACAAAAACAATGGCGGTTACACTGTTGGGTTCACTCGCCAGCAGCTGGAACAGGCTCCTGTGAACACAATCGCCGAGCTTACGGAAAATGATGGTCGCAAAGTAAGGGATATGTCGTTCTCTTATTATAAGGTCGATAAGGCGGCTTAAGGTCGCTGATCTTCAAAAGAGGCCGCTTTCGAGCGGCCTTTTTTTCGTTTTAATGCACAAATCGACTTGTCAGGGTTTTCCTTGTCATCTTCATTCGCTATTCAGGGGCCAGCTTATGCTGTCCCACGTTTTCAAAAGGAAATCCCATGACTGCGATTGTCGATATTATTGGCCGTGAAATTCTGGATAGTCGCGGTAACCCGACTGTGGAAGTCGATGTCATCCTCGAAGACGGTTCCATGGGCCGCGCTGCTGTACCTTCGGGCGCATCGACTGGCGCACATGAAGCTGTTGAGTTGCGCGACGGCGGAACCCGTTATCTCGGCAAGGGCGTTCAAAAAGCTGTTGACGCAGTGAATGGCGAACTGTTTGACGCGATTGGCGGTCTAGAAGCAGAAAATCAGATCCATATCGATCAGACCATGATTGAACTTGATGGCACGCCGAACAAGAGCCGTCTTGGTGCCAATGCAATTCTCGGCGTTTCGCTCGCTGTTGCCAAGGCCGCCGCTGAGGCATCGGGCCTGCCGCTTTATCGCTACCTCGGCGGTCCAAACGCTCATGTCCTGCCAGTGCCCATGATGAACATCATCAATGGCGGCGCCCATGCCGACAACCCAATCGACTTTCAGGAATTTATGATCCTGCCAGTCGGCGCGTCATCTTTGGCAGAAGCCGTGCGTTATGGTTCGGAAGTGTTTCACACGCTGAAGAAGCGCCTCAAGGATGCGGGCCATAGCACAAATGTCGGCGATGAAGGCGGCTTTGCTCCAGATTTGAAGTCTGCTGAAGAAGCGCTCGATTTCATCATGGAGTCGATTGAAAAAGCTGGATTCAAGCCTGGTGAAGAAATCGCGATCGGTCTTGATTGTGCCGCCACTGAGTTCTTCAAAGGCGGAAACTACGTATACGAAGGCGACAACCAGAGCCGTAACCCGAAGGCGCAAGCTGAATATCTCGCTCAGCTCGTTGGCAATTATCCCATCATAACGGTCGAAGACGGCATGTCGGAAGATGATTGGGAAGGCTGGAAGCACCTCACTGATCTTGTTGGAAAGAAATGCCAGCTCGTCGGCGACGATCTTTTCGTGACCAACTCGGCCCGTCTTCGTGATGGCATCAAGATGGGTGTTGCCAACTCGATCCTCGTCAAGGTCAACCAGATTGGCACATTGTCTGAAACTTTTGACGCTGTGGAAACGGCCCATCGCGCTGGCTATACATCTGTGATGTCGCATCGTTCTGGCGAAACCGAAGATTCAACCATTGCGGATCTTGCAGTTGCTACCAATTGCGGACAGATCAAGACCGGATCGCTGTCACGTTCTGACCGGATCGCAAAGTACAACCAGTTGATCCGTATTGAAGAAGAGCTTGGTCCGCAGGCCAGCTATGCGGGCCGCGGCATTTTCCGCTTCATCTAATATTTGAACCTATCGAATTTAAATGGCGGGCTCAGGTCCGCCATTTTTTTGGGCGGATTAGAGCCCGCTGCCGCATGTTTCCTGATACGCATCAGTTTGAAGCTCATGAATGCTCAAGGCGATCTGAATGCCAAGCGCACCGCAAATAATCAGGCTGGATGCGGCTATCAGGATTCTCAATGGTGGCGACTTCGGAAATCCGGATATCGCGAAAATGCCAATACTCAGTACATAGACAACAAGAGCCGGCAGCGCGAAAACGAGAACCCCAAATGGCCCGTCACAATCCACACCGGATTGCCCCATCGCCGTGTACTCATTTGGTGTTGTTATTAGTGCTATTATGGCGAGTGGAGCTGCCAGTACCAGCAAAGCAATTGCGCTGATGTTTCGAATGCTCATACCGGCGCCATTAGATGTTTGTCAAAAGATGCCCGGACTTCGTAACATGGTTTTGAGGCGGCTGGTAATCGCCTGTTAAGCAAAACACTGTTTTATGACTGTGTGACAAATCAGGCCATCGTGACCTGATTCCGTAGCGATCCGGATAAGACAATGTGGACAAAACAGAGACGTAAAACCAGGCGGGGGCGCTTAATTGTTCCGCTGCTCGCCACCCTGTTTTTCGCCTATTTCGGCTTCCATGCCTATCACGGCGAATATGGTCTTTATTCCACCATTAAACTGCAGGAGCGAACCCAGCTGCTTCAGGCTCAGCTTGCTGCTGTCGTCGAGAATCGCAAGGAGCTTGAACGACAGGTTAAACTTATGCATGATGGGACAATTGAGAAGGATATGCTGGACGAGCAAGCTCGCAAAGCACTGAACGTTTCCCGTCCGGATGAGGTCACGATAATGCGTGGTTCCGGAGATTTAGCTATTAACTGATATCCGGTTAATAGCTATTTTGTTGTGTATTTTGAACGTCTTATTTGCATAGCACTTATTCGATTCTGCGTATTGTAAGTTCTGTCTCTGCTGCTATTCTCTTGCGACCAAGTCACAGGGAGTGAGATATGGCCACGAGGGCGAAAAAAAGCCCTGCGCGTTCCGCGCAGACTTCTGCTGCTAAAGCACCAAAACCAATCGAATTCACCAAAGAGCAAGAGCTGGAAGCCTACCGGCAGATGTTGTTGATCCGCCGCTTCGAAGAGAAGGCTGGTCAACTCTATGGCATGGGCTTTATCGGCGGCTTCTGTCACCTTTATATCGGACAGGAAGCGGTCGTCACAGGCATGCAAATGTCGCTCAAGGAAGGTGACCAGAATATCACCGGCTATCGTGACCATGGTCACATGCTCGCTTGCGGCATGAGTCCGCGGGGCGTGATGGCTGAACTGACTGGACGACGAGGCGGTCTTTCGAAGGGCAAGGGCGGCTCGATGCATATGTTCTCCAAGGAGAAGCATTTCTACGGCGGTCACGGTATCGTTGGTGCACAGGTTTCGCTCGGTACAGGTCTGGCATTCGCCAATCGCTACCGCGACAATGGCAATGTCTCCCTTGCCTATTTCGGCGACGGCGCCGCCAATCAGGGCCAGGTTTATGAAAGCTTCAACATGGCATCGCTATGGAAGCTTCCTGTCGTCTACATCATTGAAAACAATCGCTATGCGATGGGCACCTCGGTTTCTCGTGCATCCGCCGAAACTGACTTCTCCAAGCGTGGTCTCTCGTTCAATATTCCCGGTATTCAGGTTGATGGTATGGATGTTCGTGCCGTTAACGCTGCGGGCGAGGAAGCAACAGCCTGGGCCCGTTCCGGCAAAGGCCCGATGATCCTTGAGATGCAGACATACCGGTATCGTGGTCACTCCATGTCGGATCCGGCCAAATACCGTTCGAAGGACGAAGTGCAGAAGATGCGCTCCGATCATGACCCAATTGAGCAGGTGAAGAACCGGTTGATCGAAAAAGGATGGTCCACAGAGGACGATCTGAAGAAGATCGATAAGGACGTTCGCGATATCGTTGCAGATGCAGCTGATTTTGCGCAGTCCGATCCGGAGCCGGATGCATCCGAGCTCTACACCGACATTTTGCTCTAAGGGAGGCGCGATCATGCCTGTAGATATTTTGATGCCAGCACTCTCGCCAACTATGGAAGAGGGCAAGCTGTCCAAATGGCTGAAGAAAGAAGGCGATAAGGTCACGTCCGGTGACATTCTCGCCGAAATCGAAACCGACAAGGCGACGATGGAGGTCGAAGCCGTTGACGAAGGTACAATCGGCAAGATTCTTGTCGCCGAAGGTACTGACGGTGTAAAGGTGAACACCGTGATCGCCGTGCTGCTTGGTGATGGCGAAAGCGCTGATGATGCCGCAGCGCCCAAGGCAGATGCTTCCGCCAAGGCAGAAGCTGCGCCAGCACAGGCTGAGCCGGAAGCTCCCAAGCAAGAGACTGCTCCCGAAAAGACCAGCGTTCCTGCTGCGCCGAAAACTGAAGTTGCCGCTGATCCCGATATTCCGGCAGGCACCGAAATGGTTTCGACGACCGTTCGTGAAGCTTTGCGCGATGCGATGGCTGAAGAAATGCGCCGCGACGACTCGGTGTTTGTCATGGGCGAGGAAGTCGCTGAATATCAGGGTGCCTATAAGATCACTCAAGGCCTGCTTGATGAATTTGGTCCGCGCCGCGTTGTCGATACGCCAATCACGGAGCATGGCTTTGCCGGTGTTGGCGTCGGCGCTGCGATGACCGGCCTGCGTCCTATCGTTGAATTCATGACATTCAACTTTGCCATGCAGGCAATCGACCAGATACTCAACTCTGCTGCCAAGACGCTCTATATGTCTGGTGGTCAGATGGGTGCGCCGATGGTTTTCCGTGGCCCAAGCGGTGCAGCCTCACGCGTGGCGGCCCAGCATTCGCAATGTTATGCTGCATGGTATAGTCACATTCCCGGTCTGAAGGTCGTTATGCCTTATTCGGCTGCCGATGCAAAAGGCCTGCTCAAGGCTGCAATCCGCGATCCTAATCCGGTGATCTTCCTTGAGAACGAAATCCTTTATGGTCATTCATTTGATGTGCCGAAGCTTGATGATTTCGTCCTGCCAATCGGCAAGGCCCGTATCCACAAGAAGGGCAAGGATGTTACACTTGTCTCATTCGGCATCGGCATGAACTATACGGTGAAGGCTGAAGTCGAGCTTGCCAAGATGGGTATTGATGCGGAAATCATTGATCTGCGTACAATCCGGCCAATGGATATTCCAACAGTGGTTGAATCTGTGAAGAAGACAGGTCGCCTTGTAACCATTGAGGAGGGCTACCCGCAGTCTTCAGTTGGTACGGAAATTGCCACCCGCGTCATGCAGCAGGCCTTTGATTATCTAGATGCTCCAATCCTGACGATTGCGGGCAAGGATGTTCCAATGCCTTATGCTGCCAATCTGGAAAAGCTGGCGCTGCCAAACATTCAGGAAATTATCGACGCCGTCAAAGCTGTGACCTACACAGCATAAGGGGAGGAAACCGATATGCCGATCAATATCACCATGCCGGCGCTTTCTCCTACGATGGAAGAGGGCAACCTTGCCAAATGGCTTGTCAAAGAAGGCGATAAGGTTGGGCCCGGCGATGTTATTGCCGAGATCGAAACCGATAAGGCAACAATGGAAGTTGAAGCCGTTGACGAAGGTACCGTTGCCAAAATCGTCGTTCCGGCAGGCACTGAAGGCGTCAAGGTCAATGCCTTGATTGCTATTCTAGCGGCTGATGGCGAGGATGTTGGCGCGGCTGCCCAAGGCGGTGGCGATGCTGCTCCTGCCAAAGCAGAAGCAAAAGAAGAGAAGAAGGCTGAGCCAGCCGCAGAAACCCCCAAAGCCGATGCACCCAAATCAGAACCGGCCAAGGCAGAAGCGCCAAAGCAGGAAGCACCTGCTGCTGATGCCAAGGCGGGCGATCGTCCATTTTCATCGCCGCTTGCGCGCCGCATAGCCAAGGATGCAGGGATTGATCTTGTCGCGGTTACGGGCACTGGACCGCATGGCCGCGTTATAAAGAAAGACGTTGAAGCCGCTATTGCCGGAGGCGGTGCCAAATCGGCAGCGCCTGCCGCTGCAGCGCCAGCTACTACTGCTGCATCCGCGCCCAAGCCGATGTCTGATGACGCTGTGCTTAAGCTGTTTGCCGAAGGCTCTTACGAGCTTGTACCGCATGACGGCATGCGTAAAACAATCGCCAAGCGTCTTCTCGAGGCAAAATCGACGGTTCCTCACTTCTACCTAACTGTCGATTGCGAGTTGGATGCCCTTCTGGCCCTACGCCAGCAGATCAATCTTGCTGCACCAATGCGCAAAACCGACAAGGGCGATGTTCCGGTCTACAAGCTCTCGGTCAATGATTTCATCATCAAGGCGATGGCTTTGGCCTTGCGCGATGTACCGGAAGCCAATGTTTCCTGGACTGAAAGCAATATGGTCAAGCACAAGCATTCCGATGTGGGTGTGGCTGTCTCCATCCCCGGTGGATTGATCACACCAATCATCCGCAAGGCAGAAGAGAAAGCCCTATCGACCATTTCCAATGAAATGAAAGACTTGGCCAAGCGCGCGCGTGATCGCAAGCTAAAGCCCGAGGAATATCAGGGCGGCACAACAGCAGTCTCCAACCTCGGCATGTTCGGCGTGAAGGATTTTGCGGCGATCATCAACCCTCCACATGCGACCATCCTTGCCATTGGGGCAGGCGAAGAACGTGCTGTGGTGAAAAAAGGCGAGATCAAGGTTGCTACGGTAATGTCCGTTACGCTTTCAACCGATCATCGTGCGGTTGACGGGGCCCTTGGGGCAGAACTCGCTCAGGCTTTCAAGCGGCACATTGAAAACCCGATGGGCATGCTGGTCTGAGAAAAGATATGAAAACAGTCCTCTGCTATGGCGACTCACTGACCTGGGGATATATCCCGGGAGGATCGGGTCGCCATGCACTGGCTGATCGTTGGCCAAATGCGCTTCAGGCAGAGCTTGGAGCGGGCGTCAATGTCGTCGCGGACGGTTTGAACGGTCGCACGACTGCCTATGATGATCATCTGTCAGGATTTCAAAGGAATGGTGCCAAGACACTGACCACCGTTCTTGGCACCCATTTCCCTCTCGATCTGATCATTATCATGCTTGGCACAAATGATATGAAAGCATTTATCTGCGGCAATGCGCAGGGTGCAAAACGAGGCATGCAGCGGCTGATTGAGATCGTCCGCACAGCGCCATACCAGTTCAATGCCCAGCCACCGCAGATACTTGTCATGTCGCCGCCCGCATTGGGCGAAACGGAAGGGCCGGAATTCCGGCTGACCTTCGAGCAGGGCATTGAGCAGTCGCGCTTGCTTGCTGCGTTTTATCGTGATGCCGCAGATATTGCCGGTTGCGCTTTCTTTGATGCCGGATCCGTTGTGAAAACATCACCGCTTGATGGCGTACATCTTGATGCAGAAAATACCCGGGCAATCGGCAAGGCCGTTGCACCCATCGTTCGAGACATACTCGATCTTTAATTCAGGAGGATAATGGTCTTGGCCAATAATTACGACGTGATCATCATTGGTTCTGGCCCTGGCGGCTATGTGACCGCAATTCGTTCCGCGCAGCTTGGCCTTAAGACCGCTATTGTCGAGCGGGAGCATCTGGGCGGCATATGTCTCAACTGGGGCTGCATACCGACCAAAGCATTGCTGCGTTCAGCGGAGATTTTCAATTACGGCCAGCACGCCAAGGACTACGGTCTTACTATTGAAGGCAAGATTTCCGCCGATATCAAGGCTGTTGTGCAGCGTTCGCGCGGCGTCTCCGCCCGCCTGAATGCCGGCATCGGCTTCCTGATGAAGAAGAACAAGGTTGATGTGATCTGGGGCGAGGCAAAGCTTTCGAAGCCTGGTGAGATCGTCGTCACAAAGACTTCAAAGAAGCCCATGGAGCCCCAAAATCCGGTTCCGAAGAACGCGCAGGGCGAGGGCACTTATACTGCCAAGCATATTATTCTCGCCACCGGCGCGCGCCCTCGTGCACTGCCAGGTATCGAACCGGATGGCAAGTTGATCTGGACATATTTCGAAGCCATGATCCCGCCGGAAATGCCTAAGTCCCTTGTAGTCATGGGCTCGGGTGCGATTGGTATCGAATTCGCATCATTCTATCGCACCATGGGGGCGGAAGTCACGGTCGTCGAGCTTCTGCCAAATGTCATGCCTGTGGAAGACGCGGAAATATCCGCCATTGCCCGTAAGCAATTCGAAAAGCAGGGTATGAAGATCATCACGGAGGCCAAGGTAACCAAGGTTGAGAAAGCGGCAAATTCC
This sequence comes from Phyllobacterium sp. 22552, assembly GCF_052044585.1. NCBI lineage: Bacteria > Pseudomonadati > Pseudomonadota > Alphaproteobacteria > Hyphomicrobiales > Phyllobacteriaceae > Phyllobacterium > Phyllobacterium sp. 22552. Next base: position 181,381 of record NZ_JBQENG010000006.1, on the reverse strand, counting down.
ATCACAGCTCATGTGGAAACCAAGGATGGCAAGGTTGAGAAAATCACTGCCGACCGTTTGATTTCCGCTGTGGGCGTTCAAGGCAATATCGAAAATCTTGGGCTTGAAGCGCTCGGCGTGAAGACAGATCGCGGCTGTGTGGTCATTGATGGTTATGGCAGGACCAATGTTCCGGGAATTTACGCCATTGGGGATGTGGCTGGCCCCCCCATGCTGGCGCACAAGGCCGAGCATGAGGGCGTTATCTGCGTTGAGAAGATAGCAAATGTCCCCGGCGTGCATCCAATGGAAAAAGACAAGATTCCTGGCTGCACTTACTGCCACCCGCAGGTCGCGTCTGTCGGTCTGACTGAAGCCAAGGCCAAGGAAGGCGGCCGTGAAATCCGCGTGGGCCGGTTCCAGTTTGCTGCAAATGGCAAGGCCATTGCTCTTGGTGAGGATCAGGGTTTGGTAAAGACCATCTTTGATAAGAAGACTGGCCAGCTGATCGGCGCTCATATGGTTGGTGCAGAAGTGACTGAACTGATACAGGGCTTTGTCGTTGCCATGAATCTGGAGACGACGGAAGAAGAACTCATGCATACGGTATTCCCGCATCCAACCTTGTCGGAAATGATGAAGGAAAGTGTGCTGGATGCTTATGGGCGCGTGCTTAACGCCTGATAGTTGAGGCGACAGGAAAGGAACCGAAGCTGGTAGTCATCAAAGACAGCAGGCCGTGGATCAGCTTTTCATGGTTGATCCTAAAATGGTCGACCCTGATCGGCATCGTGCTGGGGTTTGTGCCTGCTGCCTTGAGTCTGGTTTCAGGCAACACCATATCAGTCAACGGTTTGGCAATTACTGGCTGGACCGGAGTTTGGATGGTAACTTTTGCCTTTGGCTTGGGCGGGTTTCTTTTCGGTGCTATATGGGCCTTGGTATTTCGCGCCATTGCCATGGCGTCTGGACGCTAAAAGGGAACGAAGAGATGGATCAGCCAGTCGGAATAATGGGTATGCCCGAAGTCGGTTTCTTCGGCATGCTGCTTATCGGCTTCCTTGCTGGCTATATTGCCGAGAAGGCGATGAGCCGCAATCATGGGCTTTTCACCAATATTTTGGTTGGCATCGCCGGTTCCTTTGTTGGCGGGACGCTGGCAGGTCTGGTGAATTTCAATTTCTATGGATTCTTTGGAAATCTGATCGTTGCGACAGTTGGCGCAATTCTCATCCTGTGGGTCTTTGGTAAAGCCAAAGCCGCAAATTAGGATATTCTAATGGTAACGGTACTCGACACCATCGATCAAAAAAGGCGCTTGCGCCATCCGGAAAAAGCTAACCGTCCGGACACAGAGCTTCTCAAGAAGCCTGATTGGATACGTGTAAAAGCGCCCGTATCGAAGGGATACTCCGAAACCCGCGATATTGTGCGTTCCCATAACCTTGTCACGGTTTGTGAAGAGGCCGGCTGTCCGAATATTGGTGAATGCTGGGATAAGAAGCACGCGACCTTCATGATCATGGGCGAGATCTGCACGCGTGCCTGTGCATTCTGTAATGTCGCAACTGGCCTGCCGAAGGCGCTGGACCCTGAAGAGCCGGAGAATGTTGGCAAAGCAGTCCTGAAAATGGGTCTGCAACACGTCGTGATTACATCTGTTGATCGTGATGATCTGGCCGATGGCGGGGCGCAGCATTTTGCCGATGTCATCCTGGCCATTCGCCGCATTTCTCCCGGCACGACCATTGAAATTCTGACCCCCGACTTCCTGCGCAAGCCCGGCGCACTGGAAATCGTTGTTGCTGCCCGTCCAGACGTCTTCAACCATAATCTTGAAACTGTGCCTTCGAATTATCTGAAGGTTCGTCCGGGTGCGCGATATTTCCATTCCATAAGGTTGTTGCAGCGCGTCAAGGAAATCGATCCCACCATCTTCACTAAATCCGGCATCATGGTTGGGTTGGGCGAAGAGCGGAACGAAGTTTTGCAACTTATGGATGATCTTCGCTCTGCGGATGTGGATTTCATGACGATTGGCCAATATCTCCAACCAACGCGCAAACATCACGCTGTGCTCAACTATGTCACGCCTGACGAGTTCAAGTCTTACGCCACTATCGCCAAGACCAAGGGCTTTCTTGTTGTTGCCTCGAGCCCGCTCACACGTTCCTCGCACCATGCGGGCGAAGATTTTGCCAGATTGAAAGCTGCGCGCGAGGCGCTGCACGCAAGCCGCGCCTGACAAATGCCGAAGTTTGACACGACCCGACCTGTCGCCCACCGCGCAGAGCAGATGTTCGACCTTGTTGCCGATGTAGAAAGCTACCCGCAGTTTTTGCCCATGTGCGAAAGCTTGAAAGTACGCTCGCGCAAAGAACGAGACGGCAAGGTGCTGCTGATTGCGGATATGACAGTCGGCTACAAGCTTATCCGTGAAACCTTCACCAGTCAGGTTTTGCTGAAGCGCGAAGAAAACATCATCGAAACCAAATATATTGATGGTCCATTCCGCTATCTCGATAATCGCTGGCAGTTCGTTCCGGATGCAAATCCTGAGCGATCGACAGTGAAATTCTATATCGATTATGAGTTCAAAAGCCGTACGCTCGGATTTCTGATGGGCTCGATGTTCGATATTGCGTTCCGAAAGTTTACCGAGGCGTTTGAAAAGCGTGCAGATGCCATTTACGGTGTCGACGGCAAATCGCCAATTGCTTGAGAAGAGTTTGCCCGTGCAGGACGAAAACACCGGATATCAGCTTTGTGTCGAAACGCCATCCGTGGATGACTATCTTCGTCTTCGAATAATCTCGGGGTTAAGTCCGAAGGGCAGGGAAGCTGCCGAAATCGGACTACCGAACACCATTCACGCCGCGATCATTCGATATCAAGGCCAAGCAGTTGGAATGGGCCGGATTGTCGGCGACAAAGGCTGTTTCTATCAGGTCGTTGATATTGCAGTCGATCCGGAGCACCAGGGCAAGGGGCTAGGCAAGATCATCGTGGAAAATCTGGTGGACTATGTGCAGAACAATGCACCGGATGGTGCCTATTGCAGTTTGATTGCCGATGGTCCCGCTAAATATCTCTACGAAAAATTCGGTTTCGAGCCGGTCACTCCCAAATCGATTGGTATGGCGCTAAGAGTCAAGCGGACTTAGTTTCAAGTGCCGAAAGTGCCATATCTAGCGCAGTATTGACCGCGGCCATGCGAATTGAGGCCCGTCCCTTATCTTCAAACAGGTGGTGTGCGGCAACGGGCTCCTGACCCTTCAGTGCCAGTCCAAACCACACAAGTCCGACCGGCTTTTCCTTCGACCCGCCGCCGGGGCCCGCAATGCCGGTGACAGAAAGCGCAATTGCTGCGCGGGAGTGGGCAAGCGCACCCGTGGCCATTGCCAACGCCACTTCCTTTGAGACAGCGCCGTATTTCTCGATCATTTCCATAGGAACGCCCAGCATGTCATGTTTGGCTTCGTTAGAGTAGGTAACGAAGCCTCTGTCGACAACATCGGAAGAGCCGCCAATATCTGTCAGCGAAGCGGCGATCAGACCGCCAGTGCAGGATTCGGCGGTAACCAGCAGGATACCCTCACGCCGGCACGCTTCAAGCAATGCTATTGCCTTGGTTTCTGCAATAAGTGTGCTCATTCAGGTAGTCCGCCAGGATATATGACCGAGGCAGTTGCTATTGCGGCTATCCCTTCCTCGCGTCCGATAAAACCGAGTTTTTCATTTGTCGTCGCTTTTATAGAGATACGATCCGGCGTAATGCCCAGCATTTTTGCCAAAGCTGCGGTCATAGCTTCGCGGTGGGGCCCAACCTTGGGTGCCTCGCAGATTAAGGTAATATCCGCATTGGCGATCCTTCCGCCAGCCTCTTTCACAATCTTCACTGCATGTTCAACGAAGATGTGGGAAGCGGCGCCCTTCCACTGGGGATCAGAGGGCGGGAAGTGCGTCCCGATATCTCCGGCGCCGCGCGTCGCCAGCAGGGCATCAGTTAGGGCATGCAGGGCGACATCAGCATCTGAATGCCCCGAAAGCTTCCTATCGTGCGGGATGAACACGCCAGCCAACCAGACACCATCGCCCGGTTCGAATGCATGAACGTCATATCCATTGCCGGTGCGCACGTCCGGGAAGGAGAATTGCTTTTGCGACAGACGATCATCGGCCATTTGAATATCCTTTGCCCAGGTGAGCTTTGTATTATCAGCGGACCCTTCGACTATGCGCACGGGCAGACTGTGCCATTCGGCGATGGCGGAATCATCTGTAAAGTCAGAGCGTCCGGCGGCATAAGCTGCATTATGGGCATCAAGAATGGGCTGGTAGGGGAAAGCTTGAGGGGTTTGCGCTGCATATAGGCCTGCACGAGGAACCGTTGCACTCACCATTGCATCGGGGCCAGCAGCCTTCAATGTATCGGACACCGCCAGTACCGGCAGGACACCGATATGAGGAGTAAGATTAAAGATAACGCGCTCGAGCAAATCTGCAGCTATGAAAGGCCGCACGCCATCGTGAATGAGTACGTGATCGATTCCCGCATTGTCCAAAGCCAATAAGCCCAGGCGGGTTGATTCCTGCCGCGTTGGTCCGCCGGTAACAGCCTTCACTTTATCGGCCACATCGCCCAGCGCCTGGGCAAATAATGCGCCATCCTCTTTGTGAATGACCACGACAATTTGATCGATCATGGGACAGCCAAGAAAAGCCCGAACCGTATGCATCAGCACGGCTTCGCCGCCGATCCTGCGATATTGCTTGGGACCTTCGACGCTTTGGCCAGCGCGTTCGCCGCGTCCTGCTGCCACGATGACAGCAGCTACCCGCAGTTTATTGTCGTCAGTCTTGGCAGGCACAATTCTCTCCGATCAATCAATCTGCGTTACCCTTTGCCAAACCGAAAGGCTAGAGGCCTTAGTTATTAAAGGTCGAAAACTGATCAGAGAAAGGCGTGGATTGCCTTGCGAAGCAGCATGATCCTGTCTAAAGGTTAGGCTATTATAAAATTGCATACGAAACAGGCAGACGTGGTGACCGATTTAAAGCAACCATTGACCGTAGGCGGCGTCAAATTGCGCAATCGCGTATTTCTGGCGCCGATGTCCGGCGTATCGGATTTGCCGTTCCGCCAGCTTGCGTGGCAGGCTGGCGCGGGAATGGTCGTATCCGAAATGGTCGCGAGTGCGGAGCTTTGCACGCGGGAGCGTGGAAATCTGCTGCGGCTGAAGGGCGATGGATTAGGCACCCATGTCGTGCAGATTGCTGGTCGTGAAACCAGATGGATGTCGGAGGCCGCTCGTATTGCCGAGGGTGAAGGCGCCCATATCGTGGACATCAATATGGGCTGTCCTGCAAAAAAAGTAACTGGAGGCCTGTCCGGATCTGCGCTTATGCGTGACCTTGATCACGCTTTGATGCTGATTGAGGCAACCATCAATGCCGTCAAAGTGCCCGTAACGTTGAAAATGCGTCTTGGCTGGGACGATAATAGCATCAATGCGCCGGAACTTGCATCCAGAGCGGAGCAGGCGGGTGTACAGATGATAACGGTGCATGGGCGCACACGCTGCCAGTTTTATGAAGGCAAGGCGGATTGGCGGGCGATTCATGCGGTGCGTGATGTTATCTCCATACCGCTTGTTGCCAATGGCGACGTTCTGACCCGTGATGATGCTGTTGCGATCCTGAGAGATTCTGGAGCCGACGCTGTCATGGTGGGGCGGGGATCATATGGGCAACCGTGGTTGCCGGGCTGGATTGCTGGCGATAGCAGCACGACGGGCCCCGAGACGGTGGCTGATTATGCGATTGCCCATTACGAAGCAATGCTGGCTCATTATGGATCAACGACAGGTATCCGCCATGCGCGCAAACATCTTGGCTGGTATCTCGATTTGCACGGGGTTGATATCGGCCCTGCCACGCGCGGTTCCATCATGACGGAAACCAATCCACTCCTTGTGGCAAAACGTTTGCACGATGCTTTGAGCCGCCCGCAGACAGATTTGAAGAAAGTGGCTTGATGACGGTACCTGAAAATACGCTTGCAAGCATGGTTCTCAATTCACTGCGCCATCCCGTGATAATGCTGGATGAAGCGGGTTATATCTCCTACGCCAATGCGGATGCGGAAGCTTTTTTTCGTTCAAGCGCCACAATCTTGAGCCGCAATACACTTGATATGCTGCTGCCCTTTGGCAGCCCTCTATTGGCTCTTGTTAAACAGGTGCGCGAGAGCCCATCGCCGGTAAATGAATATCGCGTGGATGTCTCATCGCCGCGCCTTGGCCAAGACCGGATCGTCGATCTTTACGTGACGCCGGTGAGCGAGTCTCCGGGGTCCATCGTTATCCTGTTCAAGGAACGTTCCATGGCGGAAAAGCTTGACCGCCAGATGACGCATAGGGGCGCTGCGCGTTCGGTTACGGGCCTTGCCTCGATGCTCGCACATGAGATCAAGAATCCTCTGTCAGGCATACGCGGTGCAGCCCAGCTGCTGGAAACCGGTCTTAATGACGATGACAGAGCTTTGACGCGGCTGATAACCGACGAAACTGACCGTATTGTATCGCTTGTAGATCGCATGGAAGTGTTTTCGGATGAGCGACCGATTGAACGGGAAGCAGTCAATATCCACGTGGTTCTGGATCACGTCAAAGCTATCGCCAGAAACGGTTTCGCCAGCCACATAAAGTTTCACGAGGATTATGATCCCTCGCTGCCCTATGTTTTCGCCAATCGCGATCAACTTGTGCAGATATTTCTCAATCTCGTAAAAAATGCAGCCGAATCCATAGGCGCAAACGAGCCCGGTGAAATCACACTCTCCACGGCATTTCGCCCCGGAATCAGGCTGTCGGTACCGGGGATGCGCAACCGCGTTTCGCTCCCGCTTGAATTTTGCGTTTCCGACACCGGCGCTGGCGTTTCACCCGATATCATGCCGCATTTGTTTGATCCGTTTGTCACGACAAAACCCAACGGTTCTGGCCTTGGGCTTGCACTTGTGGCGAAGATCGTTGGTGACCATGGCGGTGTCATTGAATGCGATTCATTTCCCCGCAAGACAACATTCCGGATTTTGATGCCTGCTTGGCAAAACGGTCCGCTTGACGATGACCACGCAGATGACAATCCATACCCCACTAAGACAGGATTCTGATAATGAGTTTGGGTAGCATTCTCGTAGCCGATGACGATGCGGCAATCAGAACGGTTCTCAATCAGGCGCTTTCGCGTGCCGGTTATGATGTTCGCATAACGTCGAATGCCGCAACGTTGTGGCGCTGGATCTCGGCAGGTGACGGCGATCTCGTGATTACCGATGTGATCATGCCGGACGAAAATGCCTTTGATCTTTTGCCGCGCATAAAGAAATCCCGTCCGGATCTGCCGGTTATCGTTATGAGTGCGCAAAACACGTTCATGACAGCTATTCGCGCCTCGGAAGCCGGTGCTTATGAGTATTTGCCAAAACCGTTTGATCTGACCGAATTTGTCAGCATTGTTGGCCGCGCTTTGGCTGAGCCGAAAAAGAAGCTCGACAAACGACCTGTAGATGAGCAACCCGATACAATGCCGCTGGTGGGTCGTTCTCCCGCCATGCAGGACATTTACCGCGTGCTTGCCCGTATGATGCAGACTGACCTGACGGTCATGATTTCCGGTGAATCCGGTACGGGCAAGGAATTGGTGGCTCGTGCGTTGCATGAATATGGTCGGCGGCGTAAAGGGCCCTTCGTTGCAATTAATATGGCGGCAATTCCTCGTGATCTGATTGAATCAGAATTGTTCGGGCATGAACGCGGAGCCTTTACCGGAGCGCAGAACCGCTCAAGCGGGCGTTTCGAACAAGCCGATGGCGGAACACTTTTTCTCGACGAGATTGGCGATATGCCAATGGAGGCCCAGACGCGCCTGCTACGTGTCCTGCAGCAGGGCGAGTACATGACCGTCGGTGGACGAACACCGATCAAGACGGATGTCCGTATAGTTGCGGCAAGCAATAAGGACCTTCGCACCCTCATCAATCAGGGGTTGTTTCGCGAAGATTTGTACTACCGCCTTAACGTGGTGCCGCTGCGTTTGCCGCCGCTGCGTGAACGCGGGGAGGACATTCCTGATCTGGTCCGGCATTTCTTCAAAATGGCGGTCAAGGATGGTCTTCCGGAAAAACGCATTACCGGCGCCGGTTTGGATCTTATGCGCCGTTATCCCTGGGCGGGAAATGTGCGTGAACTCGAAAACCTCGTTCGGCGCTTGGCAGCGCTCTATCCGCAAGAAGAAATCAATGCGGATGTCATTGAAGTTGAACTGAAGGCGGATTTGCGCCCCGCAGAGCCATCATCGAATGGCTTGGCGAATGAAGACATTACCATTGCTCAAGCAGTGGAATTGAATATGCAGCGGTACTTTCTGTCCTACGGAGACGACCTGCCGCCAGCGGGACTTTACCAGCGCGTACTGGAAGAGGTTGAGTACCCGCTTATCTTGTCGTGTCTGACTGCCACTCACGGCAATCAGATCAAGGCCGCCGAGCTTTTGGGGTTGAATCGCAATACGTTGCGCAAGAAAATTCGCGAATTGGGTGTCAATATCTACAAGAACAATAAAAGCGACCGCTAAGGGCGGCCGCGTAACGGCCACCCGAATATTTCTCTCAGGCAATCGGTCCGAGATAGTCGAGCTTGCCTACTGAAACGCCATTATGGCGCAGGATGTTCTGCGCGGTTGTGACGTGAAAATAGAAGTTGGGCAAAACGAACTTGGTGATGTAATCATCGCCGCTCAGCGTTGTCTTCAATTTGCCGAAGCTCAGCGTGACTTCTTTTGAAGAAGCGTCACGAAACGCGCTTTCATCCACGCTTTTCAGAAAATCCACTGTTTTTGCAACGCGCTCCTGCAACTCTGCAAACGTCTTCTCTTCGTCGGGCATTTTAGGTGGTTCGATAGAGGTAAGGCGGCCAATAACACCTTTTGAGGTATCGCTTACCCGCTGTACCTGACCGGAAAATGGCAGCATGTCCGGTGCAAGCCGCGCATTGATAAGTACGTCTGGGCTTATTTTCTTCTCAGTCGAAAACGCTTCTGCCTTATCAATCAGCGATGAAACAATGGAAAGCCCGCGTAACAGAGCGGGTATTGAAATAGCGTAGGTTGAATTGGACATGGGTGTCTTTCTTGGAAGGTCGTTGCAACTGCATGGATGCCAACTTCACGCGCAGCTGGCTGAGTGGCAGATACGCCTCAGCTTTGTTTTTTCAAGGCCAGCGCCAAAGATTGCCGCCATTCAGACGTATCTGCCTACACTGTTTGGCGCTTTGGCTGATATATTTCTATGTATTCGCTGTTTGCGTGAACGATCCGGTTTCGCCCTTGATTTTTGGCGGCGTAGAGGCACTTGTCAGCTGCCACAAGCGCTTCTTCCAAAGGCTGGCCCGGCTCGTGAATGGCAATACCGACACTCACGGTGACGTTCAGTTCAGAAATGCGCAAGTAAGTGGGGATTTCCCGCATACCCATAAGAATTTTGTGTGACAGCCAATCAGCTTTGCCAATGTCGGCATTGGTGAGAAAAAGAGCAAATTCTTCGCCGCCGAACCGTGCGGCAAAATCCCATTCGCCAATAACTGAGCGCAGCAAGATACCGATTTCCTGTAAAACGCTATCGCCGACTGCATGTCCATAACGATCATTGATTGATTTGAAATGGTCGGCATCAATGTAGAGGATTGCGCCTGCACTTTTCGCTGGGTCGCACAACGTAATTTGCCTTTGCGCTTGGAGATAAAATTCATTCCTGTTTGACAGTCCCGTCAAATCATCTCTGCGCGATGCAAGATCAAGCAGCGATGCGGTCTGTTTCAGGCGATAGTTCAAGCCAACCAGAAATGAACCGAGTGGAGCACTAACAATTATGACGATGGCCGTTGTCACGATCAGAACATTGTTAATTTGGCCCAGATCAACCAAGGCAAAGAACGCCACAGCCAGGACATTTGCCGCGATAGTTGCCATTAAGACCATTATGACGACCTGTCGATAAGGCGACATATTGCCAAATTTGGTCATCCAGAAGTCGTAGGTCGTCATTGCACCCACCGCGAAGTTGATACACTTAATTACAACCGTGATTTGTGAAGAAGCTATGCGTAAAACGCCGTAAATTTTAATAGTTGGCTGAATTGTTGATGTTTCATGTCGACTATTGCAAATGGTTGTGCATTTCACACAACCCAAACGATAAAGCGTTGCATTTCCGCCACAATGTGTTGCATGAGTGCCACTTGGTTGAGGTCACATAGCAATGCTCTTGTCAAACTCGGTCAACACATTGAATGGTTCTGTATCCGGCGCTAGGGGCGGCGTTACGCAGAGGTTCTTTTCACGTCTGGGTATTGCAACAGTAATACTGGCGTTGCTGACCACAGGCGTAACATTCCTTATTCTGACCGGGGTTACACCGATCCATCCGGATAGCGATGTAACTTTGCTGCTGACCAGCATCAATGCGGTTTTAATCGTCGCGCTCATTTTGTTGATTGGCCGCGAAATTTACCGTGTTGTCCAGGCGAGGCATCGGGGAAAGGCGGCATCTCGTCTTCACGTGCGTCTCGTCGTGCTTTTTTCGCTCGTGGCTGCCGTGCCGGCAATGATCGTGGCAATTGTCGCCTCCATCACCCTGGATATGGGGCTTGATCGGTGGTTCGAAATGCGAACCTCGACGATTGTAAAATCGTCGATCAGCCTGGCGGAAGCCTATATTCAGGAAAGCGCACGGAATCTGCAGTCCACGAGCCTCGAAATGGTCGATGACCTGGACACGCAACGCACATTGTTCGATCTGGACCGCAGCGGTTTCGTCCGGCTGATGACACAGCAGGCACTCGGGCGGAACATGATTGCGGCGTCGATAATCCGTACTGACGGAAGCACCGTAGTGCGCGCTGATATCCAAACGGCAACACCGATACCGACAGTTGCAAAGTCAGTTCTTGAAACTGCCTCTGACGGAAAACCTGTGCTTATTCCGCCAGATCAGACCAATCTGTTGAGTGCCGTCATCAAACTGCGTGAGATCCCAGGCGTATTTCTCTATGCGATACGGCCGGTCGATCCGGATATTCTCAATACCAGTCGGGCGATGGAGAAAAAGACCGCTGACGCTGCAATCGCCGCCGACGGCAATGGCATCACAACACAGATTCTCTTTGCGATGCTGTACTTCGGATTGACGCTTACTCTGCTTCTCTCTGCAATTTGGACCGGCATTGCGGTAGCGGATCGTCTCGTTCGCCCAATACGCTTGCTCATAGGTGCAGCCGATAATGTTGCGACTGGCAATCTGAATGTTTCTGTTCCTGTTCACCGCTCTGACGGTGATGTCGGGTCATTGTCCCAGACGTTCAATACAATGGTCCGTCAATTGGGCAGCCAGCGCAAAGACCTTGTTTCGGCGAAAGATCAGATCGACGAGCGGCGCCGCTTTTCAGAGGCTGTGCTATCAGGCGTTACCGCAGGTGTCATCAGCGTCAATGCTGATGGCGCGATCGGCATTTTAAATCGCTCTGCTGAAACCATGCTGGCACTCGATCCGATTGCCTCGCGTGGTAAAAACCTGTCCGCTCTTGTTCCGGAAATCGGTCTGGTATTTGAAGTGGCGCATGCCACCGGACGATCCGTCTATCGTGAACAGGTAACCATGTCGCGTCGTGGCAGCGCCCGGACATTTAACGTTCAGATTACCGTGGAAGATGCTGAATCCATAGAACACTCCTATGTTGTGACCGTCGATGACATAACGGATCTGGTTGAAGCGCAACGCTCATCTGCCTGGGCCGATGTGGCGCGGCGCATTGCGCATGAAATCAAGAATCCGCTTACGCCCATTCAGCTATCGGCAGAACGCTTGCGCCGCCGTTTTGGCAAGGTGATCACTGAAGACCGGGAAGTTTTCGACCAATGCACTGAAACCATTATCCGGCAGGTCGGCGATATTGGTCGCATGGTTGACGAGTTTTCGTCGTTTGCGCGCATGCCCAAGCCGGAGATTAAGGCGATGGACTTGCGTGAAGCGCTTCGTGAAGCTTCGTTCCTCGTGGAAGTAAGCCGCAGCGATATCCGTTTTGAACGAGATTTCGGTACCGTGCCGTTAATTGGTCAGTTTGACAGCCGTCTTTTGGGGCAAGCCTTTGGCAATGTTATCAAGAACGCCGCTGAAGCGGTGGAGGCGGTTGTCAAGGAAGGGCACGTTGACGGCCATATCCTCATCAGATCACGCGCGCAGGAGGGTTCGATCGTTGTTGAAGTTCTCGACAGCGGCAAAGGATTGCCGCGCGAGCATCGTCAACGTCTGCTCGAACCCTATATGACGACACGCGAAAAAGGGACTGGCCTTGGCCTTGCTATCGTCAAGAAGATCGTTGAGGACCACGCCGGTCACATAGAACTACACGATGCGCCAGACGATTTTTACGGGGGGCGAGGCGCAATGATCCGCATGATTTTTCCAATGAACCAATCTGCTTCCGCAGATTCAGAAAATCCCGATAAAACGGCAAAACAGGTGAATTCAAATGGCATCTGACATTCTTGTAGTCGACGACGAAGTCGATATCCGCGAGCTTGTTGCAGGCATACTGAGCGACGAAGGTTATGATACGCGCGTGGCATCGGACGCCGACAGCGCTCTGGCTGCCATAGATGAACGAATTCCGCGTCTCATATTCCTTGATATCTGGATGCAGGGTAGCCGTCTTGACGGTCTGGCCCTGCTTGATGAGATCAAGCTGCGTCATCCGGAAATTCCCGTTGTCATGATTTCGGGTCACGGAAACATCGAAACAGCTGTCTCGGCAATCCGCCGGGGTGCCTATGATTTCATTGAAAAACCATTCAAGGCTGACAGGCTTATCCTGATTGCCGAGCGCGCGCTTGAAACCTCCAAGCTTCGCCGCGAAGTCTCCGACCTGCGCAAGCGTTCGTCGGAGAGCTTCGAGCTTTTAGGCTCTTCGCTATCCATGAATCATTTGCGGCAAACAATTGAGCGCGTGGCGCCAACCAACAGCCGAATCATGATTACCGGTCCATCAGGCGCCGGTAAGGAACTGACGGCCAGGGCAATTCATGCCTTGTCCAGCCGGTCGAAGGGTCCATTCGTCAATCTGAATGCTGCGACCATCACGCCTGAACGTATGGAGGTTGAACTTTTCGGTACGGAATCCGATGGCGGAGAACGCAAGGTTGGTGCGTTGGAGGAGGCACATGGCGGCATTCTTTATCTCAATGAGATCGCTGATATGCCGCGTGAAACGCAAAACAAGATTCTGCGTGTTCTCGTCGATCAGCAATTTGAGCGTGTGGGCGGTACCAAGCGGATCAAGGTTGATGTGCGGATCATCTCGTCGACGGCGCAAAATCTTGAGGCGATGATCGCAGAGGGCCGTTTCCGCGAGGATCTGTTTCACCGGCTTGCAGTTGTTCCGGTTATTGTTCCGCCGCTTGCGGACCGCCGCGATGATATTCCCGCTCTGGTGGACTTTTTCATGGCACAGATCGCTGATCAGGCTGGTATCAAGCCACGCAAGATCGGCCCCGATGCGATGGCGGTTTTGCAATCGCATTCCTGGCCGGGCAATATTCGGCAGTTGCGCAACAATGTTGAGCGATTGATCATCCTTGCTCGCGGCGATGATCCTGACGCTGTTATCACCGCAGATCTGCTTCCAGCAGAAATTGGCGATACTTTGCCCAAGGCTCCTACAGAATCTGACCAGCACATTATGGCCTTGCCGCTGCGCGAGGCGCGTGAGCGTTTTGAGAAGGAATATCTGATCGCGCAAATCAACCGATTTGGCGGAAACATCTCGCGTACGGCGGAATTCGTTGGTATGGAACGTTCGGCACTGCACCGGAAGTTGAAGTCCCTCGGGGTATAGCAAAATGCGAGTAATTATCTGCGGGGCGGGCCAGGTAGGTTATGGCATAGCTGAACGGCTTGCCGCCGAAGATAATGATATTTCCGTCATCGATACGTCTGCGGAACTCATTGAGGTTATTCGCGATACGCTGGACGTACGCGGCTTCGTTGGACATGGCGCTCATCCGGATGTTTTGGCGGCTGCAGGCGCTGATCAGGCGGATATGATTATTGCCGCGACGCTTTATGACGAAGTGAATATAGTTGCGTGTGAGGTCGCGCACGCGTTGTTCAATGTGCCTACCAAGATTGCGCGTATCCGCGCGCAGGCCTATCTTCAATCGCACTATCAGGATCTATTCTCACGCGATCACATGCCTATCGACGTGATCATTTCGCCGGAATTGGAAGTGGGCGAGATGGTGTTGCGGCGCATCGCGCTTCCCGGTGTTAGCGATGTCGTTCGGTTTGCCGATGAGAATGTAGCGGTATTGGCCATCGAATGCCTTGAGGACTGCCCGGTCATCAACACGCCCTTGTTTCAGCTTACCGATCTTTTCCCCGATCTGGTTGCGACAGTCATGGCAATTGTGCGTAATGACAAGCTGTTCATACCTCACTCGACAGACCAGATGTTTAGCGGCGATATCGCTTATGTCGCTTCCATTAAATCGCAGATCCATCGAACATTAGCTTTATTTGGCCATGAAGAACCTGAGGCGACCCGCATTGTCATTGCTGGCGGCGGCAATATCGGCCTTCATGTTGCGCAGACTATCGAAGCGAAGCAGCCAAAGACCAAGGTCAAGCTGATAGAGCCAAATCTCAAACGCGCCAACACGATCGCGGACGAGCTTCGCCGGTCCCTGGTTCTGCACGGCAGTGCGCTGGATCAGAAACTTCTCTACGAAGCCGAGATACAGGATGCCGACCTGATGGTCAGCCTGACGAATGACGATCAGGTCAACATGCTTGCAGGTGTCATGGCAAAGCGCATGGGCTGCAAGTCCAATCTCGTGCTGATCAACAATCCTGATTATCTCGACTTGAGCAAATCACTTGGCATAGACGCGCATATCAGCCCGCGCAGCGTCACGATTTCCCGTGTGTTGCAGCATGTCCGCCGAGGCCGAATTCGCGCTGTTCATAGCGTGCAGAAAGGGCAGGCGGAAATCATTGAAGCGGAAGCGTTGGAAACCTCGCCGATGGTTGGTGCTCCTTTGCGCGAGCTTGATTTGCCGGCTGGCTTGCGGATAGGCGCAATCTATCGCAATGGTGAAGTTATCAAGCCCGATGGTAACGTTCGCATAAAACCAAAAGACAGAGTGGTGCTTTTTGCCACGGCGGAGACAGTCAAGCAGGTTGAGCAGATGTTCCGGGTCAGTCTCGAGTTCTTCTAGCGTAGTTGAGCTGAATAAAAACAAAGAGTTGCATTGTAGACCTGCATTCAAGAAATCCTCCATCTCACAGCTTCCAATCCATGAGTATGACAATGCCCAAAACATTTGCTTTCGTCGGAAACCTGAATCGCAATGCTTTGCCCGGTCAGGGCAAGGGCATCAGTGTGTATCAGTTCGATACCGAAACCGGCGATCTCGCGCTTGCGAGTGAGTATCTGGCAATCGATAATCCTGGTTATCTGGCAATAGATGAGCAGCGCAAGCGTCTCTATGCAGCAGTTGAAATTCCCGAGTGGAATGAAAATCTCGTAGCCGCGTTCGACATTGATCCCGAAAACGGTGCGCTGTCCTACATCAACATGCAGTCCACACTCGGGAATACCACGTGCCATCTGGGCTTTGATCAGACGGGTGAGAAGATTTTCGCATCCAATTACACCGTGGCTCCGTTGGGAGAGCGTCCGGGCAATGCAATTGTTGCCTTCGCCATTCGTAATGATGGCGCTATTGACCCTGCCTTTGCAGCCGCTTGCCATGAAGGCCCAAATGCCATCCTGCCGACCAAGAAAAGACAGCATGGTCATTGTGCGGTGGCTAGTCCGGATAATAGGACATTATTTGTCTGTGATCTTGGGTTGGATCAGATCCTTGCTTATGAAATGCCCAAGCACGGCGAAAAGCTGAAACTCGCCGCGACGCCGTTTACCCAGTTTCCGGAAGGTGCAGGGCCGCGCCATTTGACATTTCATCCCAATGGCAAAATTGCCTACGTTATCAATGAATTAAACTGCACTGTTTCTGTTTTGGATTATGATGCTGAAAAAGCCAGCCTGACAATATTGCAGACTTTGCCAACAATTCCTGACGATTTCACCGAAACAAATACATGCGCGGAGATTGCTGTCAGTGCCGATGGTCGTTTCCTTTACGGATCAAACCGTGGCCACCACAGCATTGTAACGTATTCCATCGAGGATTCCGGAAAGATTTCACTGGTCGGATGGACGCCATCGCAAGGTATTGGCCCGCGTAATTTCATTATCGATCCTTCCGGAAAATTCATGCTGGTGTCGAACCAGAAGGGCGGCGGTATTGCAGTGTTCAGACGCGATATCGAGACGGGAGCGTTGGAAGACACAGGCAAGCGTGTTGATTTGCCGACACCCATGCGTATCGTCTTCGGCACGTTTTAAGGAGCCTCAGAATGTCCCGAATTGCCTATGTAAACGGACAATATGTGCAGCATTCAGATGCCGGGGTGCATATTGAGGATCGCGGCTACCAATTCGCTGATGGCGTCTACGAGGTATGCGAGATTGCCCGCGATAACATTATGGATATGACGCGGCACCTAGACCGGCTTGGTCGTTCATTGTCAGAACTGAAGATCGCCTGGCCGATGGAGCGCAAGGCATTGCAGCTCATCATCAGGGAAGTGGTGCGACGGAACAAGGTTCACAATGGTCTTGTCTATTTGCAGGTGACACGCGGCGTTGCCCGCCGCGACCATGTGTTCCCGTCAGCTGATACGCCGCCCTCGCTCGTCATTACTGCCAAGCGCACCAGCCCGGCGGCATCCGCAGCACGTGCTGCAAAGGGCATCAAGGTAATCACAGTTCCTGAAAACAGATGGGAGCGGGTGGATATCAAATCGGTAGGGCTGCTTCCAAACGTGCTTGCCCGCCAGCAAGCCAAAGAGCAGGGGGCTCAGGAAGCCTGGTTTGTGGATCCGGATGGGACCGTTAAGGAAGGCGCTGCCACCAATGCGTGGATTGTCACAAAGGACGGTGTTCTTGTTACGCGGTCAGCGGAAACCGGTATTTTGCGCGGCATTACCCGAACGACAATCTTTGATGTGGCTAAAAAGCTTGGTTTGAAAATTGAAGAACGGGGATTTTCAGTAGACGAAGCAAAAAATGCAAAAGAGGCTTTCATCAGTGCCGCAACCACTGTAATTATGCCCGTTGTTGACATCGATGGCGTTGTGGTCGCAAACGGGCACCCCGGTACTATAACACTTTCGTTACGCGAAGCGTTTTTTGAGATTGCGGAAAAAACGCCATCCTGTTAACCCGTGAGTGAGGGGACTTTACAAACGCTGTTTTCCACCTCCTGTTGGAGCAGGGTTACCTGTTTCCACTGCAGAATTTTGCACGAGACACATTTGCTGATCGCATAAAAGGATAAAAACAATGGCTGAACGATCGCAGAATCTTCAAGACCTTTTTCTGAACTCCGTCAGAAAACAGAAGATTTCTCTGACAATCTTCCTGATAAATGGTGTAAAACTGACCGGTATTGTTACTTCGTTTGACAATTTCTGCGTGCTTTTGCGCCGTGACGGCCATTCGCAGCTTGTTTACAAGCATGCCATTTCGACCATCATGCCAAGTCAGCCTGTGCAGATGTTCGAAGTTGAAGAAAGTGACTAACCGCATTTGACCAAAGAAAATACGCGTAACGCAGACAAAAGGGGCGGAATTGCCGAGGATGGCGATACCGCCCGCGAAGCTACTCGCGCGCTCGTCATAGTTCCAGTGTTGCCGCATCGCTTTGCAGATGGTGGCAAGCAGGAAGATCACAAAACACCTGCCTACTACCGCGAATTTCAACGCAGCGATGAAGCACGCCTGGAAGAGGCCAAAGGTCTCGCTCGCGCCATTGATCTGGATATTGTCCATTCCGACATCGTACAGGTCTCTGCGCCCCGACCAGCAACGCTGCTCGGTTCAGGCAAAGTCGACATGATCGCTGAGATCATTGAAGAAACGCATGCCGAACTGGTGATTGTCGATCACGCACTGACACCCGTACAGCAGCGCAATCTTGAAAAAGCGTGGAATGCCAAGGTTCTTGATAGAACTGGACTTATTCTGGAGATTTTCGGTCGTCGTGCCCAAACAAAAGAAGGCACGTTGCAGGTCGAACTGGCGCATCTGACCTACCAGAAAGGCCGATTGGTTCGAAGCTGGACCCACCTTGAGCGGCAGCGTGGCGGCGGCGGATTTTTGGGCGGGCCGGGTGAAACACAGATTGAGTCTGACAGACGCGCACTGCAGGAAAAAATTCTGCGTATCAAGCGCGAGCTGGAAACAGTTGTCCGCACACGCGCCTTGCACCGTAGCAAGCGCCGCAAGGTTCCGCATCCCATCGTTGCGCTCGTAGGCTATACCAATGCCGGTAAATCCACGCTTTTCAATCGCATGACCGGCGCCGGAGTGGTCGCGGAAGACATGCTCTTCGCAACGCTTGATCCAACCTTGCGGCGAATCCGCCTGGAACATGGCGAAATGGTTATCCTGTCGGACACTGTGGGCTTTATTTCAAACCTGCCGACGCATCTTGTTGCGGCATTCCGGGCGACACTTGAAGAAGTTGTCGAGGCGGATCTGATCTTGCACATACGCGATATTTCCGATCCGGATACCGCTGCGCAGGCCGAAGATGTCCATGCCATCATGGCCGATCTTGGTATTGAGCGAGGCGATACGAAGCGCATTATCGAAGTCTGGAACAAGATTGACCTACTGGATGAGCCGGGCAGGGAATCTGCGCAAAGGCTTAGTGCCGCTGCCACAGGCAACGAACACCCAATTCCTGTTTCGGCGATCACGGGAGAGGGCGTAGACACCCTTCTGGCTGAAATTGAAAACCGCATCGCCGGAAAGCTTGCTCATGTGAAGCTTACATTAAAGCCAGAGCAAATGGGCCTCATTGATTGGATTTACCAGCACTCCAGCAATCTGAAGCGCAAAGATGAGGATGATGGCTCGGTTGTACTGACCATGGATATGACGGTGACTTCAAATGCCGTTTTACAAGAGAAACTGCTGACCAAAAACAAAGCCTAATTCACTTCTTGGTCTTTGCTTCGCTCCAGAGTGCCTCCATTTCGTCCAGTGTAGCATCTTCAAGGGATTGTTGGCGTTCTGTCAGCTTGCGCTCAATATAATGAAAGCGTGTGCGGAATTTCTCGTTGGTTCCGCGCAATGCGCTTTCCGGTTCCAGTTTCAAATGTCGACCAAGATTGACCATAGCGAACAGCAAGTCGCCATATTCCTCTTCGGTCTTTTGCTGGTCGCCAATGCTTATTTCATGTCTCAACTCGGCGATTTCTTCTTCAATCTTGTCAAGAATGGGAAGGGCTTCCGACCAGTCGAAGCCCACTTTGGCGGCTTTTTGCTGTAGTTTCAGGGCCCGCATCAGCGATGGAAAGCCCTGAGGAATATCGTCAAGAAATCCACTCGGCTCGGCAGTTTCAAGCTGCAATGCCGCCCGTCGCTCGCGCCGTTCTGCCTTCTCTTCAGCCTTGATCTTGTCCCACATGCCCTTGGCCATGCCTGCGCCACGGGCATTTTCGTCGCCAAAAACATGCGGATGGCGCCGTATCATCTTGTGCGTGATGGCTTGCACCACATCGCCAAAATCAAAAGCCTTCATTTCCTCCGCCATTCGAGCGTGAAATACGACCTGAAGCAACAGGTCGCCCAGCTCCTCGCGCAAATCATCAATGTCATTGCGTTCGATGGCATCAATGACTTCAAACGCTTCTTCAAGCGTATACGGGGCGATTGACTTGAAATCCTGCTCGATATCCCATGGACAGCCGGTAACAGGCGTGCGCAAGGCGGCCATGATGTCGAGGAGACGTGTAATTTCGCGCGATGGTTTCATTGCACGACCATAAGCGAGGTCACTCCTTACAGCCATCTCACATGCAAAGGCCGGGTCAATTGTCCACAACAAGCGGATCAGGCTCTACGCCCGATTTTCGACAATAGAATGACTGGCAATATGCCTATGACAACAATAGCAAGCGCCGCGATGGATGCTTCTTCATAAGTGCCACGTGCAGCTTCACCGTAAAGGTGCGTTGCAAAGGTTTCAAAGTTAAGCGGTCGTAGCAGCAATGTAGCTGGCAGTTCTTTTACGCAATCCACAAAAACGAGAAGGGCGGCCGCAGTCAAAGCCGCTTTTGACAAAGGCAAATGGACATGTCGGAACGTACCGCTGGCGCTTTGACCGAGCGTGCGCGAAGCGTGGTCGAATGAAAGCGGTATCCGCGTCAGCCCGGCGTCCATGCCGCCCGCCGATATGGCGAGGAAACGGGTAGCGTAGGCATAAATCAACGCTGCGCCTGATCCCATAAAAAGCAGACCGGTCGAAACGCCGAACCAGGCTATGGCATTTCTGTTTATGAACTGGTCCAGCCCCGCCAGCAGAATAAGGACACCAATGGCAATAACAGTGCCGGGTGCGGCATAACCGATAGTCGCCAGCCTGAAAAACCAGGCGGAAGCTGGTCCTGGCCGCAGACGGGCAACATAGGCAAGCAAGACGCCAAGCCCCACGGTGACTATTGTCGCTGTAAAAGCAAAAACGACAGTGTTGGCTGCCTCAATAAGAAATCGGGGCGAAAGCCCGGCAAATTGGAAACGGCGCCAAGCTTCGGTCGCAAGATATATGGCCGGGAAAACAAATCCTATGAGAACTGGAATGGACCCGATGCAGAAAAATATCAGTCCTTGCCGCGAGGTTACTTTCAGCGGCTCGGAAATGCGGCTTCTCTGTGCGCTGATGGAGTAGCGTTGTTCGCGTCTTGCCCAACGCTCCATTGCCACCAGTGCAACGACGATGAAAAGCAGCGAAAGCGCGATCTGCGAAGCGCCCGGCAAATCGGCGCGCGTTATCCATGTTGTATAGATCGAGACCGTAAGCGTGCGGATGCCCAGGAATTCAGAGGCACCGATATCATTTAACGCTTCCATGAGTGCCAGACTGACACCAACTGCTATGGCGGGACGGGCGAGGGGCAGGGCCACCCGCCAGAATATGTGACGTCGCGAAACGCCAAGCGTACGGGCGGCCTCGATCAAACTGGACGACTGCATCAGGAAAAGTGCCCGTGTTGGAATATATACGTAAGGGTACAGGACGAAACCAAGCAGGATGATGCAGCCCGTCATGTTGCGTATATCCGGAACGCGGAACTCACGCGGGCTGGAATAGCCGAAGAGCCAGCGTATCGCACCTTGCACAACGCCTATCGGGTGAAGAATATCCAGATAGGCGTAGGCGATAATATATGTTGGTACTGCCAGAGGCAGGATGAGCGCCCATTCGAGGATGCGCCTGCCCGGAAAATCATAGGCAGTGACAAGCCAGGCGGCTCCTGTGCCCAAGATTGCGACGAGCAATCCCACGCCGCAAAGCAAAATAAGCGTATCGGCGAGTGCTGTGGGTAGGGTGGTCACAAGCAGATGAGACCATAATCCGGCTGAGCCTTGAATAGCCTGTAGCGCCAGTGCAAAAACAGGCAGGAGAACCAGAACAGCTATAATTGCTGCCGAGACGATCCATCCCGATCCGCTACGGCTGTGCCGCCGGTTTGTTGTTAACGGGGTGGTCAAACGCGCATCCATTCAAGGTAAGGACGAGCGCCCGTGAAGCCGGGCGCTCGTCCTTTTTGATTAGTTGTCGAAACCGACTTTGTCTACGAGTTCGCTTGCTTCTTTGCGATGGCTAACAACTTCGGTCAACGGGGTTGAGTCGATCTTGAGCTCGCCAAAAGAGGCAATGATCGGATCTGCTTTGGCACCGGCCTTTACAGGATATTCGAAATTGGCTTCGGCATAGATTTTCTGTGCTTCATCAGAAACCAGATATTCGAGCAGCTTGACAGCCTCGGCCTTGTTTGGAGCATGTTTTGCAACTGCTGCGCCGCTAATATTGACCTGCGTTCCTCCATTTTTGAAGGTTGGAAGTACGACCTTGATTGCTTCGCCCCATTTGACCTGGTCTTCGCCGCCCTTTCCAGAGCGCATCAAACCAACATAGTAAGAGTTTGCAATTGCGATATCGCAGATCCCGCCAAGAATGTCCTTGGCGCCGTCGCGATCACCGCCGCCAGCTTTGCGGGCGAGGTTGCCTTTTACGGCTGCAAGCCACTTTTCGGTCTCGGCTGCATCATAATGGGCCAGATAGCTGGCAAAAAGCGCTGTGTTGTAAGGATGCTGGCCGGAACGAATGCAAATCTTGCCCTTCCATTTCGGGTCTGCAAGGTCTTCATAATTGAAGCTGGCTAGATCGAGGTCCTTGGCCGCATAAAGAACGCGGGCACGCATGGACAGGGCAAACCAGTTACCCTTTGGATCGCGCAAAGTTTCCGGAATGGATTCTGTCAAAACTGCGGATTCGACCGGCTGTGTGACACCTTTATCAACCAGATCGACGAGGTTGCCTGCGTCAACTGCCATCAAAATGTCTGCAGGAGAGCTTTCGCCTTCGCTGGCAACGCGTTCAGCAAGTCCGTCTTTCATAAATACGGTATTGACCGTGATTCCTGTCGAAGCCTTGAACGAGTCCAGCAAGGGTTGAATCAGGCCTGGTTCCCGGGTGGTATAAATATTGAGTTCGGCAGCGGATGCTGCGCCCGCACCAATGGCAAGAACGCCGGCCAGTACAATTGATTTTGCCGTATTGGATGGATGCATTGTAACTCCCTTGGAAAATGAAAAAACACAGTCATGGCAAAACCATACTTGATTGATCTTATCAAGTTTTTAGGATGTAGCTGGTTCCATATCACGAAATGTTGATTGGGTTTGTCTTTGGCTAGAGGGCTGGGAAAACCAACAAACCTTCTGCTTTTACCGTAAGGCCTATATGGTCTGCCGTGCCGGGAAGCCGGTCGAATGTCTTCACATGCAATGGCTCAGTCAGCCCTTCAACATTGACCATGATCTGTTCGGTATCGCCCAGGAATATCCGTTTGGCTATTTTCCCTCTCAGTTGGCTCTGGTCAGTGCTGACCGAAATCGCCTGAGGGCGCAAATAGGCGGTGACTGCTGTCCCGTCATTTACCGAGGCTGTACAAGCATAGGTGCCTATCGCCGTTTCAATATGCCCGTTGCGATAGATGCCCGGGACCTTGTTAAAATCTCCAAAGAAGTCTGCTGCATAGGGTGAATTTGGCGCGTCGTGCAGTTCATACCCTGTCCCTGATTGAACGATACGTCCTTGCCGCATAAGGATAATGCGATCTCCGGTTGAGAGCGCCTCTTCAGGATCATGCGTTACCATGATGACCGTTGTGCCCAACTCCCGCAGCAACCCGAATGTATCGTTTCGAACTTTCTGCCGTAATCCCGAATCCAGACTGGAGAATGGCTCGTCCATGAGCAGGATATCAGGGCTGGGGGCGAGCGCGCGCGCCAATGCCACGCGTTGCTGTTCGCCGCCGGAAAGCATGTGCGGGTAGCGCGTGATAAGCGATGCGATTCCTACATGCTCGATGACTTCTTGGGCGCGCTTAAGCGCTTGCTGCTTGGGCAAAGCCTTCAAACCAAACAAAATATTCTGTTCGGCCGTCAAATGCGGGAAGAGGGCGTAATCCTGAAATACAAACCCGATCTTGCGCATTTCAGGCTCAACGAAACACTGCGGCCCGGCGATTTCCTCACCCTGCATTAACAGGACGCCACTGTCGGGGCTGTCGACGCCTGCAATAATTCTTAGAAGCGAGGACTTGCCGCAACCAGAATGACCTGCAAGGCAGATGATTTCACTCGCCTGGATCGACAGCGATATGTCTTTAAGCGCATCAACTGCCCCAAAGCGTCTGCTGACCGTGTCTAGGTGAAGAATCGCCGCTTGGTGCTCAGGTTTTTGCATGTTCATTTCGTTTGTCTCGGTCTGCTGTCTTTGCATGCTGCCTTGATCTGTTAAATTGCGATGAAATGCAAATGATGTGCGGCTTTTCAAGGTAGGGCGCGGACAGGTTTTAGATGCGGCGGTTGACAATTCCGTGAAGCTATACAATCGTTGATACTGCGCATCCCGGTCCTACGGGCCGATAAATCATGCTGTCCGCCTGTGACAGCGATCAAACTGCGCCTCACCAAAATCCCAAAATTTCATTACCGAAAAGACGGAGGGTTTTCCCATGACTGATGCTCAATGCGTATGCGGTGGACTTAGACTGACAATGCGAAAGCCAACAAAGTTGGTTGCCGTGTGTCATTGTTTCGCTTGCCAGAGGCGAACAGGCACATCATTCAGCGTCAATGCGTTCTATGCGGCTGATAGTGTCGAGATTTCGGGAGCTGCAACGGAGTACAGCCGTGTTGCCGAAAGCGGGCGCAAGGTTCGCATGTATTTTTGCCCGAGCTGTGGTTCAACGGTCTATTGGAAACCCGATGCGGATCCAACAATTGTTGGTGTAGCAGTCGGTACTTTGGCTGACCCAAATTTCCCGGCGCCGACGATGTCAGTTTTCGAGCAATCAAAACATCATTGGGTGAGTTTTGCCGAAGGAACCGACTGTTTCCAGGCAAGTCCGGTGTAGGATTGCAATTGGCACGTCGACGCCAAAAACAACCGGGCGACCGTGCGGCGTTCGTCCACACTCAACTGTATAAGAGCGAGATTGCTCATCCGCAATTTCCTGGATGTCGTATGATCCGGGGAGTGTGACATTTCAACTTTACAGAAACAAAGCACGCAGCTTTGCGTTTACACTTAAGTCGCATAAGATAGATTATGGAACTAGTGGGGTGACCAAAACCCAGCTATGACGCGGTTTTGCTTGATCAAAAACCTTGATTAATGCATCGAGATTTAAATTGTAATGTCAGCAATATGCGCTTTGGCGGCTGTTGCCAGCCTGTGTGGTTCACATGGAAAAACAAAGTTCGTTCCACCTGCTGCTGCCCATACAATATCAAACTGCATTAGGCTTTCATCTGCATATGTCTGGATTTCGATCAGATGGCCCAATGGCGATACTCCACCAATAGCAAAGCCCGTTTCCTTGCGCACATATTTCGGGTCTGCCCGATGCAATGGCTCGCCTGTCAGTTTGGCGGCCTTGTCGAGGTCAAGCTTGCGCGGCCCGGATACAAGGAAGAGATAAAGACTATTGCTGTCTGCACCCTGGAAAACCAAGGATTTGACGATTTGCGCTACCGTAACGCCGCATTGTACTGCCGCATCTTCAGCCGTATGCGTTGAATCAGCCATTTGGCGAATTTCGATGTCGAGACCGGCGGCTACGGCGGCCTGCCGGACACGTTCAACGCTCTTGCTCACAATTCGACCTCAAAAGACAGCCCGTCATAGGCCGGTTCGACATTATCTGGAGTTTCGCGCAGCACAGTTCCATAATCCAGGGGTATATGCATATGTGTGAGATATGCTCGACGAGGTTTCAACTTATCAATCCAATCCATTGATTCTTCGAGTGAAAAATGGCTTGGATGTGGACGATACTGCAAAGCGTCGATGATCAAAGTATCAAGGTTGAAAAGCTGAGCTGCAGTTGTGTCGGGAAACGCATTCACATCGGAACAATAAGCAACATCGGCGATCCTGAAAGCCAGGGAAAGAATGTCGCCATGTATCTGAGGCAAAGGTAAAAACCTGATTGGTCCGCCCGGCCCGTCAATTTCGAAGGCTTCGTGATGGATAATCTCATGCGGTCGCAAGATCGGCGGATAGCTTGAGCCTTCCGGTGTTTTGAAACAGTAAGAAAATCCCTCCATCAAGCGTCTTTGCGTCGCTGCGTCGGCATAGATATTCACAAGATCGCGTCTGTCGATGACAAAGGTGCGCAAGTCATCGAGCCCATGAATATGGTCGGCATGGGCGTGAGTATAGACAACGGCGTCCAGCTTGCCGTGACCAAAATCGATCATCTGCGAGCGGAAATCCGGCCCCGTATCAATAATGACTGTTGTGGTGCCATGATCGCCAATACGCTCGACAAGCATCGATGCGCGCCGGCGTTTGTTTTTTGGCTCGTTCGGATCGCAATTGCCCCAGTCACCATTAAGCCGCGGCACGCCGGGCGACGAACCGCATCCAAGGATAGTGAAGCGCAAGCGATCAGGCATGGGCTGGCCTTGGCATCTTTGTAAACAGGCGAAACACATTGTCAGACGTTATATTGGCGATTTCAGCCTCGCTTACGCCAATCGTTTCGGCCAGAACAGCAGCCGTATGGCGAACGAAGCTCGGCTCGTTGCGTTTTCCGCGGTGCGGCATGGGTGCAAGATATGGAGCATCGGTTTCCACCAAAAGCCGGTCGCGCGGAACATTTCGTGCAATCTCCCGAATTTCGGGCGAGTTTTTGAAAGTCAGAATACCGGAAAATGAGATATAGCCACCAAGCTCTACGCCTACTTGTGCAAGTTCGGCACCCGACGAAAAGCAATGTAGAATGAAGGGGAAGGCGCCCTTCCCTGTTTCTTCACGCAAGATCGAGATCATGTCTTCGTCGGCGCTGCGCGCGTGAATGACCAATGGCAGCTGCGTTATTCTGGATGCCGCGATATGTGTGCGGAAACCCTGATCCTGTGCTGCGGGCGGCGCATAATCATAGTGATAATCAAGTCCTGCCTCGCCAATGGCCACGACCTTTGGATGTTTTGACAACTCGACAAGCTCTTCAACCGCCACATCCAGCTCTTCGTGGGCATTATTGGGATGCGTGCCAACGGAAGCGTAAACGCCCTCATAGGCCTCCGCGATCGCAATGATGCTATCAAAACGACGAACACGCGTACAAATCGTTACAAGGCGCTTGATGTCATTATCAAGCGCCCGCTGAACGATGGCATCGCGTTCCTCGGCGAAATCTGCAAAATCCAGATGGCAGTGACTATCAACAAGCATCAGTCTATTCCGCTTTGTCTGCTTCGACGTAGCGAGGGAAAATAGGCTGCGGTGCAGGCAAATCGCCACCCGGAACAAGTTGGCTTTCCACGAGGTCAGTAAAGTTGCGCTCGTCGGCCGGTACCGCCAGAATATCGAGCAATTTCTCAGCCGAACCCGGAATGAATGGCTGGCAAAGAATACCGATACGCCGGATCACTTCTGCTGTTACATAAAGAACAGTTTCCATGCGGGCCGGATCGGTTTTCTTCAGCGCCCAAGGCTCCTGCCCTGCAAAATAGCGGTTTGCTTCGGCCACGACGCCAAAGATTGCCGCCAAGGCCTGATGCAGTGCCTGAACGCCAACAGCTTTGCGCGCCGTATCCAATGCCGCGATTGCCTGATCGAGAATTGCCTTGTCGGCTTCAGTCAATTCGCCAGGTTTTGGCACTTTGGCCTCGCAATTCTTGGCGATCATCGACAGCGAACGCTGCGCCAGATTGCCAAGATCATTGGCAAGATCGGCATTTGTACGATTGACGATCGCTTCATGGCTGTAATTGCCATCTTGACCGAACGGTATTTCCCTCAGCAGGAAATAACGCAACTGATCAAGCCCGTAATGTTCCACGAGCGCAGTTGGATCAATCACGTTGCCAACCGATTTCGACATTTTCTCGCCGCGGTTAAAGACAAACCCATGCCCGAAAACCCGCTTAGGCAATTCGATCCCGGCAGACCAGAGAAATGCTGGCCAGTAAACCGAGTGAAAGCGGATAATGTCCTTGCCGATAATATGCACATCAGCGGGCCAATAATGCCAAAGATCTGCATTTTCGTCCGGGTAACCTGTTGCCGTGATGTAATTGGTCAGGGCATCCACCCATACATACATCACATGCTTTTCGTCGCCGGGAACAGGGACGCCCCAATCAAACGTGGTTCGTGAAATTGAAAGGTCTTTCAGTCCGGATTTGACAAAGGACACAACTTCATTACGTCGCTCGTCGGGTCCGATAAAGCTTGGATTCTCGCTGTATAGTGCAAGCAGGCGGTCCTGATAGGCTGACAGACGGAAGAAATAACTCTCCTCTTCAAGCCATTCCACAGGCGTGCCCTGCGGGCCGTAGCGCACATTGTCCGCACGCAGCTCCGTCTCTTCTTCCTGATAATAGGCTTCGTCGCGCACGGAGTACCAGCCGGCATAACCGCCCTTATAAATGTCGCCCGCATCGGCCATTTTCTGCCAGATCGCTTGCGAAGATTTATAGTGGCGCTCTTCCGTCGTGCGAATGTAGTCATCAAACGAAGCATTCAAAAGATGCCCCATGTCACGGAAAAGTTTAGCATTTCTATCAGCGAGTTCACGCGGGCTGATGCCTTCTTTGCGCGCCGTCTGCAGCATCTTGATACCGTGCTCGTCCGTTCCACTCAGGAACATGACATCCTTACCGTCATGGCGGTTGAAGCGTGCAATAGCGTCGGTAGCAATCACCTCATAGGCGTGACCGATATGCGGGCTTCCGTTTGGATAAGCGATGGCAGTCGTGATGTAGAATTTTTCGCGGCTCATGGGTACCTGACTTTGTCTCTTCTTTCCGCATCTTGGGAAAAGTTGACATAACGCAAGTCAGACGTGATTGCCATAGTGGGCGGGTTCGCTGTGCGGCTCTAATTGAATGCCCGCTGGCTACGCTCAAGAAAAATCAAAACGGTTTGTTTGCGATCAAGATTGAAGGCCGCAGCGTCCCTCGCCTCATTCTGGATTTCCCGCCATAGCAATGACCAGCGATTGGCTTCGTCGGCACTGCCCCGCTCGGCGGCAAGTCGTGCCTTGACGGCGATCCGCGCCAGCAAATCATCGAGGAACAAGTCGTATTGAATCTCCGCGTCACGGCCCGAGAGGGCTGTTGCCAGGGCGTGAGCCTTTGGCACGTCAAAAACGCGTTTTGCCAGTATGCTGTCCACCGCCGCCGAGATTTCGAGGCCGCCAAAGGCGAGCAATAGCGCGGCCTTGCGCACGCTGCCATCCGCATGAGCCATCAATTGATCTGCATCGGGCAGTGTTTGGGTGTCGAGATTAATCGCCTGTAATGCCGCTGATAGATCCTCGTTCGCCAGTGGTTCGAAACGAATCGATTGGCAGCGCGAACGAATTGTCGGCAATAGCCGCCCTGAAGAATGCGATATCAAAATGAAAAGTGTTCGCTTGGGTGGTTCTTCAAGAGTTTTTAGTAAGGCATTGGCAGCATTACGATTCATGTCATCAGCTGGATCCACGATTACAATGCGCCATGCGCCATCATGCGATGTCCGGTTTAGAAAATGTCCTACGCGCCGAATTTCTTCAACCGGTATTCCGGTCTTGAATTTTCCGCCTTTTGCATCAAATGGCCGGCTTATATGCAGAATGGAAAGATGCGTTCCGGTCGCAATTTGCCTGTAGGGTGCGGTTGCGAAATCAGGTGTTGCAAGCGTCAATGGTGCGGTTTCAGGCTGGGGATATTTCAGCATATGTCCAGCGAGATGAAATGCCAGCGTCGCCTTGCCAACACCTGGAGGACCTTCAAGAAGCAAGGCGTGATGCATTTGACCGGACTGATAGGCTTGAGCCAAAAAGGCTCGTATCCCCACATGACCAAACAGTGCTGGATTTGCTGAAGGCGACGGAACGCCATCAATAGCGTCATGTGTGGCTGGTACATCCAGAACTGGCTCGCTCACTTCGCCGCCTCAACTGTTTGAGTGTCTTTGTGCTTGTTTGCAGCCCTCACCTGATCAACATAAGCGATGATCTCGGCCGATATTATATCGATAGGCCGATCCGCAGCGATAACTTTGCAGCGCTTCGGCTCTGCATTGGCGATAGCAAGATATGCCTCGCGCCGTTTTATATGCAATTCCACGGTCTCTTTTTCAAAGCGGTCCGCAATGTCAGCGCCGCGCCGCTTATTGGCCCGTTGAAGGCCAAGTTCCGCAGGTAGGTCGAGAATGATCGTCAGATCCGGAATCAGGCCGTTAATGGCTGTCCGTTCGATGGCACGCATAAGCTGAGGGTCCAGATTTCCCGTAACGCCCTGATAAACGCGGCTTGAATCAATATAACGATCGCATAACACCGTGCGCCCAGACTGCAATGCCGGACGGATAACCTGCTCCACGTGGTCATTTCTCGCAGCGGCAAACAAAATTGCTTCCATTGCGGGCCCCAGTGATTCTGCCGCACCGCTCAGAATAACGTGGCGGGCAGCTTCAGCTCCGGGCGTCCCGCCGGGCTCGCGCGTTACCAGCACGTCTTCGCCGTCAGAACGCAAATACTCGCTCAACCGGGCAATCTGGGTGGATTTGCCAGCGCCCTCGCCGCCTTCAAATGTAATGAACAATCCCTGCACGCCTCGATCTCTTCGTTACTGGCATGAACCACGTACTGCAAACATGCAATATGGCATGTCTACTGATATTGGGAGGCAATTGCCAAGAAGTTTAAAAGTTCAATCGACGCATCCAGCCAGTGGTCAGCTCGAATACCGCATTCAGCGAGCGTTCCGTGAGATCGCCGCTTTCTACCGCTTCCGCTGTATAGACCGGCGTTTCCTGCACGAGCGCATCGCCAATCCAGATACGTAATGTGCCAACTTTTTGATCCGCTTCGAGCGGTGCCACCAATGGTCCATTATAGACCACATGTGCCTTGAGGCGGTCGCGGTTAGCCACGGGAACAAGTATGCTGACTTTCTCATGCGCTTTTAGTGGAACGCCGGACTTTACACCGCCAAATACGCTGGCCTCGCCAACAGATTCGTTGGGTGCGAAAATGTCGACTTCTTCGAAGGCCTGATAAGCCCATTCAAAGATGCGCTTGGCCTCCTCGGCACGTTCTTTGTCTGTCGCAAGGCCGCTCAATGCAACGATGTAACGTCGGCCGCCCCGCTCTGCCGCACCGACAATGCCATAACCGGATTGCTCGGTGTAGCCGGTACCCATGCCGTCTGCGCCAATATCAAGCCGCAACAGCGGATTGCGGTTGCGCTGAAAAATGTTGTTCCAGGTAAAATTGTCCTGCGCATAGGTTTTGTAATATTCGGGGTATTCCTTTTTTATGTGTCGCGCCAACTTCACAAGATCGGTTAGCGATACCCGCTGCTTTGGGTCCGGCAGCCCGGTGGAATTGACGAATGTCGAAGCGGTAAGCCCTATTTCCTTGGCGCGCGCGTTCATTAATTCGGCAAATTTCGCCTCTGAGCCCGCAATTCCTTCCGCGAGAATGATGCAGCCATCATTAGCCGACTGCACGATGACGCCTTGTATCAGATCGCCGACCGCGAGCTGGGATTTAAGTTTGGCGAACATGGTCGAGCCACCGGATGGCGCGCCGCCCGTGCGCCAGGCATTCTCGCTGACAGTATATTGCGTCGACTGTGAAATCCTGCCCGCCTTCAACTCATGAAACACCACTTCCATCGTCATGAGCTTTGCCAGAGCCGCCGGCTCGATCAGCGTGTCGGGCGATTTGGCGAATAATATTGTTCCGGTCTGGTCTTCGACCATAAGAGCCTGCTTGGCTTTGGTGTCAAACAGCGCTTCCTCGGCATTGGCAACCAAGGGCGTGAGCAAAATACCAATACTCAAAGCACAGGTATGAATATGCTTTGTCAGATAAGAGAATGTCCTGCCGGGCTTAGCTTCTGTCATCGCGAACAACAAATGCGTCTGTTGCGCCAGCCTTCCAGGCTGCCTGTAACAATGCATCAGTTTGTTTTGCGGTGTCAGCCTTCGCGGCGAGCGCGATACGGCTACCTGCCGGGCTGGCGACTTCGGAAAGTTTTATTTTGCCAAGTGGCGCAAGTGTGTTCATCAAGCGCGTGGCTTCTTCCTTGTCGGCAAAAAGGCCAATATCAACATACTCGCCCTGGAATGCGCTTTGCGAGGCGCTCATTGATTTCCAAGTGCTTGTTACAGCTTCCGGCGTCAACAGCATTTCCGTCGCTGCGGCAGGCGCATGCGCCATTTCTATACGCTCGCTGGCATAGGAATTGACGAAGGGTGAGGATGTAGGCTTCTGGGCCTTATATGAGCCTACGAGTACCGCAGGTTTATCGGCAATAAATGGCCCGATCAGAGGCAGAACCGGATCAATATCCGTGTTGAACGACAGGCCCGTGTCATCGACCAGACTTGGCTGGGATTGCGGCATCGCCAATTGGTTGGCCTGCTCCCCTAAAGAAACTGGCTGTGTGCCAAGGCTCGCGACCTGAATACCGGCTGGTTCAGGACGCACCATACCAGGAACGGGCGTCTGCTTTCTCGCTGTTGGCGTGGTGCCATTCATTGCGATCATGACGCCGGATGCCGGTTGCCCCCAAGGATCGGATGCGCCTGGTCCTCGATAGGATGCCATGAGAAAACGATCATCATCGCCCTCAAGCGGTGCGCGGCCAACATATTCAACTTTTACATCTGCAGTGCCTGTATGCTGATAGTCCAGCATAGTGGCAGCACGCTGCGACAGATCGATTACCCGGTCGCTATGATAGGGTCCGCGATCATTGACGCGCACAATAACTGACGCGCCATTTCCAAGATTGGTGACGCGTGCATAGCTTGGCAGCGGCATAGTTGGGTGCGCTGCGGAAAGTTGTGCCGTGTCATAGACTTCGCCATTGGCGGTCAAGCGCCCGTGAAATGCCGAACCATACCATGAGGCCCTGCCCTTGCGCACATAGCCCGGCTCTTCCTTGGGGTAATACCACTTGCCTGCAACCTGATATGGACGTCCGACCTGATTGCGGCCACCGCCGCGTGTGATCTTTCCGCCGGTCCAAACGCGCGGGCTTGCCTTCACACCATACTTGGATTCAGCAAAATATTCCTTGCCGTGGGACTTCTTGGTGATCTTGGCCTTTGGCGAAGCGCAGGCTGTCATGAGAACACCCATGGCCACGACGCCCGCAATGCGGCTGAACTCGAAAACTCGGAAGGTTTTGGCTTTTGGCAATGCAAACCACCGGCCTGCACGGCCGTCCCCACAATTTTACATCAAGGCATAAATACCAGATTGAAACATCTGCGCAAAGCCGAGACACATAACCAGATTTGTACGACGTCCATCAATGTCATCCAGAGGTTGATACGTTGTTAACAAATGCTTTGCGGGATTGATAATATTACGCATGTTTATGGATGGATTTGCAAGCGTAAGGCAGGTGATCTTGAGCACGCGCCCCGACGTCTAGGCGATGGCCTCCAGACTGCCATCTCCATAAACAATTGTTAATGCTGTTTCCCAACTGAAAATGACGTCTGGTCGCATTCTCCCAATGACGACAACCCTTTTCCAAGCGTTGCAGTATATTTCTGAGAATCTGAGTGCCCTAGGTCAGTCTCTTCCGCCCCGTAATCATCGCTGCGACGAGATTTTCCTTGTGACGAACACTGGCGAGAAGGACGCCGGCCAAATGAAGCGCCACAAGAAAAATGACACCGTTGGCAAGAAACTGGTGCACATCTTCAAGTAACTCTTCGCCAAAGAAACGATCTGTTGTTAACAGCCAGCCGGTCAGCCCTGTCATGCTTATGGTGAGCAATAGCGCCAGGATCATTGCGCCACCGGCAGGATTATGCCCGATATGACGCTCTTCTTTTCCCCGCCAGATTTGCTTGAGATACCCAACTGTCTCGGCAGGTCCTTTCACAAAGTTTGTAAATTTGACAAAGCCACCATCCAAAAAACCGGCAAAAATACGGATGGTAACGATGGTAACGGCGCCATAGCCCAGATATTCATGAACCCAGCGGATATTCTCGGACATTATCCAGGCGCCCAATACACAGGATGCGAGTGTCCAGTGCATGGCCCGGATATATCCGGGCCATGTCTTGATGGATTGTCGCTCTTGCGACGCTATTTCTGATAACTCACTTGTCATCGCCCATGGCCTTGAAGCTTGCTGGATCAAAGAACCTTTCCAGCTTCTCACCACTCGCTTTGGTCGCATAGGCTTCATAGCAACCATTCTCTATCTTGATCTTTTTGACTTTCCATCCCTCACCCTCAAGCTGTTTCTGCAGCGCCTCTTTTGGCCGCCACTTCTCTTTAGGGGTATCGCATTTTGGGGCAGCCATTGCGGTGCTGGCAACGAGAGAAAGTGTCAAAGCGGCAAAAATGGATTTCATGGTCTTGTCCTTCTTCAGGTTGTGACGTGACCTGTCTGAAGGCAATTGCTGACACGACACTGAATGGTGAGCGCTGGTCCCTTCATAATTGAACGTTCTGATTTTCGCCGATTTTTTTGGAATCAGAAAATTCGTCAATAGTGAATTAATTACTGGAACCAATCGTGCGGTGATGGATTTTACCTATATCAGGACGGCATCGAACATGTTTCGGAAAGCATCCTGATAGAGGCTCAGTATCGTCCATGAATAAAATCATGCGGCAATCTGGGCCTCACTTTTGTGTGGTTTCAGTCCCATCTCGAGAGCCTGACATTGTTTCCCATTTGCGGCTCGTCTGGCCTTTATTCACATCTAATATCGCCAACGCAAATAGTCGCTGTAGAACAGGTTGACGCGGCAATCCGAAAGGCTATAAAGGCCCCCGAACAACATTCGGCAGAAAAGCAATCGCAATTGCTTTATCTCCGAAATGATCCTGAACCAGGTCATCAAGTGTTTTCAACAGGTTGGAGGGGTGGCCGAGCGGTTTAAGGCACCGGTCTTGAAAACCGGCGTAGGTGAGAGCCTACCGTGGGTTCGAATCCCACCCCCTCCGCCATTTTATTGCAGTAAATGATAAAAAGGCAGGTTAGCGGACAAAGGCAGAGTTTACTTTCGTTCGGCTTTTTCTAATCGTTCCAATCCGGCTGCTACCTCGCGCGCGAAACATGCGCTGCCAAGTCGAGGCAACGGCAGGCATATCCCCATTCATTGTCATACCAGGCAACGACCTTGGTCAGTCCGCTTTCAATCTGCATGCCGGCGAGCGCGTCGATGATTGAAGAATGCGGATTACCGCGCATATCGGTAGAGACGACAGGCTCATCGCAATAAGCGAGAATGCCATGCATCGCGCTTGCCGTCTGCTCGCGGAGCATCGCGCAAATGTCCTTATAAGACACGCTTTCCCTAAGCCGGCATGTAAGATCAATCATCGAGACGTCCGACACCGGCACGCGCACCGCCATGCCGTTGATCCGTCCATTCAGCTCGGGGATAACTTTGCCCACCATGCGCGCCGCACCGGTGGTCGCCGGGATGATGTTTTCAAGGATGCCACGCCCGAAACGCCAATCCTTGCGCGCCACGCCATCGACCGTGTTCTGGCTCGACGTTGTCGCGTGAACCGTAAGCATCAGCGCTTCCTCAAGGCCGAAAGCGTCATTCAGTGCTTTGGCGAGCGGCGCTACACAATTCGTCGTGCATGACGCATTCGAAACAACGTTTTCACCGGCGTAGTTGACCGCATTGACACCCATCACAAAGACAGGTGTGTCGTCCTCTGGCGGTGCGGAGAGCAATACTTTACCTGCACCGGAAGCAAGGTGTCCTTCCACGGCCTTTTTTGTCAGGAACAGACCGGTGGACTCAATGACGAGATCGACGCCGACGTCGCCCCAACGGATCGCGCCCGGTTCCCGTTCGCCGAAAGCCCTGACCTTGCTACCATTGATATCGAGGGCGTTATCCGAAGCGGCTAGACTGGCCCCGAAGCCGCCATGCACGCTGTCATATTTGAGGAGATAAGCCAGATGATCGATTGGCAGCAGATCGTTGATTGCCACGACCTCGACGTCGTCGCGCGCCATGGCAGCCCTTAGAACTGTCCGGCCAATACGTCCGAACCCGTTAATGCCGATGCGGATTTTATCAGTCATGGATTGTCCTTTTCCGGGGCGGTTCGCCGCTTGCGTATGCGGCCTGAGCGCTGCAGGGCGGAATGCAAGCGCCTATTCGCCCGACTTCTTCCAGAGGGGTGTTTTTTCTGAGTCACTTATTTTATACTAGTTCGCATAAAAATATGGCGCAACGAATTTATTGCGATACGGTACAAAAATGAATGAGAAATCCACCCGTGGGCGTCCACGCAAATACGACACCAGGGCAGCGCTCGACGCTGCGCTCCTGGAATTTAGGCGCCATGGCTACACCGCCACGTCGCTGGATCATCTGTCGGAGGCCACGAAAATGGCGCGGCCGAGCCTTTATGCCGCCTTCGGTCACAAGCGCAGCATCTATCTGCGGGCAGTCGGACAGTATGTCGAGGACAAAGCCGTAGACTGGAACCGTGCCCTCTTCGACGAACCTTCGTTTGCAAAAGCGCTCGAAGCCTATTTCCTTATACTTGTTGCTATCTATTCGGAAGGTGATGATCGCCCGCTCGGTTGCCCCATGCTCAGCGTCATAGCCGCCGAAGCTACGGCCGATCCTGTGATGAGCGCGGAACTGTCTGCCGCTCTCGAACGCACCGACGCGCGGTTTCGCAATCGTATCGCGGTGGCACGCGACGACGTCCAGTTACCGCCTGAAACCGATGTAGATGCCCTCGCCGACCTGCTCGCCGCCTTGCAGCACAGTCTTGCATTGCGCGCCCGTGCCGGGACAGAACAGCCGGAACTTGAGCGCATCGCACGCAACAGTGTTGCGCTGATCCTCAGGTCCGCAGGCGCTATCCCGGTATCAGACTACGCTACAGTCGCCCCTAATCCTTGATCGGTTCGCCGAGGGTGTGCATCAGGCGGTTGGCCCAGCCGAAGATTGCGGATGAGAGAACGAGGTCAAGAACTTCGAGTTCGTTGAGCCCGACATCCGCCAGAGCCCGCACATCGGCCGCTGTTGCCTCGGGCGGTGTCGGCGATAAATGTGCTGAAAAATCAAAAATGGCTTGTAGATGCTCGTCAATCGTTGCGTTCAGCCCATCAGCGAAGATCGCGTCAATTACGTCGCTGCGTTTCGTCTGGGCGGTGAATCGCGAAGCGTGAACGGCGGCACAGTAGACGCAGCGGTTAACGATGGATGCCGCAACTGCGCCCAGTTCGCGCTCGCTCGATGCCAAGCCGTCTTTTCCATACATGATCAGGTTGAACAGGGGCGAGCGAACAGCAAGTGTCTCAGGATCGTGCGCCAAAGTAAGCACATAGGGCGAAATGCCCTTGTTCGACGGCGTTGTCTGCATCGCCGCATGCTGCTCTTCTGTCGCGGCCGCGAAATCCACCGGGACAACATAGGGCTGCCAGCGCGGAACCGTTGTAGTAAAAGTATGGACAACCTCGCTCATCGCATTTCTCCCATCAGTTTCAAGCCTGCAAGAACACGCACCTGATAATTGACAAAGGCCGCAAGCTCCGCGAGCCGAACGATATCGGCGTCGGTGACGCCGACCTGACGCAAAGCCTCGATATGAGCCTGCGTCGCATCTCGTGGCGCGACTGTCAGCCGGTCGGCATGGCGGACAATCTCCGCGACACGTGGTTCGGTAACGGTGGCTTCGGGATCAGCAAGCGGGGCCGTGGCCGGTTCGTCAGCGCGCGCAACCAGGGTGTCATAATGGTCTGCGAGCGCGGCATTGCGGTTCTGCCGCGCCATTCGAGCGGCAAGTGATGCCCTTAATCCAAGCGAAAGACCACCTGGATCACGCGGTAGGACAACGGCGTCGTGCGCTGCTTCACTGAGGCGCAATATTTCCGCGCGTTTCTCCATAGCGTCCGCCAGGGCGGTGCCCGGCCTGACGGAGGCAAGGGTTTCGATGAGTGTCAAAACTAGCTCCTCATATTGATGGCTGGTGTGCCATGTAATTAGGCACGACCTGTTATCATGTCAATTTATCATGATACATCGCTAATGATGCGGAATAATAATCCAATTTCGTGACTAAATTGAGCATCATTATACTGTACGTGCATTGAGATGGGTGCTTAATATAAAACATGCATTCTAGATTATTTGACATTCGGCAACTTGAAGCATTCGCAGCAGTCATGTCCGCTGGTAGCGTGACCGGGGCAGCGAGGCTCCTTGGCCGCTCGCAACCTGCCGTCAGCAGATTGATTCAAGATCTAGAAGCCGATCTAGGCTACGCACTGCTCCATCGCAGTGGACCGCGCATCACGCCGACGTCGCGAGGCTTGCAGTTTCATGCGGAAGTCGAACGCCACCTTGCCAGCCTGACGCATATCCGCGAGCGGGCAAACGCTATTGGTCTTGATGAGCCAATCTCGCTCACCATCGCCGCCACGCCCTCGCTTGCAGCTGGCGTTCTTCCGCGGGCACTTGCGGCTGTCTCGCCGGATCTCATTCCTCGCCATCTCCATATCCAGGCATTGGCTGCCGAAAATGTCGTGCAGGCCGTTCTCGCCCGCTCGGCGGACTTCGGCATTGCCAGTCTCCCTTTGGAACATCCGGGCCTGGATGTGCACTGGATTGCCGATGCGCCATGCGTCGTCGCTCTTGCCGTAGACGATCCTCTCGCAGGAAATGACGTGGTGCGTCTCGCCGATCTTGCCGAGCGCCGTATCATCACTTTGGCCAATCCGTTCCGATTGCGCCATCGCATTGACGAAGCTTTGGCGCGGGCGGGCGTCGCGCCGCAGCGGATTATCGACGTTAATTCCTCCATGACGGCACTCACGATGGTCCGCGTCGGACTTGGGGTGGCGCTCGTTGAACCAGCGACCGTTGTTGGCGTGCCGCTGGAGGGGATCGTGATGCGAACGCTCGACCAAACTATCCCCTTTCTGTTCGGCGCGATCTCGCCTGCCGCACATCCGCTGAGCCCGACCGTCGCGGCCATGATTGACGCTGCCCGTGCCGTCGCACTGGCCATGCCTGGCTGTCGCCTGCGCGAGTTGGGTGGCGACGGGGCATTGGCCGAAGCCATCTATGGAAATAGCATAGTGCCGGAAGGAACGCTGTCATGAGCGAGCCTTCCATTTTGCCAACCGGCCTCGACGCATTGGAGGCACGCCTGCGGCAGGATCTTGCCTGGCTGGAGCTGCCTGCCAAGTCCTGGGTTCCCCCGCGCATGGCAAATGGCAAAGCAGTTGTCGATGTCGTCATCATCGGCGGCGGCATGGCTGGCCTTGTCGCCTCCGGTATGCTCAAACGGCTCGGCGTTGCCAACCACATCGTTCTCGACAAGGCACCTGCTGGACAAGAGGGGCCGTGGATCACGTTTGCGCGCATGCGTACCTTGCGCTCACCCAAGCAATTGACCGGACCCGCCATGGGGCTGCCTGCCCTCACTTTCCGGGCATATTATGAGGCCCGCTATGGTATTGAGGCCTGGGCTGCTCTCGACCGGGCGCCGCGCGAAATCTGGATGGACTATCTGATCTGGTATCGCCGGGTGCTTGAACTGCCGGTCCGCAACAATATCTCGGTGGATGCAATTCTTCCGCGCGACGACGGCATGCTCGATCTGATTTGTGAGCAAGACGTCCGCACCGAAACGATAGTCGCCCGCCATGTGGTGCTCGCGACGGGTCGAGATGGTCTGGGCGGTCCATATGTGCCCCCTATCGCCGACGGCATTGAACGGAAATTCTGGGCTCATACCGCCGATGAGATTGATTTTGCGGCGCTGAAAAACAAGCGTGTCGGGGTTATAGGCGCTGGCGCATCGGCGATGGACAATGCTGCGACAGCGCTTGAAGCTGGGGCGGGACGCCTGGACATGTTTGTGCGCCGCAAGGAACTGCCACGGATCAACAAGTTCACCGGCATTGGCAGCCAAGGGGTTGTGCACGGATTTGTGGGCCTTCCGGATGAGTGGAAGTGGCGATTTCTGGACTATACGATGGGCCAGCAGACGCCACCGCCCCGCCCGAGTGTTCTGCGGGTCAGCGCGTTCGCGCAAGCTCATCTTCACCTGGGAAGCCCCGTCACCTCGTTGGAGAAGCACGGAGACCATATCGTGGTGGTGACTCCGAAAGGGCGTTATCCCCTCGACTTCCTGATTTTCGGGACAGGCTTCAGGATCGACGTGATCAATCGGTCGGAACTCGCTGCGGTCGCACCGTCTATCCGCTTGTGGCGCGACAGGTTCCCCGTCCCGGCAGATATGCAAAACAACGAGCTGCAAGCGTCGCCCGATCTTGGAGAAGCATTCGAATTCCTCGAAAAAGAACCCGGTGCATGCCCGGCCCTGTCAAAGATTCACTGCTTTAATTTCCCGGCGACCCTGAGCCACGGCAAGCTCACGGGTGACATTCCCGCAGTCAGCGAGGGCGCCGATCGTCTCGCGCGCGGCATCGTAAAAGCGCTCTTCGTCGAAGATCGCGAGCGTCACTTCGCTGATCTTCAGGCGTTCGACACACCCGAACTAAATGGAGACGAGTGGGTCGACAGCGAAACCTTGGCGGATGACTGCCCGACGAATTGTGCAACACCTTCCGAAAGGACATTGATCTGAAATGCTTGAGCTCAAGAACCTAAAGCTGTCCTACGGAAAGACGCAGGTCCTCAATGGCGTTGATCTCGTTGTCAATCGCGGGGACGTGGTTTCGATCATCGGCCCCAGCGGTACCGGCAAGACCACGCTCCTGAAGTGCATCAATTATCTGGCAAAGCCGGCATCCGGCACAATCGCCTTCGATCAAATCCGCATGGACTATGAAAAACCGGATAAAAACGCGATCCAGGCGATCCGGCTTCGCACGGCCATGGTTTTTCAGCAGTTCAATGTCTTCAAGAACATGACGGTCATCCAGAATGTGATGGACCCGCTCATAGTTGTACAGCGAAAGTCAAAAGACGAAGCTCATGCCATTGCGCTGCAAGAGCTTGACCGTGTGGGCCTGTCCGACAAGATCGACAGCTATCCATCCCAGCTTTCAGGCGGGCAACTTCAGCGTACCGGCATTGCGCGCGCGCTCGCCGTCAAGCCGGATGTCATGCTGTTCGATGAGCCAACGTCGTCACTCGATCCTGAGCTTGTCGGCGAAGTTCTCAAGGTTATTCGTGACGTCACATCGTCTGGAATCACCTCGCTCCTTGTTACCCATGAAATGCAGTTCGCCAAGAATGTCTCGAACCGCATCGTGTTTATGGATCGCGGCGTCGTCGCATCTCAAGGTAGTCCGTCCGAAATTTTTGACGCGCCGTCAAATCCGCGTCTTACGCAATTTCTCAACTCTGAACACGCCTTTTAAAGAAAGGATACCCCGATATGTCTTCATTCCAATCAATCTCGCGTAGAGCCTTTGGCCTTGCCGTAGCTGGCGTCGCAATTGCCGTCGTTACCACTGGCGCAGCTCTTGCCCAGGATGTTCGTACGATAAAGATCGCCACCGCAGCGGAATCCAAGCCGCTGTCCTGGGGTGCAATCGGTGTCGAGCCGCAGGGTTACGAACCTGATGTGCTCAAGGCGATCAATGCCAAGCTGCCTCAATACAAGTTCGTCATGGAAGGCGCTGCAGATATTGCGCAAGAGACCGGCCTCGTCACCGGCAAGTACGATATCGCAACCGGCGGCTACTACCGGGCGCCCGCTCGCGAAAAGCAGTTCCTCATCCCTGAAAGCCCAATCGGCGCAAGCCTGATTAAGATCTACAGCCGTAAGGACAGCGGCATCAACGAGATGAAAGATCTGGTCGGCAAGAAGATCGTGCCCGTCACGGCTGGCGGCGGCATCTACAAGTTTGCCACGGCGTGGCAGGAAAAGAACCCCGACACCAAGATCGAGATCACTGCATCCAGTGCCGGCATCCCTTATCCTGACCGTCTGAAAGAAGTCGAGAACGGCAAGTATGATGCGCTCGTCCTGCCTTCCAATCTCGGTGAGCAGACTGTGATCGACCAGCAGAAGCTCAACATCAAGGCGAGCGAACCAATTGCGATCAACAGCACCTTTATCCTGATCCATCGCTCCGAAGAAAATCAGGCTCTCTCCGAAGGCATCGACAAGGCTTTGAAGGAACTCAAGGCGGACGGCACACTCGCCAAGCTGTCGCAGAAATGGTTTGGCGAAGACATCACCACCTACATGAAATAACGCCGCGCCTGACGGTCAAAGCCCAAACTGAAAGAAGGAGTGCAAGGTGGATCTTTCGATAATGGTTCCCGAGTTGTTGAAGGCATTGCCGCTGACGCTCGCGATAACATTCACGGCCATGATCGTCGGCTTCTGCCTGGCGTTGATCGCAACGACGTTCCGGGTGCGCAGGATACCAGTGATCAGCCAACTGGCTGATCTTTACGTGTCCTATGCCCGGAGCGTCCCTGTGGTGCTCCAGTTGTTCGTGGCATTTTACGGGCTTCCTCTGGTGGTAGCCCTGTTCGAGGTTGAGGATTTTGTGTCACCGAACGTCGCTGCGATTGTCGGTCTCAGCCTCTATCATGGCGGTTATCTGTCAGAGGTCCTGCGTCCAGCCTACCTC
Organism: Phyllobacterium sp. 22552; assembly: GCF_052044585.1. Taxonomy (NCBI): domain Bacteria; kingdom Pseudomonadati; phylum Pseudomonadota; class Alphaproteobacteria; order Hyphomicrobiales; family Phyllobacteriaceae; genus Phyllobacterium; species Phyllobacterium sp. 22552. Next base: position 139,046 of record NZ_JBQENG010000006.1, on the reverse strand, counting down.
GCCATTGACCGGGGCCAGCATGATGCAGCCGACAGTCTCGGCTACACATTTCTAAAGAAGCTTTTGCGCGTCGTCGGCCCGCAGGCTATCCACATCGCCCTGCCCGGCTACGGCAATGCCATCATCTATCTCATCCATAACGTGGCACTGGTCATGTATATCGGCGCGGCTGATGTGATGGCGACGGCGCATCTTGTTATGGAGCGGGATTACAACCAGTACCAGTTCGAAACCTACCTCGTGCTGGCGGTAATTTATTCGCTCTTATGCTTGGTGGCATGGCTGATTGTACGCTTTTTTGAAGCGCGAAACGCAAAGTTTACCTCCAACACCACGCCGGCCGCAGCCACACTGATGCCAAGCGTCTGATTGAAGAGAAGTTCATCACATGTTCGCTTCCGAAGTCCTCCTCCCCGATCTGTACGACATTCTCGGCGCTGTTCCCGTTACACTCGGCATGGCGCTGATCATCTTTATTTGCTCAACGATTATCGGCAGTTTGTTCGCGATGATCGAATACCGACGGATTCCCGTACTGCGTGAAATTGTGGTCGCCTATAAGGTCGCTTTCAAGGGTGTCCCAATGGTTATCGTGATCTTCCTCGCCTATTACGGGCTCCCGCCAGCCACGCGTTTCCTCGCTTCCCTTGTCGGGTTAGATTACAATGGCCATGCAACTCCAAACTGGGTGACGCTCATTGTCGCCTTGACCGCTTGTGTTGCAGCATTTCAGGCTGAGGTCGTGAAGGGTGCGCTGAATTCTTTTGACACTGGCCAAGCTGATGCGGCCTACTCGTTGGGCTACAAGAAGAGCCAGGTGTTTCGGCGTGTCATGCTTCCGCAAGTGATTGTTGCGGCCATCCCGGACCTTGCCAATTCAATCATGGTGATCATGAAGGCGCTATCCCTGGGGTTTGCAATCGAGGTTGTCGATATTTTTGCCCAATCACAATTGAGCGCCGCGCTGAATTTCTATTATCTGGAAGCGTTTCTCATCGCCGTCGTAGTTTACATGGTCATCGCCTATATCGTCACATATGCCGCAGACCGAATGGAACGTGCCCTTAGGGTTTGGGCGTAGCGACCAAAGATTACAAGTTTGAGGGTGTTGCGCTTTCGCGCATGCGCTGACGCTCTGCGACCACCAGCATGTCCAGAAATGCCTTGACCTTGGCGGGGCGAAACCGGGCGGCAGGAAATACGGCATGAATACCTCCTTGCGGCAATGACCATTCCGGGAAAAGTCGTACGAGTTTTCCAGCTTGCATATCGGCCTTGGCCAAGTAGTCGGGAAAAACCGAAACTCCAATTCCTGCCAGCGTGCAGGCATAGGCTGACGGTGTCTTGTCGGCCATCATGATGGCACGAATTTCAACGGTCAAAGCTTCCGTTTGTCCGCGTGAAAACGTCCAGCGAAAAGGGTTCTTCAAAGCCCCATTGGCGATCCATGGTAGGTTGCACGCCTCTGCTGGGGTTAAGTCAGCTGGAATGCGAGCGGCAACAGACGGTGTTGCGGCAAGTATCTGTTCAAACGTGCCGATCCGACGTGCCTGATGACTGGTATCGGTTAGCCATCCGACTCGAATCGATAAGTCGATTTGGTCAGCGATCAGATCGCTCACGCTGTCGTCGAAGATCACGTCGACCCGCATCTGCGGATATGCCTGCATATACGATGCAATCGTGGGTGCTACGACAGCCGTGCCATAGTCGAGCGGGGCCGTTAACGTCAGCGTTCCTGAAGGCTCCGTGCTACGAAGCGACAATTCCCCGTAGGCGGCTTCCGCCTCTCTTAAGATGAGTATGCAACGCTTATAGAACAGATTGCCCTCTTCGGTTGCATGTAGACGGCGTGTCGTACGCAAAAGCAGCGTTACGCCCAGTTCCTCCTCAAGGCGCGCGATTTGATGACTGACGACCGCCTTGGCGACGCCGAGACGATCAGCAGCCACTGTGAATGAGCCCGCTTCGATAACCGAAGTAAAGAAGATGAGCCGGTTCAGATTGAGAAGATCACGCATGTTTGTCTCATTAAATCGTACAGTCTGTATGATTGAGTGATATTTATTACCGCATCAAGGCGTGAAATAAAGCAGAAAGAGAAATCAGCCTCGGGAAACATCTCATGATCACGCGCCGCGAAACCTTTAAGCTCGCCGCTATTGCCGGCTTGGCGACAGTCCTGCCCCTCGCCTCCGCTCGCTCTAGCAGCAGTGCCCTTGCATGGACGTTTTTCCAGGCAAACGAAGCTGGATTCCGCCGCACGCCGGTGCTTTTGACCGGTGAGAAAGACGCAATTCTGATCGATGGTGGTTTCACTCTTTCCGACGGTAAAGCCGTCGCGGCCGCCATCAAGGCGACTGGCAAGAACCTGACTACGATCTATGTGAGCTGCAACGACCCGGATTATTATTTCAGCCTACGCCCGATTGTTGAAGCCTTTCCGAAGGCGGCGGTCATTGCCAAGCCGGTCACTGTCGCGGCGATCAAAGCCAATGTTGAGGCCAAGCTGGGTGTTTGGGGACCGCAATTAAAGAAAAACGGTCCGCAGACACTCGCAGACGTCGTGATTCCGGAAGCATCGAGCGCTGCCTCGCTTGACCTTGAGGGAAATACGATCGAGATCGTTGAAATCCCGGACATGCACGACCGTCGCTATCTATACGTTCCCGCACTCGAAGCGGTGTTCGGCGGCGTGCTGGTCGATTCCGGGAATCATGTCTGGATCGCAGATACAGCAACGACCGAACTGCGCGCGGCATGGGTCAAGGCGCTCGACGGAATCATCGCGCGCGCACCGAAAATCGTCGTTCCTGGACATCAGGTCGAAGGGGCCCCGCAAGGCATTGATGCCGTCATGTTTACGCGTGATTATCTTATTGCTTTTGACAAAGAGATGGCTCGCACGAAAAACAGCGCGGAACTTATCGCAGCCATGACCAAGCTTTACCCGAACCTCGCCGATGTCTCTTCGCTCGAACTCGGCGCGAAGGTGGCAAAGGGCGAGATGAAGTGGGGCTGAACGTCTATTATATTCATCCAATATTCATCTGAAAAAGCTCATTCTGGACGCCTCATTCAGGAGGAATAAGCATGAGGAAAATAGTATCTGGAGTTTTCGCAGGCGCTTTAAGCTTAGCAATGGGCGTCACCTCCATCATTCCGGCATCGGCGGCTCCATTTGTCCCTGCCCCGCTCGAAATCAAATCGAGTGTCGAGCAGGTTCAATACCGTCATGACAGGCGCTGGCGGGGCCATCGCGGTTATCGCCACTCCCGTCCAGGCTATCGCCGCCACAATGATGGCTGGTGGTATCCATTGGCTGCCTTTGGCGCGGGTGCGATCATTGGAGGTGCAATCGCCAATCAGCCTCGCCGGGTTGCCCCGGCCCGCGGCAGCGCCCATGTGGAGTGGTGCTATAACAAATATCGCTCGTACCGTTCATCGGACAATAGCTATCAGCCCTATGGCGGCCCGCGCGCCCAGTGTTATTCACCCTATAATTGATAGCGATGCGTGAGAGGCGGCTTTTCGAAGCCGCCTTTTCCTTTGTTTTCCTCTCGCAAATACCTCCCCGACGAGACCATTTGTTGAATATAGCCCCTGCCCGCCACATATGCGGATGACTGCCGGAAAATGACCAGAATCATATTGGCAGTGTGATTGATGAATTTAATCCCCAATCTGGAGACCGGTTTGACAGCGAAAAGAGCTTTGGTTCTGGTGAACCCCTATGCACGCCGTGGCAAGGCCGGCATTGTTCAAGTCCGGCAACTGCTCGATCAGGCTGACATTGATGTCATCGAAGATACGCCCAGCCGCGGCCAACCCCTTTCCGACCTTATTCACAAACATTCCGGAAACATTGATCTGGTGATTGTCGGAGGCGGTGATGGTTCGCTGAACGACTGCGCCAAGGCTTTGCTCGATACCGGTCTTCCGCTGGGTGTCCTACCGCTCGGTACCGCCAATGACTTTGCCCGGACAATTGGCATTCCTCTGGATATTCCCGCTGCCATCAACAGCATCGTCAAGGGCAAAACGACACTGGTCGATCTCGGCGACGCCAATGGATTTCCGTTTTTCAACGTTGCCAGCATTGGTTTCAGTGCAGATCTGGCTATGTCACTGACAGAAAAAGCCAAGAAATATTGGGGCAAGCTTGGTTATGGTCTGGTTGCAGCGCGGCTTCTGGCGGACTCTCGCCTTTTTACCGCAACTCTCGAACATGATGGGATAAGCGAAGAGCTGCGCACCTTACAGATCGCGGTAGGCAATGGCAGGCATTATGGTGGCGGCATGACTGTTCATGAGGATGCGACGGCGACCGATGGCCTGCTCGATTTTTACAGTCTTGAGGTTGATCACTGGTGGCGTTTGCTCACTCTGCTGCCAAGTCTGCGGAAAGGCACCCATGGTCAATGGGATGATGTGCGGGCCTTTTCCACTAAGGATCTGACGATTCGCACACGCAAACCACGTCGCGTTAATCTCGACGGTGAGTTGAAAACAGAAACGCCGGTTCGCTTTACCATCCGTGAAAAGGCAATCGCCGTTTTTGTGCCTTGAGCCGGCCGCACGCGAGTTAAGGCAGAACCAGCAATACCGGCAAATGGCCGGATGCGTGCAGCGCTTGCAGCAATAGTGCGAATGGTAAGGCTGCGAAATAGTGAAGCGAGTCGAGAAGACCGGTGGCTGCGGCTTCAGTTGAATAGCTGGGCAGTCTTCCGGGGTGCCAGTGGCGCAATCCGGGAATGAATCGCCGGACGTGCCGCCTGTAATATTCATATTCGGTACCGTGCAAGTTAGCCAGAAAGCGCTCTTCTCTGGCGATTTTCGATGAAAAGATCATCATTGCTGTGAGGCCCGCAGCAAAGCCATGACATATTTCCCCCGACCACTATGAACTACACAGTCAGATAGGGCTGTCAGATTGCGCTTGCATTACGCTGAAGCGATTGCGCCTATCAAAAAGCAATGTTATCCATGCGTCGAACATTGAGTATTTTACCAAGAAAGGAGGGCTGCACATGAACGGACCATTCCACCAGCATCGTCGGCGCGGCCCTGTCTACGCCCTGCAATCGCGTTTGCAGGGCTGACCGGAAATCTATTTCAACTTCATATCCTGGTCTGCCCTTCGTTGAGAGCAGCGCCCAACCTGAAATTCAGGCGCGCTGCCAATCGATAATCACCGAGTAATCGCGGGAATATCCCGCCATGGATTCGCATCAGAGATGCAGTATCTGCTCGGCAGACCAGAGAATGAACATGACTTTGATCAACGTCAGAAACCTCGGCATCACCCTTGGTGCGCCACTTTTCTCCAAACTTAATCTTTCCATCGCAAATGGCGACCGCCTGGGTATTGTCGCGGCCAACGGGCGGGGTAAATCCACCCTTTTACGCTGTCTTAACGGCGATCTCGAACCAACGACCGGCGATATCACCCGCACACGAGGTCTGCGGGTTGGGCATGTCGAGCAGGTCGTTCCGCACAAACTCATGGGCGTGGCTTTTTATGAGGCGGTGCGCCTTGCCCTGCCTGCTGACCAGATCGACAGTGAGAGTTGGCGGGTTGATATTGTACTGGACTCGCTCGATGTGCCCGAAGAGCTTCGCCAGCGTGCGCTATCGAAACTCAGCGGAGGCTGGCAAAGGCTGGCCATGCTTGCCCGCATTTGGGTGACAGAACCGGATGTTCTGTTGCTGGATGAGCCGACAAATCATCTTGATCTCTCCAAGATCAACCAGCTGGAGCGTTGGATCAATGATCTGCCGCGCGATGTGCCGCTTGTCATCTGCAGCCATGACCGCGCATTTCTCGATGCGACGACAAACCGGACGCTGTTTCTTCGACCTGAGAACTCGCAGATATTCTCGCTGCCTTATAGCCCTGCCCGCCAGGCTTTGGACGAGATTGATGCATCGGAAGCGCGGCGTTTCCAGCGCGATATGAAGGTCGCGCAGCAACTGCGCCAACAGGCTGCAAAACTCAACAACATCGCCATCAATTCGGGTAGCGATCTGTTGACAGTCAAGACCAAGCAACTCAAGCAAAGGGCGGAGCGGCTGGAGGATGCCGCCCGACCGGCGCATCAGGAACGCTCTTCCGGGGCAATCAAGCTTGCCAATAGCGGCACTCATGCAAAGGTTCTGGTAACGCTGGATGAGGCAGCCGTGTCAACGCCCGACGGTATGCTTCTGTTCAACTCAGGAAAACGCTGGATATGTCAGGGTGACCGTATCGTCCTTCTGGGCTTGAACGGCGCGGGAAAGTCACGGCTTGTCGATATGATCCGCAAGTCTATCATTGATCCGGCAACATCTCAGGTTGGGGTAAAGGCAACGCCTTCTCTGGTTCTTGGCTATGGCGATCAAGCATTGTCAGACCTCTCTGACAGCTCAACGCCGTTCAATACAATCAGCCGCCGGTTTGATATTGGCGATCAGCGGGTTCGCACGCTTCTTGCAGGTGCTGGCTTGGGAATCGATATCCAAAACAAGCCAAACAGCATTCTCTCGGGCGGACAAAAAGCCCGGCTTGGAATGCTGGTTCCGCGCCTGTCAAACCCCAACTTCTATCTTTTGGATGAGCCGACAAATCATCTGGATATTGACGGTCAGGAAGCATTGGAAAACGAATTGATGGCGCATGAGGCAAGCTGTCTGGTTGTTTCGCATGATCGCAGTTTCGTTCGGGCAATAGGCAATCGCTTCTGGCTTATCGAGAAGCGTCGCCTGATTGAGGTTGAAAGCCCGGAAGAATTTTTCGCGTCCTTTGCCAAGACCGCCTGATGACGCAAAAATGTTCCGGCAAAGCCCCCATTTCGCCGGAACATTTTAGTGGATGATTGTGGTAGCTTTTCCACGAGTCGCACACACCAGAACAGGTCTTTTCAAGGGAATATCAAATGACTGATCTATCGTCCTTCCCCATTACTAAAAAGTGGCCGGCACAACATCCTGATCGCTTGCAGCTTTATTCCTTTGCCACGCCCAATGGTGTGAAGGTTTCCATAGCCTTGGAAGAACTTGGCCTGGCCTATGAAGCCCACACGGTCAATATCGGTGCCAATGAGACATGGACGCCGGAGTTCCTGTCGCTAAACCCAAATGGCAAGATTCCGGCGATTATTGATCCGAACGGGCCTGGCGGCGAGCCACTAGCCTTGTTTGAATCAGGCGCGATCCTGCTTTACCTTGCCGAGAAGACCGGCAAATTGCTTCCCGCTGATCCTGCCAAGCGCTATGAAACCATCCAATGGGTATTCTTCCAGATGGCAGCCATCGGGCCAATGTTCGGTCAGGTCGGTTTTTTCTACAAGTTTGCCGGTCGTGAGTATGAAGACAAGCGGCCGCTTGAGCGCTACCGCGCTGAATCGCAACGTCTGCTTGGTGTTCTTGAAACGCGCCTCGAAGGGCGTGAATGGATTATGGGCGAAGAATACACAATCGCAGACATTTCGATGCTTGGTTGGGTGCGAAACCTTATCGGCTTTTATGGAGCTCGCGAAATCGTGCAGTTCGACGCGCTCAAGAATGTTCCAGCTTGGCTGGAGCGTGGCCTGGCTCGCCCCGCTGTGCAACGTGGTTTGGATATCCCCAAACGTCCAGCATGAAGCTCACAATCAGGCAGTGTTGAAACTGTTTGCATTGAGAAGCGTTATCCTACACCATAAATAATCTGAGGCCGGGGTCGTTATAATCCCGGTCCCGGCCCATCCCGAAAGGATTGGATACTTGGTAGTAGATGATTTTGATGAAGACGATGAAGATGCATGGGCTGTTCATAATTCCCAGGGTTGGTATCTTGCGATCTTCGGTATCGGTGTCGCCTTCGCAGCTTTGGTCGTCTATATTTGCTGAATTGCCGGTCGCAATTCAGCCCGCACTAATCCAGTGCTGCACGCGCATTTTCTAAAGCGCGCATTGCCGCAAATAGCACTTCCCTGTCGCGCTGATGAGCCTCAAATAACTCGACAAAGGCGGGGTTGCTGATTTCATGCGGCCGTGGTGCAGATTTTGCGCGCAAAAGGCTTTGATCGGCCGCAATTTTAGCAATGGAAACCTGATGTTTGGCCGCGTCGATGCGGGAAAGCGCCTGACGCATTTTGGTATTGATGGTCGTGCGTATTGCCTGCCCTGACAGCACAGATGCCAGAAGCTTTTCGCCGGCCACCGCCGGATTTTCATTTGGAACGACTCGTTCGTTCATCTTGGTTACGCTTTCTGTCCACGATTCAATTTTCCCTAATTATAGGCATTGTTCATGACAGCAGAACGATGGGCCGGTTAAATTCCATGACAAATGGGGTAGGCAATTCCTGTTTTTGTGCAAATTGTGGAATTCAGTTGCAGTTGCTGGACGAAGCCGGGCAAGAGCGCAAACTGATTTGACTGTGTAGACTTATTCAGTTGTAATCGCCGCCGATTGATACGCATGGACTGCAGGAGTGAAATATGGACCGCTATGAAACTTTCGCAACGTGGATATTTATTGTCTTCGGGGCGCTCATCATTGCTGGCCTGATGGCTTTCGCCATTTCCACCGGCGACAAGCCGGCATTTATCTTCGCGCTTGCTGCAGCCTGCAGTGCCTTTTTTCTCGGTTTCGCAGTTATTTTCGACCGGCCGCGGCTTTACGGGCTGATCTTGTTTGTTTCATTTGTAATGATTGCCGGTTCAGTGACCAATATTGTCACTTGAGACGCCAGGGCGGTGGGGCGGACAGCAGATCGCCCGAATCCTTCTGCTAACCGCCCTCAAACTGCAATTCTCCAGTGAATTTTTTCGCTGTTTGGTCGTTTAGTAAAAAATTTGTTCGATAATACAGGGTGCGGGGTAATCTCTATCGTTTCAATCGTGTATCAACTGTTGCATATTGCCTCCAACTCAATGTGAGATCTCGGCATGGCACTGATTGATGTTACCTCCTGCGAAACGTCACCTTTGAAAAGGCAGCAACTTATTCGCACGGATCGTCTCGGCGTTATTCTCATTTTCGCCGGTGCTGTGGTGTTCCATCTGGCGATACTCTTCAATCTTTTGCCATCGGTGTAAATTAACCAAATATCTTTTACCAAGGCCGGAACCAATTTTCGGCACATGCATTCTGCATGTACTGGTTCCCCCAAACCAGTTTTGGCTAGACCCCACAAGCCAATAGCCCAATCCTCATGCCCCTGAGGGTTGGGCATTTCTTTTTGGGCTGGAGCGCTCTGGCAGGCGCGGTTTTAACGGGCCAGTTTATACGGGACCTTGGAGGAGAAAGATGTCGCTCGAAAATGCCAGACAGGCAATTGAAGCTGCAATTCACAGTGGAGACTTCAAAAGTATGGGCGTGGCAGTATTTAAGGCCATCAATGCTTTGGAAGAAAGAATTAAAGCGTTAGAAGAAGAAAATGAACGGCTAAAGGCGCAATTGAAATAATACGTGCTCAAGCTGATTGTTGAATCTACTGACGATTGTGCTAGACTATATGTAAGTTGAGTGTAGCGGTGTCTTGAGCCTGAGCCGCACTGAAACGATGCGCGATATATTTATCCAGAGTCCAGTTTGTTAGAGCCGAATCAAGCCTCAACTTGCAAAACCCTTGACCGATTGGCCAGGGGTTTTGTTTGACTGCTTTATATTTGCGATGAATTCATTACGCCGCGAGAATTGACTGAATATCGTTGATCGAATGGTTGGTCAGCGTTTTTGGAATTTCGCTTACGATTTTGTCTGAAACTTCCTTATGAAATTCCTGACGCATCTGGCCGAGCACGACGGGCGGTGCGATAATTATAAGCCGCTCGAAGTCTCCTTTGTGAGCGAAACCGTAAAGTTCGTCGGCGACTTCCTTTGCAAACCGTTTTTTTGAAATTGCATGCCAGTCTGTCTCTTCAGTGGCGCTCCTATGTGCGCTTGGTCCATCGGAAAAGCGGCCCGGTTTATCTGTCCCCTGCTCGCGCGTTGCCGGATTAGACTGGTTCATTTCATGGATTGTATGTAATTCGACATTGTTTACCTCGCGCTCGTTGCGGAGAAATAAAGCCTTCTCACCGTCTGCCACTATAACCCACGTGTGACGGTTCAGCATGACGTCCACCATTTTACGCTCCACCTTTCCTGTTTCGGTCTTGGATAAATTTCATTAGGAGTTTCCTTCCATGTGAGGTTGGCTGTGGGCGCCGCTTTGAAATAAGCGGATAAAAACTAACGTCTCGAATCTTGAGATGTTCCAGATTTTTTAGACAGATTGATTGCGCCGAGAGCGTAGTGGAGGACCGAATGAAAATGGTTTTACGCGTTGTTGCAGCCTTGCTGATCATCGCTGGTTGCATATGGACGTTGCAAGGACTGAGTCTGATTGGCGGCAGCTTCATGGTCGGGCAGACGCGTTGGTTGGTCATTGGCCTATGCACGATGATCATGGGTGCGCTTTTGTTGATTTTCCTCCGCCGACAATAAGCCCTTGTCTGGATTTAAGCCACCTCACCTGTTAGAAAACAAAGAGTTAGAACCGCGACTCTGTTGCGGCTAAAAATTCCGGGGAGAGAAAAATGACGGCATGGACCATTATCGTTGAGTTTGAAACGAACGAGGGCAAGGAAGAGGAGTTCCTGACGCGCATTCGCGAACATGCCAGAAAGACGCTTGAAGAAGAGCCCGGTTGTCTGCGTTTTGAGGTTATCAAGCCGGTCCAACGTGACGGAACGCCCATACCCAACAAGGTAATGGTCAATGAGCTTTATGCAAATGAAGCGGCTGTGACCGCCCACGAATCCAATCCTCGGATGCCCAAAGTGCGCGAGGCGAACAAGCCTTTGTTGAAGTCGAGCAGGCTTATTTATGCGCAAGCTGTAGATGGAAAAGTCGCAGCCGAAGGTTTGCGGCCGCAAGAACTCAATGCCAGCAATGATGATTGATTTCGATCATCTGCAACGAAAGTATCATGGTGCAAGTTGCACGTTATGTGTCATGCTTATTTCAAGCCTTGGCATGTTTGCGGGCGGCCATATTGAGAGTCTGGGACGATGAAAATACTTGCCACGGTTGTTATCTTGCCATGTGTATTGGCGCTGACGGGATGCGGAGCAATGCGTTGGGCCGATAAGAACCCGCCAAGAACTTCGAACTGCGCAGGCTGGAACAAGATAAGAATTAAAGCTGAAACAGCGGTTTATCTAGCGAAGAATGATTTTTCTGCGGGTATCGACATCGATTCACACAATTTGAATGGTCAGAATAATGGCTGCTGGAAATAGCTCTCCAGCTTTGTGCGGAACCAAACATATCCTTCGACGTTTTCCAAACGATAGAACAGCGGAGCGAAATGCCGAATTTCGGTTTTCGACTAATTTGCTGTTTGAATAAATGAACGATCACCATTTGCCGCAGAAAGGCATTCGGCGATCGGGAAATCACAAAGGAATGTTTGGAATGGCAACGAATACATCGAAAGTTCGCGACGCAATTGAAGATGATCTGGAAACGCAGATCGCCTCCTTGCGCAAAGAGCTTTCCACAATCAGCAAATCTTTGTCTGACCAGGGATATGATCTATATGATCAAGCCAGTTCTACATATGATAGTGTGAAGCAAGGTGGGCGCAAGGCAGTGCGGTTTGTTGGTGATGAAGCGCAATATGTGGCGGAAAAAGCCAAGGAAAACCCTTTGACAGCTGTTGCTATTGTGTCCGTCGTGGCCGCAGTCGGGCTGCTGATTGGCCTTAGCGCATATCGCCGTTAAAGCAAATTCCGGGAACGCGAAGCTGGGTTTTTTTCGCCCGCATCGTGAGTAACAACATTGGTTTATACGTTACGAGGCCGGGGCTCTGCCCGGCCTTTTTTATGTTGATACTGAACCTGCCACTATTTTACCGGCTTGCATCGCCAATATTGCTTTCGCAAGGCTGAACAGTTTATGTATTGCGAAATTCATCGGCTTCGTACCGAGGTTGTGTTTGGAAGGCTATGTTTTCAAAATAGCCAGTTCGAGAGTGAGTTATATCCGCGATGGACAAGTTCGAGAATTATGCACTGGCTCTGATGGTCGTGTTCGGTGCACTGATCATTGGCGGCCTTATGGCTGTTCACATAGCCATGATGCATAAGGCTGGCTTTATTCTGGCTCTGAGTGCTGCCGTAGTCGTGTGGGCCGCGGGGTTCGCCGTGCTTTTTGACAAGCCGCGGCTCTACGGTCTTTCGCTCCTCGTTGCAATTGGTCTGATCGCTGGTTCTATAGCAGTACTCGTTGTCTGACGTATTCAACATCATAATCGTGCAATGGCGATAATATGAATATTGTCGTCATATTTTTTTATTTACTTTATTGAGAATAGTTCTAAAGTAGAATGCGTAGAGAGTGAACGTACCTGAAACTTCAGGTTGAGAAAGACATTCCCATGCGACTGACACGTCAAACAAATTATGCCATCCGTATTCTCATGTATTGCGCTGCCAATGATGGCAAGCTTAGCCGTATTGGCGAGATTGCGCAGGCCTATACAGTCTCGGAGCTTTTTCTTTTCAAGATCCTCCAGCCGCTCGTAGAAAATGGTTTCATTGAAACAGTGCGCGGCCGCAATGGCGGGGTGAAGCTTGGCAAGCCTGCGACCGACATTACGCTGTTTGATGTTGTTCGCGTGACTGAAGAGAATTTTGCAATGGCCGAATGCTTTGAAGCTGATGGCGCCGATTGCCCGCTGATCGACAGCTGCGGTTTGAACTCGGCACTGCGCAAGGCGCTCAACGCGTTCTTCGAAGTGCTGGCCCAATATTCAATCGACGACATCGTGGACAAGCGTGATGTTCGCGCTTTGCTCGGAATAGATGCGCTTGCGCCGCGCCTAGCCACTGCAAGTTGAGTTGGCATTAGCCGGGCGCCCTGCCCGGCATTTTGACAATAGCGGCGCCATTTTTGTGGCGACTCGCCAGATGCTTCCAGCGATTCGGGGAAGATCGAAGTGTTTTTGCTCAAAAATTGATTGTTTTTGCTGAAGAATTTCCATCAGAAGTGGTAAAATGATTGTGCCGGGTTGCATGCTTCGGCATTCGCAGCTGGAAATGACGCCAATTTTCACCGGTTGAGACGTTATGACACACGCCATCTCGCGTTAAATTTTACAACCTTTTACAGCCCATTTTGGTCAAATATGATTGAAATGGTTATGTTATTTTCCTAGTTTAGAACTATTCTAAGTTATTGAAATCATGGCGCAATCTGGCCTCCCCGTTTGACACATTGCCCAAAAATCCGTTTTATAGAGCCAGCGTTGCACAAACGCACAACCTTTAATGTTTGGGCCTTGAACCCTTGCGATTGGAGGAACCATTGTCTGGTTCGGAAGTATTACCCGCTTGCGGGAACGTCTTTACAGGTACAAAAAACTGGCTTGAGATCAATTCTCGGCTTATTTTTCGTATTGTTGAGAAAAGATTCAGCATTTCCAATAGTTTGTCTACTTTGCAAAACGGCATTGAACCACGATGCTAGTTTGCCATTGCAATATCATTACCCAGAAAGAGATCGAGAATACTATCATTGAGTTTCTCGATGCTGATCCTTGGCAGCTTCTTGTCCCTGCAAAAATTTACCATGCCCTGAAGAAGCGCGGTCGCTGCTGCGGTTGCTTCCCAAACGTCGTTGAAACCATCATAAAGGTGACGGAAGATTATCACCTCCGCCATGGTCCGAACGACTCCAATGCTGTGTCGTTCATAGACCGTGTGCGGTCATTACGACACGAATACGGGAGTTCACGACATGAAGGGCGATCCAAGGGTCATCGAGCGGCTTAACGAGGCACTTTTCCTCGAACTGGGAGCCGTCAATCAGTATTGGTTGCATTACCGTCTGCTCGACGACTGGGGCTTCAAAAAGCTGGCCAAGAAAGAACGCGCTGAATCCATTGAAGAGATGCAGCATGCGGATCGTATTATCGAACGCATTATTTTTCTTGAAGGCCACCCAAACCTGCAATCCATTGGCGCATTGCGTATCGGCCAGAACATCAAAGAAGTTCTGGAGGCGGATCTACAAGGCGAGATGGATGCTGTGGCATCCTACAAGAAGTCCCGTGAGATTTGCTCTGAATTGGGCGACTACGTCAGCAAAGAACTCTTTGACGAACTTCTTAAAGACGAGGAAGGTCATGTCGACTTCCTGGAGACCCAGCTTGATTTGCTGAACTCGATTGGTATCGAGCGCTATGGCATGCTCAATGCCGCTTCGGCTGACGAAGCCGGCTGATATCGTTTTTACGAGTTCCGGGAAAAATGCCTAAGGGCTTTTCACCCGGAGTTGTAAAAACAAAAAAGGGCGCCAAAAGCGCCCTTTTTATTATTGGTTGGTTCAAGCTCAATTGGGCAGCTTGTCGTCCACGCCTGCGACGTAGAAATTCATGCTCAAAATGGTCTTGTCGTCGGCAGTCTCACCGGCCTTCAGCCATTCGGAACCATCCTGCTTTTTCAGCGGGCCGGTAAACGGCTTCAGTTCGCCGGAAGTGATCTTCGCCTGTGTTTCTTCGGCGAGCTTCTTCACATCCTCTGGCATATTTGTGTAGGGCGCCATGACGACCAGCCCTTCCTTCATGCCTTCGAAAACATTGTGCGACTTCCAACTGCCGTCGATAACAGCCTTGGCACGTTCAATGTAGTATGGGCCCCAATTATCGACGATTGATGTCAATTGAGTTTCAGGACCGAATTTGATCATATCGGAGGCCTGACCGAAGGCTTTGATTTTGCGCTCAGATGCCACCTGCATTGGTGCTGTCGAATCCGTGTGCTGGGTGATGATATCAACGCCCTGATCGACGAGCGCCTTAGCTGCGTCGGCTTCCTTGCCAGGATCAAACCAGGAGTTCGCCCAGATTACTTTGACCTTGAAATCTGGATTGACCGACTGCGCGCCAAGCATGAATGCGTTAATGCCCTGCACGACTTCCGGGATCGGGAATGAGCCAATATAACCGGCAATGCCTGCCTTCGACATTTTCGCAGCTATGACGCCCTGTACGTAGCGGCCTTCGTAAAAACGCGAATTATAGACCGAAACATTTTCAGCAGTTTTATATCCCGTAGCATGTTCAAACTTCACGTCCGGGAACTTCTGCGCGACTTTGATAGTCGGATCCATATAACCAAAAGATGTTGTGAAAATCAGCTTGTTACCAGCACGGGCAAGGCGTTCAATTGAACGCTCTGCATCTGCGCCCTCTGGAACGCTTTCAAGAAATGTCGTCTCAACCTGATCGCCGAGCGCCTTCTCCATCTCCTTGCGGCCTTGATCGTGCTGGTATGTCCAGCCAAAATCACCGGGCGGTCCGATATAGATAAAGCCAACCTTCAGCTTTTCCGCTGCGAAGGCAGCGCCTGTCACAGCAAAGCTGGTAACCCCAAGGGTCGCAGCTATTGTCAGCCCCATAATCAGTTTTTTCATTAAAGTTCACCTCTCTGTTAAAGCAATGCGTTGTTTTGGTCCTGTTCCCGCGCGAGGGATGTGAATGTTAATTCACTCCACTAGCGATCAGGTACAAAAGCTTTGCCAAGCGATGTTGGCGTATTCATCAGCGTCAGACGCTTGTTTCGAGAAATCAAGACAAGAACGATGATCGTTGCAAGATAGGGCAATGCTGACATGAGCTGCGACGGGACACCGATACCTAAAGCCTGAGCATGCAACTGCCCAATGGTAACTGCTCCAAACAGATAAGCACCTGCCATGATGCGCCAGGGCCGCCACGAAGCAAAAACCACCAGCGCCAATGCAATCCAACCGCGCCCGGAACTCATATTTTCAACCCATTGCGGCACGTAAACCAGCGATAGCTGTGCACCGGCAAGACCGGCGCAGGCGCCCCCAAACAGCACGGCGAGGTAGCGAATCCGGATTACCGGAACCCCCAAAGCATGGGCTGAAGTGTGGTTGTCGCCGACAGAGCGAAGCGTCAATCCGGCGCGAGTTTTGAACAGGAACCACGCGACGCCGATGGTCAGAAGAATGGAAATGTAGAAGATAGGGTCCTGTCCAAAGAAGAACTTTCCGATATAGGGTAAGTCTGTAAGCCCTTGAATATAAAGAGACTGCATGCGTATTCCGGGCAATCCCACAAAGCTTTCACCGATCATTGCGGAAGCTCCGAGGCCAAGCAAGGTGAGTGCCAGACCGGTAGCAACTTGATTGGTCGCCAGGGTCAATGTCAGAAAACCGAAAAGCAGTGAAAAGGCAGCGCCGGCAAGCACGGCAGCCAGAAGGCCAAGCCAAGCAGAGCCGGTCATTTGCGCGGCAGCAAAGCCAGAAACCGCCCCCATGATCATCATGCCCTCAACGCCGAGATTGAGAACGCCCGAACGTTCAACGACGAGCTCGCCCAAGGCAGCGATCAGCAGCGGTGTGGCAGCCGTTGCAATCGTCAGAAGAATGGCCTCGAACATCGTCATTTCACGCGCCTTTCGCCGCTGCATCGCCCAAATGGGACACAATCCGGATGCGATAATAAATCAAGGTGTCACTGGCGAGGATAAAAAACAGCATTATCCCTTGGAAGATTCGGGCTGATTTTTCCGAAATACCCAATGAAATCTGGGCTGCTTCGCCACCAAGATAAGTTAGCGCGAGCACTAAACCTGCAGCAACTATCCCCAGCGGGTTGAGCCGGCCGAGAAATGCCACGATGATCGCCGTAAAGCCGTAGCCCGGCGAAATACTGGTGCGAAGTTGCCCGACGGCGCCGGATACTTCAGCTATTCCTGCAAGTCCCGCCAGGGCACCTGAAATCAGGAACGCAAAAAAGGTCAGTCGCCCTGCGCTGAATCCAGCAAAACGCCCTGCCCGAGCGCTACGCCCGAATACCTTTATTTCAAAGCCGCTTAGCGTGCGCGAGAGCGTGAACCACACGGCAAGGGCAGCAATCAACGCCAGTATAAAACCCCAATGGGCCCTGCCCGATTCTGTCCAGATTTCCGGAAGAACCGCACTTGCGTTGAACTGTATTGTTTCGGGAAAATTATATCCTTGCGGATTGCGCCATGGACCGCGCACCAGCCAATCCAAAAACAGCTGCGCTACATAAACCAGCATCAGACTTGTCAGGATTTCGTTGGTGTTGAACCGCACTTTCAGGAAAGCCGGAATTGTTGCATAGGCCGCGCCACCGGCCATGCCCAGCAGAAGCATCAGTGGCAAGACGTACCAGCCTTGAAAGTCAGGAAAAACAATTGGAAGAAACGAACCAGCAATGCCACCGGCGATAAACTGCCCTTCCGCACCAATGTTCCAATTATTCGAAAGAAAACAAACCGATAGGCCAACCGCAATGAGGATCAGCGGCGCTGCTTTTATCAGTAGCTCGTGAATGGACCAGACTTCGGTCAATGGCTCAATGAAATAGGAATAAAGAGCAGCAAACGGGTTTTTGCCAAGAATGGAAAACAGGATCGCGCCTGCTATCAGAGTCAGGAATAGCGCGATGAAAGGAGATAATGCGCTGAACAAAGCCGAATGCTGCGGGCGCCTGACAAGTTCTATCCGCATCAAGCCGCTCCTGCATGTGAAGTAGCCGATATATCCGCGCCGCCCATCATCAGCCCTGCGCGCTCCATTGTCATGGCTTCGATTGGTATGGGCTGGGACAATCTTCCATGGACCATGGCTGCCATCATGTCGGAAATTTCAAACAATTCATCAAGATCCTGGCTTATGACCACGACAGCGGCGCCGTTACGGGCAAGATTGACCAAAGCTTGCCGAATGAGCGCAGCAGCACCCGCATCGACACCCCATGTTGGCTGATTGACGACCAGCACTGACGGATTGCGGTCAAGCTCCCTACCGATGAGGAATTTCTGCAAATTTCCGCCTGAAAGTGCCGAAGCATCGGGATTATCGGCGCTTTTGCGTACATCCATGCGAGACACTATACGTTTGGCTGCCATTGCAAGGCTTGATTGGGCAATAAGTTTGAACAAACCGCCGGAAACGAATACTTTCTTATCGGTAGAATGGCGCGACAACAGCAAATTTTGCGTCAATGCCATGTCCGGCACGGCTCCATGCCCGAGGCGCTCTTCCGGTACGAATGCTGCGCCAAGCTTGCGACGCGCGGAAATACCGATCTGACTGGCATCAATCCCGCGAATTGTCACTTTGCCAGATTGTTCCTGTCGTATCTCGCCGGAAATTGCGTCGAATAATTCACCCTGCCCATTGCCGGCAACGCCAGCAATACCAAGAACTTCGCCCGCATTCACTACAAGGTTGATGTCGTGCAACGCGATGGAAAAAGGTCCGCGTGGTCTTTGTGAGAGGCTGTTTATCTGCAATAGCGGCAGCGGCTTGTTATCCGATTTTTCTACTGCCGGTCGTTCAATGATATGAATGTCGCTTCCAACCATCATTCGTGCCAGTGAAGAGGCTGTTTCGCCACGCGGGTCGCAATGACCGACTACTTTACCGTGCCGCAATACCGTTGCCCGGTCGCAGAGCCGCCGCACCTCTTCGAGCCTGTGGCTGATGTAAAGGATCGACTTTCCTTCAGAACGCAGCCGCTCCAGCGTGAGGAATAGCAGATCAGCCTCCTGTGGCGTGAGCACTGAAGTAGGCTCATCAAGAATGATCAGGTCAGGGTTTTGCAGGAGGCAGCGAATAATCTCGATCCGTTGACGCTCCCCAACGGAAAGATCACCCACCAGCGCTTCCGGATCAACCGGCAATCCATAGGTTTGACCAATCTGTCTGGCGCGCTCGGCAATGCTATCGAGCGGCGCTTTCTCGTCGAGCGACAGGGCAATATTTTCCGCTGTAGTCAGCGCGTCGAAAAGCGAAAAATGCTGGAAAACCATGCCGATACCGAACGATCTTCCCACAGCAGGGCTTGCGACCGTGACCGGCTGCCCCTTCCAGAAGATTTCGCCGGATGTTGGCTGCAATGCACCGAACAGCATTTTAACGAGCGTGGATTTGCCCGCACCATTTTCCCCAAGCAACGCATGAATCTCACCGGCGCCGATTGATAAATCGATCCCGTCACACGCTTTCAACGTTCCAAAAATTTTGGTGAGCTTGTTTGCTTCCAGTAGCGGATTTTTAGAGCCGTCTTTTGTTGTTGTTGTTGTTGTCATCGTTCCCCGCGGCCAAGACCGGGATTGATCCTACGTCAGGCATATTCCGCTTGGGAAGTGCAAACTGTAAGTTGCGGCTATTTGCGCACATTATTCGTGCATCAACAAAAAAGGATTAAGGAATAAGCACCGTCGTGCCTGTTGTTTTGCGCGATTCGAGTTGCTGATGTGCTTCAGCAGCGTCTTTTAACGGAAAGCTCTGCCCCACTTCTATGCGAATAATGCCTTTCGCAACAAGGTCAAACAGTTCGCTTGATGCTTTCACGAGCGCTTCGCGCGCAGCTACATAAGTTACCAGTGTTGGGCGAGACAGGAAGAGAGAACCTTTCCGTGCCAGCACGCCAAGGTCGAATGGCGGAACCGGTCCTGAAGATTGCCCAAAACAAACCAGCATGCCCAGGGGCCTCAGGCAATCCAGCGAGCCTTCAAATGTATCCTTGCCGACAGAATCATAAACGACATCGACACCCTTGCCGCCGGTTAATTCTCGAACCCGCTCAACAAAGTTTTCGCTTCGGTAATTGATGACATGGTCGTAACCATGTTCCAGCGCCAGCTTGACCTTTTCATCAGAGCCGGCAGTCCCGATCACTGTCGCTCCGAGGTGTTTTGCCCACTGCCCTGCGATTAATCCCACGCCTCCGGCGGCAGCGTGAAACAGAATAGTGTGGCCTTGTTTTACCGGAAAAGTCTGCCGCAAAAGATATTGCGCGGTCATTCCCTTAAGCATCATGGAAGCGGCCTGCTCAAACGCTATAGCGTCGGGCAGTTTGACGAGCCGTACCGCCGGGATCAGCCGTTCTTCGGCATAGGAGCCCATTGGATCGGCATAGGCCACGCGGTCACCAGGTTTAAAATCTTGCACGTCAGCTGCAACAGACAAAACGACACCGGCACCCTCATTGCCCGGGACAAAGGGCAAGCCCTTAGGCGCGGGATAGAGTCCAGTGCGAAAATAAACATCGAGGAAATTCAAGCCTATCGCTTCATTGCGGATATGAACTTCGCCGGGCCCGGGAGCGGCAATCGATATATCTTCATAGGTCAGAACCTCAGGACCGCCTGTGTGATGAACTCGAATAGCTTTAACCATTATGCCTTCTCCGTCCGTCCCAGATTGGGAAATAGCTGCATCACCGCGCCGATGCAGAAGAGATAAATACCGGTCGCCGAAATGCCGACGCGCACCCATAGCGGCGAATCCAGCTGCTGATACAGGGATAGAGCACCAAGTGCGCACCAGATGAAAAATATCGCCAGATTAAGCGGGCGTAGCCGCTGAACGCGCACTGGATGAAGAAAATAAATCGGCAGGAAGGAAACGATTGCGGCAGCCAGTACGATGGCGAATGCGACCCATTCGCCGGGCCGAACTATGAACAAGGTGAAAACCACCATATTCCAAACAACAGGAAACCCCTTGAAGAAGTTCTCTTTGGTTTTCATGCCCGTATCGGCATAGTAAATTGCACTTGAAACGACGATAATCGCAGCGGCAAGAAATGACAGCCCCTCGCCCATGAAACCACGCTGATAGAGCGCGAAGGCGGGTATGAGCACATAGGTCATATAATCGATAATATTGTCCAGCAATTCGCCAGACCAGTTGGGAAGGACATATTTCACGTCCAGCTTACGGGCAATCGGCCCATCAATCCCGTCGACAAAAAGGGCCAGCCCCAGCCACCAGAACATTGCAGTCCAGCTTTCTTCGCTGGCGGCGACTACGGATAAAAAAGCCAGGAAAGAGCCGGAAGCTGTAAGAAGATGGACGGAAAATGCCTTTGCCTGCGGTGCGGTGACCTTCTTTGGCTTCATGCCTTTGGGTAAAGTCGGTTTTTTCACAGTCCGCGCCAATCTGCTGCATGATAATTTTCTGCTCACCATCATATCTTATGAGGAGATGAGCAATTTGTGAGAAGCTTTTCTTGAAAACGGCCCAAAGTGCAAGCAAAGAAGCTTATATAAGCTGTTGAAAGCTATGAAATGGAGAAAACCATGACCGATATCAGAACCGATCCGATTATTGTCGCCGGCGCAGGTCATGTTGGATTGATTGCTGCGCTTTCCTTGGCGCGCTCTGGCCATAACGTTGTCAATCTTGGCGAAACACCCGGTCAAAGCGATAAGCGGACCACCGCTTTGATGATGCCGGCCATCCGTTTTCTTCAAAGCGTTGATCTTTGGCAGGATATTGAGCCGCATGCTGCGCCCATGACGACCATGCGAATCCTCGACGGTACGAGGCGGCTTGTCAGAAGCCCTTCGGTCACGTTTGAGGCCAGCGAAATAGGTGAGACTGCTTTCGGCTACAACGTACCGAACAGCACACTTACCGCAGTGCTTAGTGATGCGTTGAAGAGATCGACGGTAGACCATAAGCCAGTGTCGGTCGTGAAATATAGCCATGTTGGCGATACAATTCGCGTGGAAACCCGCGATGGTTCAACATTAACGGCGAATATTGTCATTGCTGCTGATGGGCGCTCTTCGCTGGCCCGGGATGCCGCGGGGATCGACGCGCGTACATGGAGCTACAATCAGACCGCTGTCGTGCTGAGTTTCGCCCATACCCGCGATCACCATGATATTTCAACCGAATTTCATACCGAATATGGCCCCTTTACCATTGTTCCGTTGCAAGGGCAGCGCTCCAGCCTTGTCTGGGTTACAACGCCGGAAATGGCAGCGGAACTGCTTGCCATCAGCCATGACGAGCTTGCAAGACGCGTAGAGGATCGGATGCAATCCATGCTCGGGGCCGTGACCATTGAAGTTGCGCCGCAGAGTTGGCCGCTGTCGGGTCTCGTACCAACTTCGTTTGCGCGTAACCGGATATTTCTGGCTGGGGAAGCAGCCCATGTATTTCCGCCCATCGGCGCACAAGGTCTCAATCTCGGCATTCGTGATGTCGAAGCGCTGACCGAAATATTGCCTGAAGACGGTAGTGACCTTGGCGGTGCAAACGTAATTTCGGCTTATAACCGCAAGCGTAGTCCCGACATTCTTGCGCGAACAGGGGCAGTCGATGCCTTGAACCGTTCCCTGCTCTCAGATTTTTTACCCGTTCAGATGGTTCGCAGCGGAGGCTTGGAACTCTTGCGGGCTTTTTCGCCATTGCGCAGCTTTGTCATGCGCGAGGGTTTGCGGCCCGGAAGTGGCTTTCGCCTTTCCGGCCGCGGCGCGGACCAGCAGTGATCAGCCGATAACAAAATCGCTTAGCAGCTTCACATTCAGTAAAGCGATAACGATCGCGATAAACATGGCAAAGGTCGAAAGCCAGCGCGGCGAAACCAATTCGCCCATCTTTGACTTGCTTGCCGTGAATATCACCAATGGAAACACGGCAAATGATAGCTGAAGACTAAGCACCACCTGCGTCAGGATCAATAGTCTGGCCGTCCCCTCATCGCCAAACCAAATGGTAACGATAGCTGCGGGAACGATGGCAATGCCACGGGTGATCAGTCGGCGTAGCCAGGGTGATAATTTGATGTGAAGAAAGCCTTCCATCACAATCTGGCCAGCCAATGTCGCTGTCACGGTCGAATTGATACCGCAGCACAGCAATGCAATGCCAAACAGCGTTGGCGCGAGCGACCAACCCAGCAAGGGCGCAAGTAGCGAATGAGCATCGCCAAGTTCGGCAACCTCGGTTTGACCGGTTTTATGAAAGGTAGCTGCCGCGAGAATAAGGATCGATGCGTTGATCAGCAGAGCAAACATCAGGGCGACCGTCGAATCTATCGTGGCATATTTCAATGCCTGCCGCTTTTCAGGAATTGAGTGCCCATAGTCGCGCGTTTGTACGATACCTGAATGCAAATAGAGATTATGCGGCATGACGGTTGCGCCAAGAATCCCTAAGGCCAGATAGAGCATTTCCGGGTTGCGGACAATTTCAGTTGTCGGCGCGAAGCCTTTGATAACTTCGCCCCATACGGGATCGGCAAGGAAAATCTGTATACCGAAGCAGACGGCGATGACGCCGAGTAAAGTGATAACCAGCGCTTCAACCCAACGAAATCCGAGTTTCTGCAGATAAAGAATGAGAAAAACGTCAAGCGCAGTGATCAGAACGCCAATTTCCAGCGGTATTCCGAATATCAGATTGAGGCCAATTGCTGTCCCGATTACTTCAGCAATATCCGTCGCGATAATGGCTATTTCCGCCAGAAACCAAAGGATATAGGCGACCGGCCGGGGAAACGCATCACGGCACGCCTGGGCGAGATCCCTTCCAGAGCCTATAGCCAGTCGGGCACATAGCGCTTGCAGAACAATAGCCATGATATTCGAAACAAGCGCGACGACCAGCAGCGTATAACCGAATTTTGAACCGCCAGCGAGCGAAGTCGCCCAATTACCAGGGTCCATATATCCGACCGCGACGAGATATCCCGGCCCTACAAAGGCAGCGACCCTACGCCAACCGGGGCCGCGGGTCTGGACAGCGATGGAGCGGTGGACATCCGACAACGAGGCCTCACCTCGCTTGCGCAGCCAACCTTCCGGCTGGACGTCCAACTCTTTCTGCTGATCCATGATATTTATCCGCAACTGCAAATCATTTGCAATTATAAGCATTCCAAATTGCCGACTGCAAGTTATCGCCGGAAGAATCTGAATATTTTATGGGATAAGTCCGTTCGTCATGGCATAGAGCCAAAGCGTCAAAGTCAGGATCGAAAAAAGCGTGGTGGCAAGAATGCTGCTTGATGCGCGCTCGACCCAAACTCCATATTGTTGCGCTATGACAAATACATTCGTGGCTGTAGGTAGTGCAGCCATGAGCATTGCCGTATGAATCCAGACTGGTGGAAAATCTCCGGTCAGATTCAGCATGGCGTAAATCATGAGCGGTTGGACCAGGAGCTTTAGCGGTACAATAAGATATAGCTCCTTTGGTACTCTTTTGAGCGGCCGCAATGCGAGAGTGGCACCCATTGCAAATAAGGCGCATGGCGCGGCGGCTGCTGCCAGCAAGTCGATCATTCTGGTCATTGCCAATGGAGGCGTTAGCTCGGCAACGGCAGCTCCAATGCCAAAAACTGTAGCAATAATAAAGGGATGGAAGAAAATCTTCTCCAAGACACCGAGCATCAACTCAGATTTTGAACGCTTGTCATTTCCGGAGATAGCCATCATCAGAGGTGACATGACAAAGTGAAATATATTGTCGAAGCAAAAGATTAGCGCTACCGGCACAGCGGCGGGAGCGCCAAACGCCAATATCGCCAGTGGCGGCCCCATATATCCGATATTGCCATATGCGGCGGCCAGTCCCTGAATTGTGCTTTCATCAATCCTGCGGGTTCGTACCAATCCGATTATGAACATGATCGCGAAAATGCAGAAAGTGGATGCAGTGCAACCAATAATGAAACCCCATTGCGTCAATTCAGATACTGGCGTGCGCGACAATATCTGGAAAAACATGGCAGGAAGCGCCACATATACGATGAAGGTGTTCATCCATCCCAGCGCTTCAAGCGGCTGGCGATTGATTCGCGCCACGAAAAAGCCGAGAAAAATCAGTCCAAAGAACGGCAGTACAAGATTGAATACGCTGAGCATGATGGGCTTTTATCGTTGTAGCGGGCAAGAACCCATGATTTATGCTCGCGTGTTTTAACAGAAACCGATAGTTATAACGAATGAACACAATGACACAGATACGACATGCAAAATTTCAGATCGGCCAGGTGGTCAGCCATCGAATCTTTGCGTTTCGCGGCCTGATTTTCGATGTTGATCCGGAATTCAACAATACGGAAGAGTGGTATCGCTCAATTCCTGAGGATATCCGTCCTCGGCGCGATCAGCCCTTCTATCATCTTTTTGCTGAAAATGCAGAGAGCGAATACGTGGCGTATGTTTCAGAACAAAATCTGGTGGCTGATACGACAGGAATACCGCTCAGGCATGCCCAAATAGCGGCAATGTTCGATAAATCCGAAGACGGCTCCTACCGCGTGAAGAGGCCGCATATCAACTGAGAACCCTTTTCGGCCAATAAAAAAGGGATGCAGATGCATCCCTTTTTTATTGCAAGACTAAATTATTGCGGTGCTTTTGCTTTTTCCTGCTCCGCCTTCATTTTTTCCTCAAACTCTTTTTGACGCTTCTGCACTTCATCCTGAAGTGTCTTTTGGCGTTGTTCGAGTTCATTTTGCTGAAGGCCGGGGCCATCATAAGCCTGTGTGAAACCCGTCAGCGCAACATTGATCGGATTTGGCTTGTTCTGGAAATTGACCGAAGTTAGCGTAAGCTGGCTGCCCTTCTTGAAGGAAGCAAGTAATTCGTCGGACAGGGCAACTTCGGAAATGCAGCGATCCGGGAAGCAGATGGCGTAATCAACCTTGACCGCCTTGGCACCATTAACCTGAAGTCCGACGCCAGGACCGATCAAGCGCCCGGTTGGAACTGAGATCTGGAAGATTTTGCGGTTAACTTTGCCCTTGATCTCAATGAGATTGACGGCTGTCAAAAGCTGGCCGCTGTCGGCAGTTACGATATTCTGCGTATTGCAGATGTCATTGTCTTCCTGCTTGGAGCAAACCTTGAACCAGCCCTGCGGCGCTCTCTGCTGCTGGGCTGATGCCGGGACTGCCGCGACGGCGAGCAATGCAATGGCACCCGCAATAGATGTGGTTGCAGCGAAAATTCTTGGGCTGGACATGGTCAACTGGTTCCTTTCAGCGCACTTATCCTAAGTGTGACTTGATCACTTAAAATTGCTTGTCTGGCTTTTGGGTGCCAAATAAGGCAACAGAGTGACCCTTGTTATCGAACGCCGTGTTACACTGCAAGACAACGCAAATCCAGCCACCTTTTGCTGTACTTATCGATTCAATCCCGGGTTAAGCGGCGTGACGCCCTATAATTGTCGTCAAATGATAGTCTTTGACACGAATCATAATAAACCGCTCGAAAGAGCGCAGACTGAACGGGCACAGGGTCCAAAGAATGATCAGGCAGAGTTTCAAGGTTTTGGCGTTGGCTTTAGCCTTTTTGGCGACAATAGCCACAGCAATAGCCGAGCCGAGTTATGGCCTTGCAATGCGGGGCGAACCCGCCCTGCCCGCTGACTATACGCATTTTCCTTACGCCAATCCTGATGCTCCCAAGGGAGGGTCTATAACCTATGGTGTGGTTGGTACATTCGACAGCCTGAATTCCTTTCTGGTCAAAAGCTTGCGAACGACGGCACGCGGTGTCTTCAACGATCCGCAGTTTGGAAACCTGGTTTACGAAACGCTGATGCAGCGGAGTGCCGATGAGCCTTTTACGCTTTACGGTTTGCTGGCGGAAAAAGTTGAAACCAATGACGAGCGGACATGGGTTGAGTTTACACTCAATCCAAAAGCCAGATGGTCCGATGAAAAACCTGTCACCACAGATGACGTGATTTTCACGTTCGAGCTTCTCGCCGAAAAAGGCCTGCCGCAATATAAACAGCGCATGGATCGCATCGACAAGATCGAGAAGATAGGGGGGCGTGGCATCAGGTTCACGTTCAACGATCAGGCTGACCGGGAATTTCCGCTGGTGCTTGGTTTAATGCCGGTTTTACCGAAACACGCCATAGATCCAGAGAAATTCGACCAGTCTCCTTTGCGTATTCCGGTAGGCAGTGGCCCCTATATCATTTCCAAGGTTCAGCCAGGCCAGCGAATTATTTACAAGCGCAATACCGACTATTGGGCCGCCGATATACCCAGCAGACGTGGATTTAATAATTTCGATACAATTACTGTTGAGTATTTTCGAAACGAGCAATCGCAATTCGAAGCCTTCAAGAAAGGCGTCTTCGACATTTTCATGGAGGGTGATCCCAATAAATGGGCCTCTTCGTATAATTTCCCTGCGTTTAAAGAAGGCCGTGTCGTCCAGGAGACGTTCGAAACTAAAGCACCGTCCAATATGTTCGGTTTTGTTTTCAATACGAGACGGGCCAAATTTGCTGATCGTGATGTGCGTGCTGCCTTGGGATTGATGTTTGATTTTGAATGGACCAACCGAAATCTCTATGCGGATCGTTACAAGCGTCTTGCCAGCTTCTGGCAAGGATCGGATTTGTCGGCGTTGGGTGTCCCCGCCAATGAAGCAGAGCGGCAACTGCTAGCGCCTTATCCTGATGCCGTGGCACCTGACGTAATGGACGGCACCTATGTGCCCGCCAAGACAGATGGATCCGGACGCGACCGCAAGGAGATGAAGCGTGCTTTTGATATCCTGACGGATAAAGGCTTTTCCATCAAAGATGAGAAGATGCAGGATGCCAAAGGTAACGTTCTTAGCTTCGAGATATTAACCAGGTCCGTGGCGGAAGAGCGTCTTGGACTTGCCTATAAGCGCACGCTCGAACGGCTGGGCATTGGAGTCACCATTCGCACTGTTGACGATGCGCAATACCAAAAGCGGCTCGAAACATTCGATTATGACATGATATTGGGCGCTTATTCCGGTTCATTATCGCCTGGCTTTGAGCAATTCCGACGTTGGAGCAGCCAGTTCCGCGATATTAATGGCAGTTTCAATTATGCTGGCGTAGCCGATGCTGCAGTTGATGCTTTGATCGGCAAAATGCTTTCGGCGCGTAAGCAGAATGAGTTTGTCGATACAGTACGCGCGCTGGATCGAGTGCTCATGTCCGGAAATTATTTTGTACCGATCTATTTTCAGCCATCACAGTGGGTGGCAAGATGGACCCATATCAAACATCCAGACAAGACATCGCTTAATGGCTACCAATTCACCACCTGGTGGTCAGACAAAAAATAGGCCCCTATAATGACCGAAAAGAAATTCATAATAGATGTTGTGTCCGACGTTGTTTGCCCGTGGTGCTTTCTAGGTAGAAAGCGTCTGGAAAACGCCTTGGCAATGAACCCTGATATCGAGGCTACCGTGAATTGGCGGCCGTTTCAGCTTGATCCGACCATTCCGCGCCAAGGTAAGGATCGCAATCGGTATATGCAGGAGAAATTCGGCAGTTCCGACAAAATATTCGAAATCCATCAGCAACTGATTGAACTTGGCAAGGAAGAAGACATTGAGTTTGATTTTGAGGCGATCAAAATCAGCCCGAATACACTTGATGCGCATCGGCTGATCCGATGGGCATCACAAGCCACGCCCAATGTTCAGGATGCCGTGGTTGGAATTCTCTTTTCATATTATTTCGAACAGGGAAAGGACATTGGTGATCGCCAGGTTCTGCTTGAAGCTGCTGAAGAAGCAGGCATGGATGTCGCCATTGTCGATAGCCTGCTTGCTACGGATGCTGACACTGTCGGTGTCCAACAGGAAATTGATACCGCCAATCAGGTGGGCGTGCGCGGCGTTCCCTGTTTTATTCTCGACCAGAAATATGCGGTCATGGGCGCGCAGTCAGCAGATGCGCTTGCCGATGCCATTCGCCAGACTGCCGATGGTTATGAGCCGCGTCCTGTTTGATCAGGACGCCTCGGCCAATTTGGCAAGCTGGGTCATTACGACTGCCGCTCCGTTAAGCCGCTTCTCCGCCGTCGGCCAATCGCGAACAAAAACAACGCTCTGGTCGGGGCGAATCTTCGCCATAGACCCCTGTTCGCCAATCATCTTCACCAAGGCAGCAGGGTTGTTGAACGTCTTGTTGCGGAACTGAATGACGACGCCCTTTGGTCCAGCATCGACCTTTTCCACATTCGCCCGGCGGCAAAGCGCTTTGATGTAAACGATTTTAAGCAGATGCTGGACCTCTTCCGGCAAGGGACCAAATCTGTCGATCATCTCCGCACCGAAGCCGTCAATGTCCTGAAGTTCTTCGAGGTCTGCCAAACGGCGGTAAAGGCCGAGGCGCAATTGCAGATCAGGAACATAGGTTTCCGGTATCATTACAGCAGTGCCTACAGCAATTTGCGGTGACCAATGTCCATCTTCAACCTCACCTGTTCCCTTGATTTCGGCGACTGCCTCTTCAAGCATCTGCTGGTAAAGTTCGAAACCGACCTCACGAATATGGCCCGATTGTTCTTCGCCGAGCAGATTACCGGCTCCGCGGATGTCCATATCGTGGCTCGCAAGTTGAAAACCTGCGCCAAGCGTATCAAGAGATTGCAGAACTTTCAGTCTGCGATCCGCCATCTGGGTGAGAACCTTGTTTGCAGGTAGTGTGAACAAAGCATAGGCGCGCTGTTTCGATCGCCCCACACGCCCACGCAATTGGTAAAGCTGAGATAGGCCGAACATGTCGGCACGATGAATAATCAACGTGTTGGCAGTGGGAATATCAAGCCCTGACTCAACGATCGTGGTCGATAGAAGCACATCATACTGGCCATCGTAGAATGCATTCATAATGTCATCGAGCTCGCCCGGTGCCATTTGCCCATGAGCCACAGCCACTTTGAGCTCCGGCACCTGTGCATCAAGGAACTCCTTGATTTCATTGAGATCCGAAATGCGCGGGCAGACGTAGAAGCTTTGCCCGCCACGATAGCGTTCGCGCAACAATGTCTCGCGAATAACGAGCGGATCGAAAGGCGAAACAAAGGTACGTACAGCCATGCGATCCACTGGCGGTGTCGTGATAAGCGATAGCTCGCGAACGCCGGTCAAAGCCAACTGTAAAGTCCGCGGAATTGGTGTCGCCGACAAAGTGAGCACATGAACATCCGATTTCAGTTCTTTAAGCCGTTCCTTGTGTTTGACGCCGAAATGCTGCTCTTCATCGATAATCAGAAGGCCCAGATTCTTGAACTTGATGCCTTGTCCGAGCAGCGCATGCGTACCAACCGCTATGTCGACCTGACCTTCGGCGATGCCTTTTTTGTTCTCGGCAAGCTCTTTCGAACCGACCAGTCGTGAGGCTTGCACAACATTGACTGGCAATCCCTGAAACCGGGACGTAAATGTCTTGAAATGCTGCCGGGACAGCAAGGTGGTAGGTACGACCACCGCGACCTGAACGCCGTTCAGCGCTGCTACAAAAGCTGCGCGCAGCGCCACTTCTGTTTTGCCGAATCCCACATCGCCGCAAATCAGGCGGTCCATCGGTTTTCCAAGCGATAGATCATCAATCACCGCATCGATCGCGCGGTCCTGGTCTTCGGTTTCGTCATAGGGAAAGCGAGCCGCGAACTCACCATAAAGACCCTCAGGTGGCAGTAATACCGGTGCGCCGCGCATTTGCCGTTCGGCAGCAATGCGTATCAGATGCCCCGCAATATCGAGGAGACGCTTCTTGAGCTTGGCTTTACGGGCTTGCCATGCGCCGCCGCCGAGCTTGTCCAGAATGGCAGTCGATGTCTCCGAGCCGAACCGCGATAGAAGCTCGATGTTTTCGACAGGTAGAAAAAGCCGATCATCACCAGCATAATGCAGTTCCAGACAGTCATGTGGCGCCCCCGCTGCCGTAATCGTACGCAAGCCGATGAAGCGGCCGATACCGTGGTCAACGTGAACGACAATGTCTCCGGCATTCAGGGCAGCAACTTCGCTGATAAAGTCCCGGTCCCGCTTACGCCGCTTGGAATGGCGAATGAGACGATCACCAAGAATATCCTGTTCGGCGACAACAACGAGCTCGCCTGCATTGAATCCAGTTTCAAGCGACAAGACGCCTGCTGTAACTTTGTCGCGAGCAAGCGCTTTAACGGTGCGCAAATCTTCGACCAACTCGATCTTCTCAAGACCATGCTCGCTCAGAACTTGAACGAGCCTGTCCCGCGTTCCCTCGCTCCATGCAGCAACAAGAACTTTCTTACCGGCAGCACGTTCATCGGAAATGTGCTTGACCACACTGTCAAAGACGTTGGTATCCTTGGCGGTTCGTTCTTCTACAAAAGTACGTCCGCGATGCACACCCGCGTGAATCGTCGAGCGCCCCGTTACAAATGGCGCATCAAATGGAGTAAAGTCTATCTTTAGTCCTGAACTAAGTGCTGCTGCTTCAACCTGGTCCGGCGTTAGATAGAGCGTTTCCGGTTCAACAGGTTTGTATGGAATTGTATCGCCCGGTTCCTTGCCATCGGACTGCCGCTTGCGGGCTTCATAGTGATCGACCACCATTTTGTGGCGCTCAGCCATGGATTCATGTGCAAGATGATCGAACACAACGGGCATATCGCCTGCATGGTCGAAAACGGTTTCGAGGTTATCGTAAAATAACGGCAACCAATGCTCCATGCCCGCGAAACGGCGGCCCTCCGAAATCGACTGATAGAGCGCGTCATCACGTGACGGTGCGCCGAATTTTAGAACATACTGAGTGCGAAAGTGGCTGATGATCTCAGGCGACAGCGTAATTTCGCTCATCGGCTGCATCGAAAATTCAGTTTTCTGGCTGGATGTACGTTGCGACGCGGGATCGAATGTGCGGATCGTTTCGAGCGTATCGCCGAAAAAATCCAGACGAAGCGGCTCTTCGGCGCCCGGTGCGAAGAGGTCCAATATGCCGCCGCGTACCGCATATTCACCAACATCACGAACTGTCGGAACACGCTCAAAACCATTGCTTTCAAGGCGTTGCACGAGAGAGTTCATATCGATTCTATTGCCTGGCTTTGCCAGAAATAGCTGTTTGCTAAGTATTTCTCGTGGCGGAAGTTTTTGCAGGACCGAATTGGCAGTCGCCAGAATTACGCCCGGATGCTTGCCCTGCCGCATGGCAGCAAGGCCAGCAAGTGCGCTCAGACGGCGAGCAGAGGTATCCGCCCCGGGGGAAACGCGATCATAGGGAAGGCAATCCCACGCAGGAAGTTGCAACACTGGCAATTCCGGCGAGACAAATCCCAATACCTGCTCAATATCCGCAATACGTTGTCCATCACGCGCGATGAAAAGCACGGGTCCACCGGCCCCCGCTTCCGCAACGACCTTTGCCAGAGCAAATGCCTCATAACCATCGACAACGCCGTCAACAACAATGTGTCCACGTGCATCCGGTTTCAGTCCGAGTTTGGTAAAAGCAGTCATTTCGATTTCAGGATTTCATTTCGGAGTCAGGCCTTGGCACGACCTCAATATTTCAGATTATGGCGAGAGGCGACAACCTTGTGAAAAATCGGCGTGTCGAATTCGGCGGGTACTTCTGCTTCGCCTGTCACCCATTTTAGCAGGTCACGGTCCAGTGCCTCCATAAGAGACTCATATTGGTCAAGTTCTTCGTCAGACAAGGTATCAATATGTGCATCAGCAAACTGGCCAAGAATCAGGTCCATCTCCCGCATGCCTCGATGCCAGCAGCGAAAAAGTATCCGTCTTTGCCTTGGTGGCAAGTCAGCGGTTGTGCGACTGCTTCCAGTCATGAGCAAGCTCCGTTTGTAATATTCAAGGCACCGATCAACTGATGCGGCTGGGTATAGCCTGCCTTGTGGCATCTGTCAGCCTTGCAACGCAAATCGAACGCGTTAAACGTTACATATGCGTCCTTCCCTGCTTGATCCTTTATTCGCCTCTGTTCGTTCGCTTTCGGGTATTGGCCCGAAAGTATCCGTCCTTTTGGGGACATTGCTCGGAACACAGCCGCCGGGAGCCGAGCCGCGTGTCGGCAATCTTGTGTACTTGCCGCCCCATAGCGTCATAGATCGTCGGAATCGTCCCGGCATCGCCTATGCGCCCGAAGGTGCGATTGTGACCCTTGAAGTCCGCATCGACCGCCACCAGCCAGCGCCAGGCGGTCGCAGCAACGTCCCCCATCGCGTTTACGCCCATGATGATACAGGTGAAATCAGCCTGACATTTTTTCATGCAAAGCAAGCCTGGCTGGAAAAAGTCATGCCTGTTGGTGAAACAATTATCGTTTCCGGCACCATGGAATGGTTCAACGGACGACCGACGATGGTCCATCCGGATCATATTGCAAGTTTGGAGGATGCGGCTTCACTTCCATTGGTTGAGCCGATCTACCCACTGACAGCCGGATTGTCACCCAAAGTCCTGGCAAGAAGCGTTCAGGAGGCACTCGGCAAAACGCCAGACATGCCCGAATGGATTGATCCACCCATCATTGAAAAATACAATTTGCCCTCCCACCGCCAGGCTTTGCAAACGCTGCATAATCCGCAAGACCCAAGTGATATCGCGCTTGATCACCCCGCAAGGCAGCGGCTAGCCTATGATGAGTTTCTGGCCGGGCAATTGGCGCTTGCTCTGGTTCGTATGAAAACGCGCCGGCTTTCCGGTCGCAAGCTTGAGGGAGACGGTCATCTCAAGGCGAAGATCATCGCTGCACTTCCCTATAAGCTGACCAATAGTCAACAACAGGCAATCGAGGAAATCATAACCGATCTGCGTGCGCCGGACCGCATGCTGCGGCTGTTGCAAGGCGATGTTGGTTCCGGCAAAACTATTGTTGGTCTGCTGGCCATGGCTCATGCAGCAGAGGCTGGCGGCCAGTCAGCGCTCATGGTGCCAACGGAGGTTCTTGCCCGGCAGCACTTTGCAACAATTTCTCCCTTCGCGCAAAAGGCCGGGCTGCGGGTTGCATTGTTGACGGGGCGCGAAAAGGGCCGCGAACGGGAGGAGATTCTTGAGGGACTAAGAACCGGCGCGATCCATATTATCGTTGGAACGCACGCGCTCTTCCAGGAAAAGGTCAATTATCACGATCTGGTATTGGTGATTGTCGATGAACAGCATCGTTTTGGAGTGCACCAGCGCCTGCTTTTGACATCCAAAGGCACTGCCCCTGACATGTTGGTTATGACAGCAACTCCAATTCCACGTACCTTGGTACTCACCGCATTTGGCGATATGGATGTGTCAAAACTGACGGAAAAGCCTGCTGGACGCCGCCCGATTACCACAGCAATCCTGCCGATGGAGCGGTTGAGCGAACTTGTCGAACGCATGCGTACAGCCATCAATGAGGGGCAGAAGATTTATTGGATCTGTCCTTTGGTGGAAGAATCCGAATTGGTCGATCTTGTTTCTGCCGAGGAGCGCTTTCAATCTTTGCAGCCACTGTTGGGCAGTCGCATCGGGCTGGTTCACGGCCGAATGAGCGGTGCCGAAAAAGATGCGGCAATGGCTGCTTTCAAGAGTGGTGAAACGCGGTTGCTTGTTGCCACTACCGTCATTGAAGTCGGGGTTGATGTTCCCGATGCAACCATTATCGTTATCGAGCATGCAGAACGCTTTGGCCTCGCGCAATTACATCAGCTACGGGGGCGTGTTGGTCGTGGAGACAAGCCTTCCACCTGTCTTTTGATCTACAAAGGCCCGCTTGGCGAGGTCGCGCAAGCACGCTTGAAGATCATGCGCGAGACTGAAGATGGCTTCCGTATTGCGGAAGAAGACCTGAAATTACGCGGTGAAGGTGAACTTCTAGGTACACGTCAATCCGGCGTACCCGGCTTCCGGCTTGCAAATATCGAAGCGCATGCGGAGTTTCTTGAAGTCGCCCGCAAGGATGCGCGCTATATTCTGACGCGAGACCCGGAACTGCAGAGCGCGCGCGGCGAGGCCCTACGCGTTCTGCTATATCTTTTTGAGCGAGACGAAGCAGTCAGGCTGCTTCGCGCTGGCTAATCATTCCACTGTGACCGATTTGGCTAGGTTGCGTGGCTGATCAACATCCGTTCCCATGAAAACGGCTGTGTAATAGGCCAGCATCTGGATCGGCAGCGTATAAATGATCGGCATGATAATCTCCGGCATGTCCGGCAGGACAATCGTGTGCCAGGTTTTCAAGCTATTGGCCGCCGCGCCCTTTTCGTCGGTAATGAGGATGATCTTGCCGCCACGCGCCGCTGCTTCCTGCATGTTGGATATGGTTTTTTCAAACCAACGATCATGTGGAGCAATGACAATAACCGGCATCGATTCATCAATCAGCGCGATTGGTCCATGCTTTAATTCGCCTGCGGCATAGCCTTCTGCGTGAATATAGGAAATTTCCTTGAGCTTCAGCGCTCCTTCAAGAGCCAATGGATAATTCGTGCCACGGCCCAGATAAAGCGCGTGCTTGACCTGGCTGAGTTCACGGCTGATCCCCTCGATCTGGCTCTCAAGTTTTAATGCCTGGGTGGCATAACGTGGGATCTCGGATAGCTCACGCACAAGCTGGCGTTCTTCCTGATCGGTGATGGTCCCACGCATTTTTCCGGCAGCTATCGCCAGGGAAGCCAAGACAGAAAGCTGGCATGTAAACGCCTTGGTGGATGCGACACC
Source organism: Phyllobacterium sp. 22552 (assembly GCF_052044585.1). Lineage (NCBI taxonomy): Bacteria > Pseudomonadati > Pseudomonadota > Alphaproteobacteria > Hyphomicrobiales > Phyllobacteriaceae > Phyllobacterium > Phyllobacterium sp. 22552. The sequence continues at coordinate 103,775 of NZ_JBQENG010000006.1, read as the reverse complement.
CACCTCTGGTCCGGCAAGAGTCGGGAAAATTGTGTTTGACTCACGCGCCATCGTCGATTCTTTGACATTGACGATGGTGCCGACTGTGAGGCCCTGCTCCTTGCAATAACGCAACGAGGCCAGCGTATCGGCTGTTTCTCCCGACTGCGAAACAAACAGAGCAAGACTGTCTTTCGACAGCGGCATTTCGCGGTAGCGGAATTCAGAGGCAACGTCGATGTCTACTGGTAACCTTGCAATGCGTTCAAACCAGTATTTACCAACGAGACCGGCATAAAAAGCAGTGCCGCAAGCCGAAGCTGCAATCCGGTCAACTTTTGCAAAATCAATTGGCGCGGCATCGGCCCGAATGGTTCCGTTGGCAAAATCCAGATAGTTGGCAAGCGTGTGAGAAATAACTTCCGGCTGCTCATGGATTTCCTTTTCCATGAAATGTCTGTGATTGCCCTTGCTGACCAAAAATGCCGAGCCGGCGGATTTTTGCATGGCTCTATGCACTGTTGCGCCGGACTCATCGTAGATCGTCACGCCGTTACGGGTCAAAACTGCCCAATCACCATCTTCAAGATAGGATAGATTATCCGTGAAGGGCGCAAGCGCTATAGCATCGGAACCCAAGTACATTTCGCCTTGCCCGTACCCTACGGCAAGCGGCGGCCCGTTGCGGGCTGCAATCAGCAAATCCTCCTGTCCCTTGAACATGATGGCGATTGCAAAAGCGCCCCGCAACAAGGGCAGTGACTCACGAACAGCTTCGATCGGGGCAAGGCCACGATCTAAAGCACGCGTCACCAGATGGGCGACAGTTTCTGTGTCTGTTTCCGTTTCGAAAACATAGCCGTCAGCTTCCAGCATGGAGCGAAGCTCAGCAAAGTTTTCGATAATCCCATTGTGAATGACAGCAAGGCGCGGCGTTGTATGTGGATGAGCATTGCGGACGATGGGCGCGCCGTGCGTGGCCCAACGCGTATGGCCAATACCAATTGTTCCGCCAAGCGGGTTTTCTTTGAGCAGGTTGTCGAGGTTTATAAGCTTGCCTTCGGCCCGGCGACGGTCAAGCAGGCCATTTTCCAGCGTTGCCACACCAGCAGAATCGTAACCACGATATTCGAGCCGCTTGAGCGCATCGATCAGAAGGGGGGCAACCTGTTCCCGTCCGATTATTCCTACAATTCCGCACATATAAAACTCCGATGCCTCAATTTACCACTTCTGCCTATGGCGCGTCGCCATGGCAGAAAGCCTACCTAACCCTTGCATGATTTAAAGGGACTGCCCTACTCTGCCTTTTTCGACAGCTTCAAGGCAGCATATCGCGCCCGCAATTGGACGGCACGCCCTTCCTTAATTTCTTGACGCGCTCTACCAAAGGCCAGCGCATCTGCCGGCACGTTTTCTGTAATCACACTGCCTGAAGCAACATATGCATTATCACCTATCGATACCGGCGCAACGAGAGACGAGTTGGACCCTACAAATGTGTTGGTTCCAATTTCAGTATGGTATTTGTTGTAACCATCATAATTACACGTAATCGTGCCTGCGCCAATATTTGCGTCCGCACCAACGGTAGCATCTCCGATGTAGCTCAAATGATTTAGTTTGGCACCCTGCCCAATCTTGGCGTTCTTCACTTCAACGAAATTGCCCACTTTTGCTTTTGCCGCGAGATTTGCACCCGGACGAAGACGGGCAAACGGGCCAATACTTGCGTTTGCTCCAATGCTTGCACCTTCAATATGCGAAAATGCGTGGATTACAGTACCGGACGCAATCGAAACACCCGGGCCAAAAACAATATTGGGCTCCAGCGTAACATCTGCCTCAATCACTGTATCATGAGAGAAAAATACTGTTTCCGGCGCTTGCATGGATACGCCTGCCAGCATCATTTCGCGGCGTTTGCGGTTCTGCCAAATCGCTTCCGCTTCCGCCAGTTCCAGGCGCGTATTAATGCCGATCACATTGTCCGGAGAAATCTCGATGGCAACAACAGACTTCCCTTGCGAATTGGCGATCTCCACCACATCGGTCAGATAATACTCACCTTTTGCATTCTCATTCTTAATCATGTGAAGCAATGCCAAGGCACTATCACCACGCAAAGCCATCAGACCGCCATTGCAAAACCCAATTTTCTTTTCGGACTCGCTTGCGTCCTTTTCTTCACGAATCGCAATTAAGCGGCCATCCTGTTCAATAAGGCGGCCATATCCATGGGGGTTTTCAGGCCGAAATCCCATCACCACAATGTCTGAACCGCCAGCCAGTTTCTCACGAGCCATTTCCAGCGCAGATGTTTCGATGAGCGGGGTATCACCAAAAACCACGATGATGTCGTCGTAACCTGCCTCTATGGCAGATTGTGCGGCAAGAACGGCATGTCCCGTGCCAAGGCGCTCCACCTGCTCGTGAACGGTGATATTGCTGACGAGCGCGCGCACGGAGGTTTCAACCTTGTCGGCGCCACGGCCCACCACTAAGGCTATATCGCTGCCTCCAGCACCTTGCACTGCCTTGGCGACGTGTCCCACAATTGGTAATCCGGCTATTTCATGCAGCACTTTCGGCAATGAGGACTTCATCCGCGTGCCCTCTCCGGCAGCGAGAATAACCGTAAGACAAGTGCGTGATGTCATGGTTCAGACTTTCAGTTTGGCCAAAGCGTTATCAGGCTGCAACATGGCACAATGCTGGTTGCAATTTGGTAACTTGCGCCTCTTTAGCCAAGTTGGCCGAGGATGGGAAATGTTTCAAGCAGCCAGAATGAAAATGTCTGCAGCCCTCCGGTCAGGAAAAGTACTCCTGTAATCACCAGCAGTCCTCCCATGATTTTTTCGACCTTGCCAAGATGCATGCGAAACCGGGAAAGGAATCGCATGAACACACCGGAAAATAGTGCGGCAATAATGAAGGGAATGCCGAGCCCAAGAGAATAGATCGCAAGCAGTAGCGCCCCGTCAGCGACAGTATCGCGTGCGCCAGCCAGAGCCAAAATTGGACCAAGCACCGGTCCTATGCATGGGGTCCAGCCAAATGCGAATGCCAATCCCATAATATAGGCTGCAAAGGGATTGGCCGGTGCTCCTTTGCTTTGAAAGCGTGCCTCGCGGGATAGAAAAGCTAATTTGAACACACCGAGGAAGTTCAATCCCATAATGATGATGATGATTCCGGCCAGGATGGCTATTTCCTGCTGCCACATGCGCAGGAATGCCCCAATTGTCGATGCGCCTGCACCCAGTAGAACAAAAACTGTGGTGAATCCCAAGACGAAGCAAAAGGACGATAAAAGGAGCGCGCGCCTGACCGGTGAAATTTTGGCGGTGGAAGCATCAGCTCGGAAGTCTTCTACAGTCACCCCTGCCATGTAGCACAGGTACGGCGGCACGAGAGGCAGCACACAAGGTGAAAGAAATGAGAGCGCCCCGGCCCCGGCGGCAGTCAGATAGGAAACATCCAGCGCCATATGCGCTCCTTCATGGTCATTCAGGTTGCGCCGGATTAAGCCGAATCTGTTCGGATTTCCAATCACCTTTTCGCCATTCCTCTGATCAAATACCGCATTACGGGGTAGCTCTGCCGGGGAAATTTGAAGAAAGCTGTAAAAACAACGCTTTTTATCACAGAAACTATGCACAATAGCTGTTGACCGATTGCCATCTCGCACCTATGTTCCGCCGCACTTCCCGAGGCCAGTTTATGGCTTTCAAGGGAGCGCGTAGCTCAGCCGGTAGAGCAACTGACTTTTAATCAGTAGGTCCGGGGTTCGAACCCCCGCGCGCTCACCATCATTCCCGCAAAATATCCTATTCTCTTCGAGCGGTAATTACCCAGGCGCGGGAGTCAAAGAGCACCCCGTCAGTGGTCATATGAGCCTCAAGCAGATTGCGCAGCCGTTGCAAGGCAGGTTCGGGTGCTTCATTCGTTTGAGCAAGCATATCCTTTATGGAGAAGATTTTCATGAGAGCGTCAAACGCGCTGTCGACAGATGCTCCGTAGAATACCGGTTCCCGCACGTCGATAAAATCGACGGATACAAACCCTGCGGTATTGAGAAGCTCTTTGGCGCTAGCAGGTTCACCAAGGGAAAACGCCTTCCGGGTTTCCGGTGAGGCCATCGTGGTCGGAGCTACGGTTCGCCGAATGGCGCCAGACCATTCATTTTTATCCTGGCTCTGCCATACCATCCATGCCAGTCGCGCATCGGGACGCATGGCGCTGGCAATATTTGCAAACGCGGCAGCCGGATCAGAGAAGAACATAGCGCCAAACCGGCTGATGCAAAGATCGAATCTGGCTTGGGGAAATACGTGGCTTTGGGCGTCGCCCTGCTCAAATGAAACATTTTTGAGCCCAGAATCATTTGCCCGTTGCCTGGCAACTTCCAGCATATCGCTTGACGTATCCACACCAATCGCCTTGCCATTGACAGCAAGGCTGGCGGCATCGCGCGTGGTTTGCCCTGCCCCGCAACCCACATCAAGCACATGGTCACTCACTCCAACGCTGGCAGCGGCAATCAAGTGTTTGGTGTGACGTTTTAATTCTGCGTCATAGAAATCTGCACGATCCAACATTTGAACCTCTTCTGGTTTTTGCTGTCATTGCCGGCGGTTGCTTCTTTAGCAAGACTGGTTGCATTATAGGATCAGTTATGTAAGTTCACAACCAATGTAGTTGCTGTTCGTTTGAGACGAGGCTCGAGGCATTGACACCTCAGATGCTGTGCAGGGGGATGACGAAATGAATGAACGGATCATCATTGCTGACAATGTTGAGATCGCCACGCAGGCTTTTGGAGATCCAACCCATGAGCCTGTTCTGCTTATCATGGGCGCCATGGCTTCCATGTTGTGGTGGCCGGAGGGGTTTTGCAAGCAACTCGCCGCCCAAAATCGCTACGTCATTCGTTATGATAATCGGGATACCGGCCTTTCGACCGCTTATGAGCCGGGAAACCCTGACTATACAATGGACGACATGGCTCAGGATGCATTTCGCGTGCTCGACGCCTACAATATCAAAACCGCACATCTGGTCGGTATGTCGCTGGGTGGTATGATCGCGCAAATGGCCACTTTCGCCCATCCTGAACGCGTAAAAACGCTGACCTTGATCTCAACCACGCCCATCGGCGTTGATACCTCCAACCTTCCGCAGACGAGTAGTGCCTATATGGAGCACGCAGCGACAGGCGAGAGTGTTGATTGGACCGATAGCGCTCAGGTCATAGATTTTATTGTTAAAGATACGCAGATGATTGCAGGTACACGGCATCCCTATAATGAGATGCAGGCCCGTAAACTCGTGGAGCATGATGTGAAGCGTGCTAAAAACTTCGCCAGCGCTACCAATCATTTCATGTTGAAAGGTGGTGACAGCTGGGACAACAAGCGCGACGAATTAGCTAAACCTCTTCTCGTTGTCCACGGCACAGCGGACCCGATTTTTCCGATCGAGCACGGCGAATTGCTGGCACAAAGCGTTCCAGGTGCAGAACTTCTCCGTGTTCCAGGTGGCGGCCATGAAATTCACCTTGAGGATTGGGATGACATTATTCGCGCTATCGGCACTCACACAGGGCTTAACTGCCGCGCCTAACTTTTCAGGCGGACTTAGTTTTCTTGTTCCGTTGGGCCAAGAAGCCTGTCTCTTTCGCTTATAAAAGTATCAAGCGCCTGATGACCCTTGACTGTCCAGAAAGCGGCTTCCGGCTCGTAATCATATCCCATGAGTTTGGGGGGAATATCCACAGTGGAAAAATTCTGAATCGTTTTGCTTGCAAAGTCGCAGACGTAAAACGGTAGAATCTGGTCGATATGATATTTGGGTTTCTTCCCCAAGCTAACTGCTATCGAAACGGCAATTGCATTTGCCAATCGCATTGAACCTGGCGAATTATTTAAAAGAACGGCAGATGCAAGAATTTTGCGCCACGGATGTTTTTCATTCCTTCTAAATATGAATGCTCCGCTTTGATGGTCGAAATCAGATGGAATTATTGGCCAGGGAGACCGATTCATCACGGCGTCGACATCAATCATAAGAAGGCGTTCGACACCAGCTTCCAGAATTAAAGGCGCTAGCAGGAAGCGTGCGGCGGTATAATAGATTTCACGGCGTGGCAGCCCCTCTGCCAGTGCGCATGGATCAATAGAATAGGTCAGCCTCACGTGCTTGAGAGTCTTGGAAAGGGTAGCCGCTTCCTCGATGACCTTGCCGGAAGGTTGAAGAAGCAGAAGATGGAATGCCTCAGGCTGACCTAGACGTTCGATGGATTTGATCAGCCCCAGAGCAAAATTGTAGAAATAGCGATCATCGCATGCTGCCAGGAGAACATTACCTGAATTTGGCAAATTTCCCTTTATACTTTCACGAAACAGCTCTGTTTCTCGGGCTCTGACCTGTGGCAGCTTTAACGCCTGCCGAGCATTCCGCCTCAACATCCACCGAAATAATAGTGAATGTCTCTTTTCCGATTTAGGTATGGGAGCGGTGGATTTGGCAGACATGCGATCATTTCTATGACTTTGAGCGTAGTTTCACCTCAATCTATAACACAACCATTATCGCGAAGAAGGGCTTCAGAGCCAGATCAGAAATCCTTCCCATGAGTCTCAACAGCGAAAGGCTGGATGACTCTGAAATCTGCAATTGATGATCTGATTCTAACCATTCGTATCGGGAAGCGCTTGACACTGGATACCTTAAATTTGATAATGGAACATATCATGAACAAACAGGGGTTCTATAGTGGCGATCGTCGATCTAACGGCGTTAAGACGCGATATTGCGTCTCTAAATGAGCAAGGCACGCAAGGTGTGTCTGGCTCTGCCTTTGATCTTGGCTGCCGGGCTGTAGACGGCGTATTTCGGGGTGGCCTTCAGCGAGGCGCTCTGCATGAGATTTTTGCGAAGGAAAGTGGGGACGCAGGAGCCGCAACAGGTTTTGTTATTGCCCTCGCCTTGCGCGCATCAGCCAACCTAAGCCCCATTCTTTGGATTGAAGAGGATTTTACAGGCAATGAACATGGCTTTCCCTATGCTCCCGGCCTGCATTATTTGGGTCTCGACCCGGAGCGGGTGGTTTTCGTTCGGTGCTCCTCGCCTCATAATGTTTTAAAGGCTGCAGCAGACAGCCTTGGCATTCGCGGTATGGGAGCAGTTATTATTGCGCCGTGGGGCCATCCCAAATGTCTGGATTTGACTGCCTCGCGAAAATTACTGCTTAGCGCACAACAGGCCGAAGTGCCCGCCTTTCTCCTGAGGCTGGGAGCTGTTCCGGGTGAAAATGCTGCCGTCACACGGTGGTTAATTCGTGCTGCAACCTCACAATCCCCTGGTGCAAACGCGCCGGGCAACCCTGTTTTTCAAGTCCAACTCATTCGCAACAGGCAGGGCAACACAGGCCAATGGCTATTACAATGGGAGAGTGAAAATCATGTTTTCCAACGGATCGAGCAGGTTTTTGGCTCTGTGGTTTCCACATCTTCCTACGGATCGTCTCAAACGCGAAAATTCGCAGCGCGACCGTTCTGATCAGTATCTCATTGTTGTTGACAAGATTGCCAATACTTTACGGCTGGTAGCGGTTGATCAGAGAGCTGCAAAAGCAGGTCTATACAAAAGCATGACTTTGGCTGATGCACGTGCGCAGTTTGAAAAGCTGGATATCGCATTTGCCTCACCTCGTCAGGATTCCGCATTTTTGGAGCGTCTGGCAGATTGGTGTGATCGATACACGCCTCTGGCCGCTTTTGACGATCCGGATGGTCTTATCCTCGATATTACAGGCTGTGTTCATCTTTTTGGGGATGAGCACACTATGCTCAAGGATATTCACAATCGTCTCAATCAACAGGGCGTGGCAGTAAAATCAGCCATCGCAAGCAATGCAGCCTCTGCCCGTGCCTTTGCACGCTATTCATCCGGCGGTGTCATCGGCGATGATGAAGAAAAGAGACTATATAAACTGCACCTTGCCTGTCTTGAGATAGAAGCAGCACATCTTGCTGGTCTGAAGCGCGCAGGTCTGCTGCATGTTGGCGAAGTCGAGGTTCTGCCCCGTGCTGCCCTTGTTGCCCGTTTCGGAAAAGCGCTGATCAATCGCCTGGACAGTCTTTTTGGCAGGCAAGACCAGCCAATTTCTCCGCGCCGTATTGTGCCTGTCTGTATGGTTGAGCGACGCATGGCCGAACCTTTGGTTGTTATGGATTCCGTCGAGCTTTTACTTCAATCCCTTGGCGATGAACTTTTCAGGCAATTGCAAACCCGTGTTCAAGGTGCGCGTGAAATCGAAGCGAGTTTTTTTCGTGTTGATGGAAATGTGAGACGGATTCGTATTGAATCCGGAAGGCCGCTTGTAGAGACAAAAACATTACTGCGATTGCTCAAGGAGAGGCTATCAAGCTTGGCAGAACCTCTGGATGCAGGCTATGGCTTTGATATTGTTCGGCTCTCTGCTATTCGAACAGAACAAACACATGCGCTGCAGAAAAGTCTCGACAATACGCGGCAAGAGACAGAAGCATTTGATGCGCTCATCGATAGACTTTCTATAAGATTGGGCAGTTCGCGTGTGTTGCGACCTGTTGCTATTGATACGCACATTCCTGAACGTGCTGTCATGCTTGAAGCTGCAGCCGGGAATAGATCGGATCAATCAGTTCAGTGGTCACCAGAACATTACCCTGGAAATCCTCCCGAAAGACCAATCAGACTGTTTAATCCACCCGAACGCATTGAAACGACATCGGGAGTTCCTGACGGTGCACCGGCGCGCTTTACGTGGCGCCGCGTACAGCACACGATTGTTTTAGCTGAAGGACCCGAGCGTATTGCACCAGAATGGTGGCGCGAGCATGCGGGTGCTCTCACACGCGACTATTACCGGGTTGAAGACAATCAGGGAAAGCGTTTTTGGGTATTCCGCGAGGGTCTTTATGAGCGAGGCGATCCCACCCCCCGATGGTATTTGCATGGGATTTTTGCCTGATGGATTATACTGAGCTTGCCGTCACCAGCAATTTTTCCTTCCTCAAGGGGGCGTCGCAACCCCAGGAACTGGTTCTGGCTGCAGCTCTTCTGGGGCTTAAAGGCATTGGTATTGCCGATTGCAATACACTTGCTGGCGTGGTGCGAGCCCATAGCGCCAGAAAAGAAATCAAAAAAGAACAGGGTCTTTCAATAGACCTCTATATTGGTTGTCGGCTAAGTTTCACTGACGGCACGCCTGACCTTGTTGTTTATCCGCGAGATCGCCCTGCTTACGGTCATCTCTGCCAGATTTTGAGTGTGGGAAAGCACCGTGCCAAGACCAAAGGGGAATGCCATCTGCTTTTCGAAGACTTTCTGTTCAAGGCAGACAATTTTCAGATAGCTGTAATGCCTCCCGAAAATCCCGACGAAAGCTTCACGGACTTCCTAAAAAAACTAGCTTTTGCGGCGGCGGATTGCGTTTGGCTTGGTCTGGTGATGCCGCGCAAGGGAGCCGACAGGCGTCACGGTGAAAAACTGGTTCGAATTGCAGCCGATGCAAACATTCCATTTTTGGCAGTTAATGATGTGCTTTATCACACTCCTGCCCGGCGGCCACTTCAGGATGTGCTGACCAGTATCCGTGAGCATGTTACGATAGAGACAGCTGGCCGCAAACTGGAAAAGAATGCAGAGCGGCATCTGAAATCGCCAACCGACATGCAGTATCTCTTTCGGTTTTTTCCGGAAGCACTTGAAGAGACGCAGCGCTTTGTGAAGCCGATCAGTTTTTCTCTTGATGATTTACGCTATCAATATCCTGATGAACCTGTTCCACCCGGCAAAACACCCCAGCAACATCTGATCGATGAAACATGGATCGGCGCCAATAAACGCTATCCGGATGGCATTCCCAAAAATGTGTCTACGATCCTGGAAAAAGAACTGACCCTGATCGGGGAGTTGGAATATGCGCCCTACTTCCTGACTGTTTATGACATTGTTACCTATGCCCGCTCACAAAATATCCTTTGTCAGGGGCGCGGTTCCTCGGCCAATTCTGCTGTCTGTTATTGTCTGGGCATTACGGCCGTTGATCCCGCCACAAGCAACCTGCTTTTTGACCGGTTTCTTTCGAAAGAACGTAAAGAACCGCCCGATATTGATGTGGATTTCGAGCATGAGCGCCGCGAAGAAGTCATGCAATGGATTTTCGAGCGATATGGGCGCGACCATGCTGCTATTATTGCAACCGTCATCAGTTATCGGCCGCGCAGTGCAATCCGTGATGTTGGGAAAGCACTGGGCCTGACAGAAGATGTCACTGCCGCTTTGGCCAATATGGTTTGGGGTAGTTGGGGATCGGTCGTTGAAAAGCAGGAAATAAAGCAGGCTGGACTTGATCCTGATAATGTCATGATCCGCCGCACCATAAGGCTTGCCAAGGAACTGCTTGGTTTCCCACGTCATCTTTCCCAACATGTTGGCGGTTTCGTCCTCACGCAGGAACGTCTTGATTTGACCGTTCCGATAGGGCCCGCCGCCATGAAAGACCGTACTTTCATCGAATGGAACAAGGATGATATTGACGAACTCAATATCATGAAAGTCGATGTTCTTTCGCTTGGCATGCTCACTTGTATCCGCAAGGCCTTTGATCTCATTCATCTACACGGTGGTAAACGCTATGGACTTGCGGACATCCCATTGGATGATGACGACGTCTACGACATGCTCTGCAAGGCAGATTCCCTTGGGGTCTTCCAAGTGGAAAGCCGTGCACAGATGAATATGCTGCCGCGCCTTCGTCCGAGGAAATTTTACGATCTGGTTATTGAAGTCGCCATAGTAAGACCGGGACCCATTCAGGGGGATATGGTTCATCCCTATTTGAAGCGGCGCAACAATCCTGATTCTGTTGTTTATCCTTCACCCTCGCCTGATCACGGACATAAAGACGAATTGAAAGAGGTTCTTGTCCGGACGCTTGGAGTTCCTCTCTTTCAGGAGCAGGCGATGAGTATTGCCATCGTCGCAGCAGGTTTTACCGGCGATGAAGCTAATCAATTGCGCCGCGCCATGGCAACTTTCCGGCATGTGGGAACTATACACAAACTGGAAAACAAGATGGTGGAAGGCATGGTTCGCCGAGGCTATGAAAGGGATTTCGCTCAAAACTGCTTCAACCAGATCAAAGGATTTGGCGAGTATGGTTTTCCTGAAAGCCATGCTGCGAGTTTTGCCATCCTGGTCTATATTTCATCTTGGATTAAGTGTCATTATCCCGCTGCTTTCGCGGCGGCATTGTTGAACTCACAGCCTATGGGTTTTTATCCGCCAGACCAGATTATTCGCGATGCGCGCAAGCATGATGTCGAAGTACGTCCTGTAGATATTAATTTCAGTCATTGGGACAACACATTGGAATCAAAGGAAAATGGTGTTTTATGCACAAGACTCGGTTTTCGTCAGGTCGACGGTTTTTCAAAGCCTTGGGCCGACTTGATCTGTGAGAGAAGAAAGCAAGCCTATACCGATATTGAACAGGTAAGGCGTCTGACGAAACTTGAAAGACGGGCTTTTGTCTTGCTTGCCGATGGAGATGCATTTCGTTCGCTAGGTATCGACCGGCGAGAGGCACTTTGGGCCGTGCGCCGCTTCCCTGACAACACGACGTTGCCCCTATTTCAAGCGGCTGAAACAAATGAGTTAGCTACGGAAGTCAAAACGGTTCTTCCTCAAATGAAACTCTCTGAGCACGTCATTGCCGATTACGAATCGACAAGGCTTTCGCTCAAAGGGCATCCGATGCAGTTTTTGCGAGAAATGTTTGTGTCAGAAGGCGTTTCCACATGCCAATTTGCAAATAGTCTAGCGAATAATAAGCGCGTCAAACTGGCTGGAGTGGTGACTGTTCGGCAAAGGCCTGGAACTGCAAAAGGCGTAGTCTTTATGACTATTGAAGATGAAACAGGCATCTCCAACATTGTCATCTGGCAAAAGCTCCTCAACATTTATCGTAAGGAAGTGATGGGATCTCGGCTGATCCAGATCGAAGGAATAGTTCAAAGCGCCGATAATGTGGTGCACATCGTTGCCAGAAAGCTTATCGATCGGACTGGCGACCTTTATCGTCTCTCTGAGCAGCGGGCCATTTTGCCCGTATCACGCAGTGACGAAGTCAACCATTCTGTCCAGGGAGACGCGCGGGCGCGTCATCCCAGAAATGTTCGCATAATGCCGAAATCTAGGGATTTCCATTAATTCGGATATTGTCGAATTTGGCATCCGGCACGACAATCAGTTTCCCGACAAAGGATTTGGCCATGAAATCCGTTTGTGCGCGGTGAAACTCAGAAAGCGGATAGACGCCGCCAACAAGCGGCCGGATCTTGCCTTCTTCAATATAGCGCACGATCCGGCGGAAATCTCCCCGCGTGCCCTGCGATGAGCCATGCAAAGCCAGTTGTTTAAGATACATGGTGCGAAGATCGAGCTGCACAACAGGTCCAGCAATTGCTCCGGCTGTGGTGTAACGACCCTCAGCCCTGAGAATGCGCAGCAAATCGTTGAATATTGAACCGCCAACAAGATCGGCTACGACGTCAATTGGCTCTCCGCCGGTCGCATCATTCACCGCTGTCACAAGGTCATTGGTGCCCCGTGTGATCACTGCTTCAGCGCCAATGTCGAGCAATGCCTGTTCTTTGCCCGCTCCCACAAGCGCATAGGGAATTGCACCCCGTGCCCTTGCAAGTTGAACAATACCGGAGCCCACGCCACCTGATGCGCCAGTAACAAGCACTCGCTCTCCTGCCCGCAATCCGGCGCGTTCCAGCATCTGTTCGCCGGTTAAATATGCACAGCAGAAGGTGGCAAGTTCGATATCACTCAAATCCGTGTTGACGTAATGAGCATTTTCAACCGGCACGGTTACATATTCGGCATAACCGCCATCGCGTCCATGACCAATATAATCGATATCGGCAAGACTATCATCATCGCGATTATAGATGGAAAAATCGACCATTACGCGTTGCCCGATACGCGCCTTGTCGACGCCCTCGCCAACAGCAACAATCGTCCCGACTATGTCAGTCCCCTGAACGCGCGGAAATCTTAATGTCGGCTCTTGTCGGCGCCAGGTTGAAACGGCGCCAGCATCTTCCTCGGTGCCGTAGGCGCCTTCCCGCACCCAGACATCCGTATTGTTCATACCGCAAGCGGTTATTTCGATAAGAACCTCGCCCGGCGCAGGTGTAGGAACCGGCGTGTTCTCATTGTAAATCAGCTTGTCGAGCCCGCCATGGCCAATGAGTTGTATAGCGGCCATGGTCTGCGGAATGTTTTGCTCTTTCATGGTGAACCTCAGAGCGTTTTTGCAATCGACTCGACCGCTTTGGCCGCGGCATTGACAACCGTATCAGCCTCGTCCCGGGTCAAACATAATGGTGGTGCAAAGCCCAGAATATCGCCTTGCGGCATGGCCCGCCCAAGCACGCCAAGTTCAGCCAGAGCTGCCGCAATGCGTGGTCCGACTTTCAATGCAGGGTCAAAGAATTTCCTATCGTCTTTGTCAGCAACAAATTCTACGGCGGCGAGCATCCCGTCACCGCGCACTTCACCGACGATGGCATTCTCTGCCAAGGCTTCAGTCAACTGCTTGCGGAAATAAGCACCGGTTTCACCGGCATTTGTCACAAGATCGAGCTTGTCGATAAGTTCGAGATTGGCGATACCAGCCGCAGTGCAGATCGGATGTGCTGAATAGGTCCAACCATGCCCGATTGCACCAAGCATATCGGATCCCTTGACCAGTACCTGCCAAACCTTGTCTGAAACGATGACGCCCGAGAGCGGTGCATATGCTGAGGTGAGCCCCTTCGCGATGGTGATCAGATCGGGCTTAATGCCATAATGATCCGATCCGAACATTGTACCCAAACGGCCAAATCCGGTAACCACTTCATCAGCTACGAGTAAAATGTCGTAGTTGTTGAGTACGGCCTGAATTTTTTCCCAGTAACCTGCTGGCGGCGGGACAATGCCGCCTGTCCCAAGAATTGGCTCACCGATGAAGGCTGCGACTGTTTCCGGTCCTTCTGCAAGGATCATCTCTTCCAGCTTGTCGGCACAATGTTGCGAAAATTGCTCTTCGCTCATCGAACGATCTTCGCGGCGGAAGTAATAGGGTGCTTCCGTGTGGAGAATTGGCGCACGCGGCAGATCAAAGGCATTATGGAAAAGCTCAAGCCCTGTCAGGCTGCCGGTCATGATTCCCGAGCCATGATAGCCACGCCAACGGGAAATGATTTTCTTCTTTTCAGGACGACCCAGAACATTGTTGTAGTACCAGATCAATTTGATGTTGGTTTCATTGGCGTCAGAGCCGGAAAGCCCGAAATAGACCCGGCTCATTCCTTCCGGCGCGCGATCAATGATCATCTTGGAAAGTGTTATTGATGCATCCGTGCCATGCCCGACATAGGCATGGTAATAAGCGAGCTCGTGAGCCTGTTTTGCAATGGCGTCGGCGATTTCGGTTCGGCCATAGCCAACATTGACGCAGTAAAGCCCCGCGAATGCATCAATACTGGTGCGACCGGTACTATCGGTAATATGAACGCCCTCACCGCTTTTGATAATACGCGTTGGTGTTTCACCGCGCGCATGAGCGCCCATATGAGTTGACGGGTGAAAGAAGTGGTCCCGATCCCAGGCGTTCAATTCGTTCGAGCGTTCAAGCATGGTACTATCCTGTTCTTCTAAATCAGTGAGTGTCGATGCAGAGATATTTTAGTTCTGTGAAAGCCTCGATTCCGTGCCGCGATCCTTCGCGCCCCAGCCCGGACTGTTTAATGCCCCCGAAGGGAATTGGCGCGCCGGTGATTTTCACCCGGTTTATCGCGACCATTCCATATTCGAGGCTACGGCCAAGACGCAGCATTCGCGCCCCATCCTTGGTCACGGCATAAGCAACCAAGCCATATTCTGTATCGTTGGCGCGCTGAACGACCTCTTCTTCCGTATCAAATACGGCAAGAGCCGCCACAGGGCCGAATGTCTCTTCGCGCATGATCAGTGCATCTTCTGGTACATTCAAAAGAAGCGTGGGCTCATAAAATAATGCACCGGCGTGATGGCGCTTGCCGCCGACAGCGCATTTCGCGCCTCGTGCCACGGCATCCTCAACCTGCTCTTCAACCTTTTGAACAGCGCGTTCATGCATCAGAGGACCGATATCAACGCCCTCAGTCAGTCCCGGAGCGACCTTCAGCTTAGAAATCCGCCTGGCAAATGCTGCAGCAAAAGCCGCATGTATTGGGCGCTCAACGTAAATCCGGTTTGCAGCGAGACAATCCTGTCCCGAAGTGGCGAACTTTGCATCAATGGCGATGTCTACGGCGCGATCAATATCCGCATCGGCAAACACGATAAGCGGTGCATGACCGCCCAATTCCATCACGAGAGTTTTCATGGTTGGCGCACATTGCGCCGCGATAAGCCGGCCAATTTCTGTTGAACCGGTGAAGCTTAACGCCCGGACGCGCGGGTCTTCGCACATGCGTCCAACCACTGTTGCAGCGTCGCCTGTGACAATATTGAAAACGCCAGCAGGAATACCTGCACGATCAGCAAGCTCTGCCAGAGCAAGCGCCGAAAGCGGCGTTTCCGATGATGGATGCGCAACGACAGTACAACCAGCGGCCAAGGCGGCTGCTGCCTTTCGCGTCAGCATGGCTGATGGGAAGTTCCAGGGCGTAACAATCCCGACAACGCCAATTGCTTCGCGGCGAACAATCATCTCAGCGCCGGAAAGATGACTTGTTACATTCTCGGCGTTTAAGCGCTTGGCCTCTTCCGCATACCACTCGATAAAGGAGGCGGCATACTCGATTTCGCCGCGCGATTCACTGAGCGGCTTGCCCTGCTCAAGGGTCATGATCAAAGCCAGATCATCCTTCGCAGCCAATATGAGTTCGTACCACTTCCGCAATCTTGCCGTTCGCTCTTGAGGGAGAAGCGCCCGCCAAGCCGGCCAAGCTCTCACGGCAGCATCAACGGCAATCGAAGTTTGATCCGCATTGAGCTTGGATACCCAGGCTATAGCAGCACCGGTCGCAGGGTCAGAAACTTCAAAGGTCTGTCCTGCGTCACCTGCAGTCCAATGGCCATCGACATAGGCCAATTCGCGCAGCATGCGCCGGTCGGTCAGGCGATCAAGTGCGGCATGGCGATCTGGTCGTGCAAAGTGAGCGGACATTCAACTCTCCCGGAATTGTTCGGTGCAAGGGTCGCACAAATCGGAAGAGAGACAGCCTATATGAGACGCCGGGTTAAGAGAGATTGTCTTTATTTCGTAACACTGAAAGAGAGATTGACTAGCTATTATCCGCGTCGGTCAACAACTCAGCCACAGGCAATACCGCGTCATCTTTGACGGTCTTGGTCACGATATAGGTAAAATACCGGTCTATGCCGATTTCGCGTTGCAAAAGGTCATCCACCAGTCGCTGATATGCATCAATATCGCGAGTCATGACTTTGAGAACGTAATCGACGCCTCCTCCGACCGACCAACAGGCAACCACTTCTGGCAGCGTTTTGATTGCGCGTTCAAACCGCTCGAAATCCGCTTGTTTGTGCGCACCCAGAGTAACTTCCATGAGCACGGTCGTAATGGGCGCGATAAGCCGCAACGCGATACGGGCATGATACCCTGTAATGACACCTGCCTTTTCCAGGCGGCGCAGGCGTGTCCAGCATGGTGTCGGAGATATTCCTACCCGTTCGGCCAGTGCAAGCTTGGTGATCCGGCCTTCCCGCTGGATTTCATCAAGGATGCGTATATCGATTGGATCTAGCTTGATTGAGGTCATGATACGCCCGTTGGATTCATGTTATAATCATGACGTTGTGATTTTTTGATTGTCAATTGCACTGACTTCGATCACTTATAAATCATGACATTGTGGCAACCAGATCCGACAAGCCTTCGCCGTCCAGCCTATCTATCGCTGGCAGAACAGATTGCACGTGCTATCGCTGATGGCAAACTGGAAGGTGGCGCCCGTCTGCCAACGCATCGACGAATGGCCGATGATTTGCGACTTTCGGTACAGACTGTCAGTCGCGCCTATGAAGAATTGATTCGCCGCAATTTGATTTCGGGTGAAACCGGGCGTGGTACATTCGTCTGTCAAAACAGCCGTGAGCCGGATCCTCCCTATCTGCCGGAACGACTTGGCGAGGTTATCGATCTGTCCATCTTGAAGCCCATATGCGAGCCAATGCATTTGGAGCGCATGAAAAAAGCCCTGGCGTGGCTGTCGGAAACCCTGCCTCCAAGTTCGGCTTTGTCATTCCGGCCAAATGTTGTTTTCCCACGCCACCGTACCATCGCAGTGGAATGGCTGCGCGCGTGCGGGCTGGAGGTGGCGCCTGGGAATATCAGTGTAACAAACGGTGCGACTGCTGCCATGACGGTCGCCTTGATGAGCGCAGCGCCACCCGGTTCGAAGGTCGCGACGGAAGGGATAGGGCATCACACATTGACGCCGCTAGCCTCCTATCTTGGCCTTACGCTTGAAGGCCTTGCCATCGATGATCAGGGCATTATTCCGGAATCGCTCGACGAATGCTGCAGGGTCACCGGTATCCAAGCAGTTTTCGTTCAGCCCTCGGTTATCAATCCGACCGGGACACTGATGGGCCTGGAGCGGCGAAATGCTCTGGTGGCTATTGCCCGCAAGCATGACATCGCGATCATCGAGAGTGATGTGCTGGGCCCGCTTGTCGAGCATCGTCCGCCTCCCATCGCATCAATTGCGCCAGAGCGAACGCTCTATTTCACCAGTTTCACCAAGATCGTCATACCTGGTCTGCGGATCGGCTATTTGGTGGCACCTGATCGCTATGTCGCTGCTGTTGCCAATAGGCATCTTGTTTCAAACTGGATGGCCACACCGATCGTTGCAGAAATTGCGAGCCGATGGGTATCGGACGGCACGGCCATGGAATTGGTCAACTGGCAGCGTGAGGCGCTGCGGGCCAGACATTCCGTTGCTGCCGAAGTCTTAAGCGGCATTCCTTTCTTGTCACATCCGCAAAGCCTGCACATCTGGTTACCTCTAACTGGGGAGCGGACTGAAGAAGCTTTTGTGGCGCATGCAAGGCTGCAAGGAGTTGCCATCGCCCCCGGCGCGTCCTTCCGCATCTCAAATTATCCGTGGCATCCGGCGGTACGGATCTCGCTCGGCTCAACAACTGAGCAGGAGCTGCGGTCCGGACTTGGTGTTGTTGCCAATCTTCTTCGTGGAGACCTTGAACATCTGCTCCTTGCTATTTGACCAAACTGCCTGATTTTTCATCACGATCAGTTAAATTGTCATGATTTAATTTTAACAATTGACATGATTTCATAAGTCTCCCATCGTTAGCGCATGAGGTTGTCTCAACCAGAAGGGAGACACGCATGCCACCATCCGCAGCCGCACCAATCATCGAGATTGACGGCATCAGTAAAAGTTTTGGTGCGTTCAAAGTTTTGAACGACCTGTCATTCAGTGTAGCACCGGGCGAAAAGCTCGCTCTCATTGGACCATCGGGCTCGGGAAAGACTACGATCCTGCGCATCCTCATGACGCTTGAGGGAATAGATTCCGGAACGATCCGCGTTGCCGGCGACAATCTTTATCAGATGGAGCGTAACGGAAAGCTGCAACCAGCGGATGACGCGCATCTTCACAAAATGCGCGAAAAGATTGGCATGGTCTTTCAGTTGTTCAATCTGTTCCCGCACAAATGCGTGCTCGATAATGTGACGTTAGCGCCCATGCTGACAAAGGGCGTCGCGAAAAAAGATGCCGAGCAGCACGCAATGGAATTGCTGGACATGGTTGGGCTTGCGGATAAGGCGAAATCCATGCCGTCGCAGCTCTCCGGTGGCCAAAAACAGCGCGTCGCAATTGCCCGTGCTTTGGCCCTCCAACCGAAGATCATGTTGTTTGACGAAGTTACATCTGCCCTCGATCCAGAACTCGTGGAGGAAGTGCTGAACGTGCTTTGGCGTCTGTGCCGCGAAACAGACATGACAATGCTTCTCGTTACCCACGAGATGGGTTTTGCCCATGATTTTGCTGATCGCGTTCTGTTCTTTGATCGCGGTCGAATTGTCGAGGATGGCAAGCCGGACGAAATTTTCAGACATCCGAAGCAGGAAAGAACACAGGCCTTCCTGAAAAAGATCATCGCCGCAGGTCACCGCATCTAACAGGCCCTCGGCGATCCTACAAAAAAGAAAACCAAGGAGTTGGGAACATGATGAAACTACAAACGATCAGTGCATTGTTGGGAGCCGCAGCATTGTCTGCTCTGGTTTCTTCAATGCCGGCAAAGGCTGACGAAGCGCTCGACAAGTTGAAAGCGCAAGGCTTTGCCCGCATTGCAATTGCAAATGAACCGCCATTCACGGCCGTTAAGGCCGATGGCAGCGTATCGGGTGCCGGTCCGGATGTTGCTCGTGCGGTGTTCAAAAAGCTCGGCGTCAACGATGTCGTTGCTTCAATTTCCGAGTATGGCGCCATGATCCCCGGTCTTCAGGCTGGCCGTCATGATGTTGTTACTGCTGGTCTTTTCATGAAGCCAGAACGCTGCAATGCAGTGTCCTATTCGGAACCGATCCTTTGTGACGCCGAGGCATTCCTCGTTAAAAAAGGCAATCCAAAAGGCTTCAAGAGCTATGCGGATATTGCCAAGGATGAGAAAGCTACAATCGGCGCGCCGGGCGGCGGTACGGAAGAGCGCCTGGCTCTTGAAGCAGGCGTACCACGTGAGCGCGTTATTGTTGTGCCGGACGGCCAGAGCGGTTTGAAAATGCTGCAGGACGGTCGCATCGATACATATTCCCTGCCCGTTCTTTCAATCAATGATCTGGTCAAAAAGGCAAATGATCCGAACATCGAAGTCATTGCGCCGGTACAGGGTGCTCCTGTTTATTGCGATGGCGCAGCTTTCCGCAAGGGCGACACTGCTCTGCGTGATGAGTTTGACAAGGTTCTTGCCGAGATGAAGACATCTGGCGAATTTGCCAAAATCATAGAGCCATATGGTTTCTCGGCAGCGGCAGCCATCTCGACCAATCGCGAAAAGCTTTGCGCCGCCAAATAAGGCCGCAAGTAATGCCGCTTCGCTTAAAGGTGAAGCGGCTCTTTCCTTTACTCTTACAAAGGTGGCGAAGCGATGGGCCAATGGGCCGGCTATCTGCAACTTATCCTCGACGGCGCAATCGTCACCATTCAGCTGAC
Source organism: Phyllobacterium sp. 22552 (assembly GCF_052044585.1). Lineage (NCBI taxonomy): Bacteria > Pseudomonadati > Pseudomonadota > Alphaproteobacteria > Hyphomicrobiales > Phyllobacteriaceae > Phyllobacterium > Phyllobacterium sp. 22552. The sequence continues at coordinate 83,490 of NZ_JBQENG010000006.1, read as the reverse complement.
GCTGATGGGCTCAGTGCTGGCATTGGTAATGGCATTTCTCGCCGGGCTTGGGAGATTATCTCGCATCGCTCCCGTTCGCTGGCTTGCGACGGCCTATATTGAATTTTTTCGTGGCACGTCGATTTTCGTACAATTATTCTGGGCCTATTTTGTGCTGCCGCTCTTTGGCTTTTCGCTCACGCCGTTGCAGGCGGGCGTGCTTGCGCTGGGCCTGAATGTAGGTGCTTACGGCGCAGAAGTAGTTCGCGGAGCAGTCAAGTCCATTGGTAAAGAGCAATACGAGGCTTGTATCGCGCTCAATCTGACACGCTGGCAGGGCCTGCGCAAAATCATCCTGCCGCAGGCATTCGTCCTGATGCTTCCGACATTTGGTAATAATGCCATTGAGCTTTTAAAAGCTTCAGCTGTCGTATCGCTCATATCGCTTTCGGATATGACATTTCAGGCCCAAGTCGTACGTGCGCAAACCGGCAATACACTCGTCCCGTTTCTTACGATCCTTGTGCTGTACTTTCTTATCGCCAGCATCATCTCCCTCGCAATCCGTGGTCTCGAGCGTTACCTGACGCGCGGCCTAGACGGCATCAGGTCATAGGAGGCGAAAATGGAATGGGATTGGGCTTTCGTCGTTCAAATTCTTCCAACGCTGATCGAAGGCGTGAAAATTACCATTATTGCCACCCTGCTCGGGTCGGTCCTGGCCGCGATTGTTGGGCTTGTTATTGCCATTATACGCCGTTCCAGCAACCGGCTGATATCAATGCCAATGGGTTTTATTGCCGAGTTCATTCGCGGCACGCCATTGCTGGTGCAGCTCTACTTCATTTTCTACGTGTTGCCGGACCTCGGGGTTACGCTTTCGCCGCTCGTCGCAGGTGTCATCGGGCTCGGGCTGCATTACGGTACATACACGGCTGAAGTGTACCGCGCTGGCATTGATAATGTGGCGCGCGGCCAATGGGAGGCGGCAAAGGCATGCAATCTTAGCCCTTTCCAGACATGGACCCAGATTATCATGCCGCAGGCATTGCCGCCGATGATCCCGGCTTTGGCTAACTATTTCATCGCCATGTTCAAGGAAACCCCGCTGCTTTCAGCGATCACGGTACTTGAGTTGATGAACCAGGCTCGCAGCATCGCCAACTACAATTACAGATATATTGAACCAATCACGATGGTTGGTGCGTTCTTCCTCGTCATTAGTGTCGTTTCTGTAATCGGGCTGCGTTGGCTGGAACGCCGATATGGCAAGATCGATTGAGGAGTACAAAGATGGACTCGTTCCCGACTATTCGCCAGACGGACTTGCATCTTGATTTTGATGATCGGCCTTTATCAAAGCGCGTCGGCCTCCTCATTCTTGCCACCGATCACACGACCGAGCCGGACTTTCAGCGTATGGTGGCCAGCAGCAATATTGGCCTTTACACGTCACGCATTCCCTATGCCAATCCAACCACACCTGGAAATCTGCGGCGTATGCTTCGTCCGATGAGCGAAGGCGCATGGATGATCCTGCCCGACGAAGAGCTTGATGCAATCTGTTATTCCTGCACATCAGCCTCTGTGGTCATTGGCGATGATGAAATTGAACATGCCATTCGGCAGGCCAAACCGAACGTGCCTGTGGTTACGCCCACATTGGCCGCCGTTAAGGCGTTGGAGGCGTTCGATGCGAAAAGGATCAGCATTCTTACGCCTTACACGCTTGAGACCAGCACTCCAATGGCGAGCTATTTCAGCGACAAGGGCTTTGAGATTGCGAATTTCAGCTGCTTTGGACTGGATGATGACCGGGAGATGGCAAGGATCAGCACAAAGTCATTGATCTTGGCTGCACGCGAAACAATCTCCAGCGATGCGGATGCCCTGTTCATATCTTGTACTGCCGTTCGCGCAGCGGTTGTGGCGGCAGAAATCGAACAAGCGATTGGCAAGCCAGTTGTGACCAGTAATCTTGCAACCGCATGGGCAACTCTGCGTATATGCGGTGATCACTCGTTTAAGCCTGAACGCGGCAGCCTGATGGCTCAGCCCATGGCAAGCTGGTGAAAATGGCTTCAAACCTCGTCAGCATAAACGATATTGAACGGGCGCATGATGCCATTGCGGCTAAAGTCGTGCGAACACCTACAGTTCAATCCGCATATCTTACTCAACAGCTGGGCGTCCCCGTCTGGCTGAAACTTGAACATCGGCAAACAACCGGTAGCTTCAAATTACGCGGCGCGACCAATGCATTGAGCCAGCTTTCCGAGGCTGAAAAGCGGCGCGGCGTTGTTGCTGCGTCAACAGGAAATCATGGCCGTGCACTTGCCTATGCTGCGCGACTGGAAGGCATGCGAGCTGTTATCTGCATGTCCCGTCTCGTTCCCCAGAACAAGGTTGATGAAATTCGCCGCCTTGGTGCCGAGATACATATTGTCGGCAAATCGCAGGATGACGCTCAAGAGGAAGTCGAGCGTTTGGTTCTTCAAGACGGTTTGGTGATGGTGCCGCCTTTCGACAATGCACATGTCATTGCAGGACAAGGCACGCTCGGACTGGAGATGGCCGAAGACGTTCCAAATATTCACACGGTCTTTGTTCCTCTGTCAGGTGGCGGGCTGGCTTCCGGCGTTGCCTGTGCGATCAAGTCGAAGCAGCCGAATGCAAAAGTCATTGGTGTTTCCATGCAGAATGGCGCCGCTATGCACGCAAGTTTGAAAGCAGGCAGACCCGTGCTCGTTGAGGAAAGCGCTAGTCTGGCGGATTCGCTCGGTGGTGGTATCGGCCTCGATAATCGTTTCACCTTCGCAATGGCTCGTGACCTTCTTGACGATGTAATTTTACTGACCGAGCCGGAAATCGCAGCGGGCATGCGTCATGCCTATCAACATGAGCGCGAGGTGATAGAGGGTGCCGCTGCTGTCGGTATTGGCGCGTTGCTTTCAGGCAAAGTGCGCGCGGACGGGCCAATCATTGTCATTTTATCCGGGCGCAACGTCGATATGAATCAGCACAAGAGTGTCATCTGCGCTGATCAGTCCAGTGGAAGAGCAGAACAATGCCCCGCATGATCATTCTGACAGAAGCAGAACTACGCAAAATCATCTGGTTGAATCTTGACGCTGTCGCCTGCGTTGAAAATGCTTTTGAGGCACTCGCAACCAAAGCAGTGGCCATGCCGCCTATTTTGCGCCTCGATATTCCCGAACATCGGGGCGAAGTTGATGTCAAAACCGCCTATGTGCCGGGCATTGATAGTTTTGCAATAAAGATCAGCCCCGGTTTCTTTGACAATCCAAAACTTGGTTTGCCGAGCGTCAATGGAATGATGGTTTTGCTGAGCAGTAAAACCGGGCTCGTAGAAGCATTGCTTCTCGATAATGGCTATTTGACCGATATTCGTACCGCCGCTGCCGGTGCAGTGGCAGCCAAGCATTTGTCGCGCCCCGATTCTACCGTCGCGACGATTTTCGGTGCGGGTGTGCAGGCACTGTTACAGTTAAAGGCGCTCACTCTCGTTCGGCCTATCGAGAAGGCATGTTTCTGGGCAAGAGATTACGCCAAGGCCGAACAGATTGCCGATAGCGCAAGCAAAGAATTTGGTTTTCCGGTTAAAGCGATTGCCGATCCGGAACATGCGACGGCTCTTGCAGACATTATTGTCACGACTACCCCCTCCTCCGATCCCCTTCTGCAAGCTGCCTGGCTACGTGCCGGGCAACACGTCACCGCCATGGGGTCAGACGCCGAACATAAGAACGAGCTGGCTCCCGACATCATAACTAAGGCTGATCTCTACATTGCTGACAGTCTCAAGCAGACCCGCATTTTGGGCGAACTGCATCACGCAATCAAAGCCGGCTTAGTAGGTCCAGACGCTGCATATGGTGAGCTCGGGGCAGTCATTGCCGGTTCCGCAAAAGGCCGCGCCTCATCGTCCCAAATCACATTGGCTGACCTGACGGGCACGGGCGTGCAGGACACAGCCATCGCCACGCTGGCACGGGAACGCGCAGCCCACGCAAATGCTGGAACCAGTTTCGAAAGTTTATAAGGGGCTTTTGCCCAAGCATGAGGAAATAGAAATGACCGGACCTAACCTGAAGTTTACGAGGCAGGAGTTTGCCGATCGATTGAAGAAGACACGCGCTGCAATGCAGGCACGCGGAATCGATCTTTTGATCTGCAGCGATCCATCCAATATGGCGTGGCTCACCGGATATGATGGCTGGTCGTTTTACGTTCATCAGGCTGTCCTTGTGCCGCCTGAAGGAGAGCCTGTCTGGTATGGTCGCGGGCAGGATGCGAATGGCGCCAAACGCACAGCCTATCTGAACCATGACAACATCATTGGTTATGCGGACCACTACGTTCAGTCAACAGAACGCCATCCCATGGACTTCCTGTCGCAAATTATTGAGGAGCGCGGTTGGGACAAGCTCACTATCGGCGTCGAGATGGACAATTACTGGTTTTCCGCCGCGGCCTATGGCTCGTTGCAAAAACATCTGCCCAATGCCCGTTTCGTCGACGGAACCGCATTGGTGAACTGGCAGCGCGCAGTCAAAAGTCCCACCGAAATTGATTATATGCGCAAGGCTGGGCGTATTGTCGAACTGATGCATCAACGTATCGTCGATAAGATCGAGCCCGGAATGCGTAAATGCGATCTGGTGGCAGAGATTTACGATGCTGGAATTCGCGGAACGCCAGAGTTTGGCGGCGACTATCCCGCCATCGTGCCTTTGCTTCCTTCCGGTGCGGATGCTTCCGCACCCCACCTCACCTGGGATGACAAGCCAATGAAGCTTGGCGAAGGGACATTCTTTGAGATTGCAGGTTGCTACAACCGTTATCACGTACCGCTTTCCCGCACAGTGTTTCTCGGCAAGCCGACACAGGAGTTTCTGGATGCGGAAAAAGCCACGCTTGAAGGGATGGAGGCAGGTCTTGCGGCAGCAAAACCCGGTAATACATGCGAAGACATTGCCAACGGCTTCTTTGGTGTCTTGAAGAAATACGGCATCGTGAAAGACAATCGTACCGGCTATCCAATCGGGATTTCCTATCCACCGGATTGGGGCGAACGCACCATGAGCCTGCGTCCCGGCGATAAGACGGTGCTTGAACCGGGTATGACATTTCACTTCATGACCGGACTTTGGCTGGAGACGATGGGGCTTGAGATCACCGAGAGCATTTTGATCACCGATACCGGCGTTGAATGTCTCGCCAACTTCCCGCGCAAGCTTATCGTCAAAAACTGAGGCTACGATGCAGTTACAGACACTTCGGCCCTCACCTGTCACGCCCACCATTGATCTCGACAAGCAGGGTGTACAGCATGGTTTCTTGAGATTGCCTTATAGCCGCGACGACTCTGCGTGGGGATCTGTCATGATCCCTATAGCAGTTCTGCGTAATGGAGATGGACCGACGGCACTTCTAACGGGCGGCAATCACGGCGACGAGTATGAAGGTCCGATAGCCCTGTTCGATCTTGCCCGGACACTCGACATCAATACCATCAATGGCACCGTCATCATTGTGCCCGCGATGAACTATCCGGCATTTCAGGCTGGCACGCGGACATCGCCCATCGATAAAGGCAATATGAACCGAAGCTATCCCGGGAAGCCGGATGGCACGGTAACGCAGAAGATCGCCGACTACTTCACTCGGGAATTGCTCCCGCGTGCGGACGTGGTCCTGGATTTCCATTCAGGCGGCAAGACGCTTGATTTCGTGCCTTTCGCTGCGGCTCATATTCTGCCTGACAAGGTCCAGGAGGCCAAAGGCTTTGATGCGGTCAAGGCATTTTCCGCCCCATGGTCCATGCGGATGTTGGAGATCGATGCCGTCGGAATGTATGACACGACCGTGGAAGAAATGGGCAAGGTGTTTGTCACCACTGAACTTGGTGGTGGCGGTACGGCTCGCGCCGAAACGGTGGCGATAGCAAAGCGCGGCGCAGCAAATGTTCTTCGGCATGCGGGCATTTTGCACGGCGCAATTGAACATCGTGAGACCCGTTGGCTCGACATGCCATCTGGAAACTGCTTCTCATTTGCCGAGGATGCAGGCCTCATTGAAACCATGGTCGATCTTGGCGAAGCAGTTCAGGAAGGGCAATTGATTGCTCAAATCTATCCGATTGGCCGCACTGGTGCTGCTCCTGCGGAAATAAGAGCTAGAATAACCGGCGTTCTTGCGGCTCGACACTTCCCAGGCTTGGTCAAACCGGGTGATTGTGTAGCTGTCGTTGGAACTGTTGACTAAGCAGCGGTTTTGGCTCGATCAAGTTTCGTTATCCAAAAGCACGGGCTCAGCGTAAACTTCGTCTTGATGATTCTCTTGCCGATTATGGATTGAGGAATCCAGGCCTGCGAACCATCGTGGTGAAACCGGTTATTGGAGAACTTGATATGGGCGGAGAAGGTCTTCTCGTATTTCTACTGGTTGGACTGATTGCTGGCTGGCTGGCCAGCATGCTGGTTCGCGGCGGTGGCTTTGGCCTCGTCGGCGACCTTGTCGTCGGCGTGATCGGCGCTTTTATTGCAGGGTTCTTGTTTCCAAGGCTCGGCATCTCGTTGGGTGCGGGCATAATCGGACAGATTATCGCTGCAGCAATTGGCGCGATTATCCTGCTTGTAATCATCCGCGCCGTTAAACGCGCCTGATTACTGTACCGTAAAAAAGGCCTCCGGATCGATCTGGTCCGGAGGCCTTTTTGTTTATTGGTTTACTCTGCCGTAGTGGCCCGCCGCAGTGGGCTCAGGGTCGGCGGCCTCTGACTTCAAATCCTTTCTGGAAATGAAGGTGTAGAACATCGGCACCACAAACAGTGTGAAGATCGTCCCGACCAAAATACCGGAGAAGATTACCAGACCGATGGAGTAACGAGCGGCTGCACCTGCGCCTGTTGCCGTGATCAATGGGATAACGCCCAAGGCCATAGCTGCAGTTGTCATCAGGATCGGGCGAAGACGTGTCTTTGCCGCCAGAATAATCGCGTCATGTCGCGAAATTCCATGAAGCTCACGTTGCTGATTGGCGAACTCCACCATCAAAATACCATGCTTGGTAATCAGCCCGACGAGCGTGATCAGTCCAACCTGCGTATAGATGTTCAGCGTGCCCAGCCCGAGATTCAGCGGTACGATAGCACCAAAGATCGACAGGGGAACCGACATCATGATGATGAACGGATCACGGAAGCTTTCGAACTGCGCCGCAAGCACGAGATAGATAACCACCACAGCCAAAGCAAATGCGATCAGGATTGTGCTTCCCTGTTCGATTTCAAGACGAGACTGGCCTGAATAATCCATGAAGAACCCATCCGGCATCAATGGACGTGCAGTGTCGATAACCGTTTGCAGGCCCTGACCGGTCGTCACGCCAGGCAGTGGCAATGCCGAGATGGTCGCGGAATTGAGTTGGTTGAACTGCTCGATAGCCGCTGGGGATGCATTCTCGCTGATTTTCACAACCGCAGACAGAGGAACCATTGTTCCCGATGCACTCCTGACGAAGTACTGTCCCAGTTTATCCGGATTGGACCGGAAATCCTGCGGGACCTGCGGATAGATATCATAGCTGTTGGAGTCGCGATCAAACTTCGACACTTTCGGCTCACCAACGAGCAAACCGAGCGTCTGACCTATCTCGCTGACGGGAACGCCCAAGGCCGAAGCCCTGTCACGGTCGATCGTGATCGTGACTTGAGGTGCGTTGAATGACAGCGAGTTCTGGACGATAATGAACTGACCAGACGCCTGCGCCTTGTTCTTGATCTCTTCGGCAACTTCAAAGACCTTGTCAGCCGGTCCCGTTGACTGAATGACCACCGAGATAGGCAAGCCACCGCCTGTACCCGGAAGCGTTGGTGGTGAGAAGATGAATGCCTCCGCGCCGGCTATAGGCGAAATACGGCCTTGCAACTCTTCCTGCAATTGCTTCTGCGACTTGTCACGATCAGACCAGTCCTTGAACACCCAGATCGCAAATGCCGAATTTGTCGTTCCCAATCCAAGAATATTGAAGCGGGCTTTTAGCTCCGGCAAATCTTTGGTCAGATTGTCGATCTGATCGGCATAAAGCTTCGTATAAGCAGAGGTAGCATATTGCGGAGCGTTGACGATTGAGAACAGAGCGCCGGAATCTTCTTCCGGAGCCAGTTCAGAAGACGTCTTGGTGAAGAGGAAGCCGGTCAAGGCAACAAGTGCGATAACAATAAACAATGTTACCGGGCGGAAGCCCAGCGACCCGGCAACGCGCCGTTCATATGCACCTTCAAGCCAGCCAAAAGCACTATCGACGATCCGCTGGAACCGGCTATGGTTGCCGCCGCGAAGCAGGAGAGCGCACATCATTGGAGATACGGTCAGAGCGGCCACACCGGAGATGATAACCGAGCCTGCGAGCGTAAACGCAAATTCGCGGAACAATGAACCCGTAAGACCACCCGTAAAGCCTAGCGGTGCGAACACAGCGGCAAGCGTTACAGTCATAGCGATGATAGGGCCGGTAATTTCCTTCATACCGCGCAATGCGGCATCGACTGGTTTCAGCCCCTCTTCGATATGGCGATGAATATTCTCCAAAACGACAATCGCGTCATCCACCACCAGCCCGATCGCAAGAACCATCGCCAGAAGCGATAGAAGATTGATCGAATAGCCAAGCAGGAAAAGGAAGAAGCACACACCGACAAGCGAGATCGGGATAGTTACGACCGGAATAATAACCGACCGGAACGAGCCGAGGAACAGCAAGATAACCGCGACAACGATCAGCACCGCTTCAACAACAGTCTTCAACACTTCTTCGATGGACGAGCTGATTTGCTCAGTAGCATCATAAAGCATGGTGATTGTCATGCCTTCTGGAAGCGACTGTTGAATCGACGGAAGTTCTTCTCGAACAGCGGCGGTCATATCAATCGGATTGGCCGCCGGTGTCGGGAAAATGCCCAGGAATGTACCGCTGGAACCATTGAAGGTCACGACTGTGTCTTTGCTTACCGCACCCAATTCCACGCGCGCAACGTCACGCAGACGCACGATATTGTCGCCTTCGGATTTGATCGGCATCGCGCCGAATGCTTCAGGCGTCTGCAATGTTGTCTTCAGGGTAATTGGTGAAGCGACATAAAGGTTCTTCACCTTGCCCGGAGCTGACAGGAAGTTCGACTGATTGATCGCAGTCAGAACTTCCGTTGCGGTTGTACCGCGTGCTGCAAGCTTGATCGGATCGATCCAGACGCGCATCGAGAATACCTGACCACCAAGAATCTGGGCGTCAGCAACACCTTGAATCGTCGACATGCGCGGTTGAATAACGCGTTCGAGATATTCAGTGATCTGCTCACTGGTCATATTGGGGTTCTGCACGGCGAGATACATCGTCGCGAAGTCCTGACCTGTTCCCTTTGTGATGATCGGATCATCGGATTCCGTTGGCAGATCGCCGCGAACCTGATTGACCTTGGAGATAACTTCGGTCAACGCAGCATCGGGGTCAGCGCCAAGCTTCATCTGTACAGTAACTTTACTGGACGATGGCGACGAGGACGAGGTCACATAGTCGATGTTTTCAGTCGTCGTTACCGCTTTTGCGATAGGCGACGAAATAAAGCCCTGCATCAGATCCGCGCTCGCGCCCGGATAGGCTGTTGAAATGGTGATAACCGTTTCCTCGACCTTCGGATATTCGCGAACGGACAAGTTCACGAGACCCTGGGCGCCAAGCAGAATGATCATCAATGCTACAACCGTCGAGAGGACTGGACGGCGAATGAATATCTCGGAAAAATTCATTTCTTTGGCAGTCCTGCGTCGGTTGTATTGGCTGGGTTAACGGAGTTGTCGATCTTCACCGCAGCGCCGGGGCTCAAGCGGTTTTGACCTGCGGTTACAACTATATCGCCCTTTTTCAGGCCCTTGGTGACTTCAACCACCAATCCAGAGCGACGGCCGGGCGTAACGAAGACCTGAGCTACGACGAGCTTTTCTTCTTTCTTCTCGCCCTCAGCCGGCTTTGCTGCGTCTGCAGGTTTTGCTTCGTCAGACTTTGCAGCGTCTGCAGGAGCCGTGCCTTCAGCTGGCTTTTCTGGAGCAGGACGAACAACAAACACATAGTCGCCATACAAGCTGGAAACGAGCGCTGTCTGAGGCAAGGTCACAACGTTCTCTTCCTTGGGAAGCGTTACGCGAACCTGAGCAAACTGGCCGGGACGAAGCTTGCCGGACGAGTTTTCAACCTTGGCACGTACAGATACAAGCCGGGTCGATGGGTCGATACGTGGTTCAATAGCGGTAATAACGCCATCGAAGCTTTCGTCATTGTCTGTCAGATTGAGCTTGATCGGTTGATCAATGTTGATCGAGGCAAGCGACTGTTCCGGCACAGTAAAATCAACACGCATTGTGTTAAGGTCCTGCAACGAAACAACGACCGTGCCTGGCGACAAATACTGACCAAGTTCGATGCGAGGGATACCAACCGTACCCTTGAATGGAGCTTTGATGAGCTTTTGATCAAGTACGGCCTGCAACTTGGCGATTTCTGCCTTCTTGGCCAAGGAGGCCGACTGGGCTTCATCTACGCTCGAAACCGCACCGACGCCGCGTGTATTAAGCGTACGTGCGCGCTCCAGCGTCTGGTCAGCCAGAACATCCTGTGCCTTCGCAGCAACGATATCCGCCTTTTCGATGGCATCATCGAGTTGCAACAGAGCTTCACCCTTCTCGATCATCTGGTTGGCTTTGAAAGGAATATCCTTGACGATACCAGCCACCTCTACGGCCAACTCGACGCCCTGAATGGCGCTAACTGTACCAATTGCTTCGATATTGGGCGTCCACACGCCAGGCTCAACGGTATAAGTTGATACGGGAGCGGCTGGCTGCTGCATGGTTGCGAAGAAATCTTTGATAGCCTTGTCCCGGAACAGATTGAATCCAACCAATCCAACACCGAGCAATACGACCAGGATCAGAACGATCACGGGGACTATGTAGCGCTTAATCATGGGGGAAACCGCTCCGAAACAAAACAATGGCCAGCAAAATTTCTGCCAGCCTGTCATATGACATTAACGTGGTGTGGACTTGATTGCCACATGTAATGTACTGTACCGTCTGGACGGTATTGTCAATATCAGTTGGCAGGTTGACTACAACGAAAGTTTTAGAATGAAGGCGGACACGCTCTCCACGAAAGATAAAATTCTCCAGGCAGCAGCCGAAATAACTATGGAGATCGGGCCGGTTAATCTTTCGCTTGATGCGGTTGCACGCAGAGCGGGACTTTCAAAAGGAGGGCTTCTTTACACTTTCCCGACCAAGGCAAAACTGCTGGAAGCCCTTGTTGAACAACATATGGCTGAGTTTGACGAATCATTAAAGAAAGAAGAGGCAGCCAGAAATCACGGCAGGAATAGCGTCATTCTCGCTTGTATTGCGGTTTTCAGGGCGCAATTTATCTGCAATGAAAAAGAGCCATCGGGCATTCTGGCAGCGATTGCCAATGACCCGACATTTCTTGATCCGATCCGTCGTTATAATAAGCAGCTATTTCAACGTATTCGTGAAAATTCAGACGATCCGACGCTTGCACTGATGGCATTTCTGACCATTGAAGGCATGCGCAGCCTCAAACTCTTTGAGATGGAGGGTTTAAGCCATGATGAGCAGATCGCAACAATCGATCGTTTAAAACTGCTCTTTCAATCAGCAGATTAATCAAACAACAGGAATGTCGCCAGTCGCCCAGGCAGCCTGTGTTTCACCGACAAAATCATCAAATCGTGTTGCTTCAATTGCACTACGCACGCCCTGCATGAGTTGCTGGTAATAGGCAAGATTATTCCATGTCAGCAACATTCCACCGAGCGCTTCACCTGATTTGACGAGATGGTGAAGGTAGGCGCGGCTATAATCCCGTGCTGCCGGGCACGTCGACTCTTCGTCAAGCGGACGGGGGTCATCCGCGTGGCGCGCATTGCGCAGATTGACTTTACCTCGCCGGGTAAAGGCCAGCCCGTGCCGCCCTGCCCGTGTTGGCATGACGCAATCAAACATATCGATACCGCGTGCAACAGACTTTAAAATATCGTCAGGTGTGCCAACACCCATCAGGTAGCGGGGCTTTTCTGATGGCAGCTCGGGGCAAGTCACGTCCAGCATATCGAGCATGACTTCCTGCGGTTCGCCAACCGCAAGCCCGCCTACGGCATAGCCCTTCAAGTCCATAGATTTGAGAGCTTGCGCCGAGCGAATACGCAGATCCGGTACGTCACCACCTTGCACAATGCCAAACATTGCCTTTCCCGGCTGAATACCAAACGCAATTTTGCATCGTTCTGCCCAACGCAACGAAAGCTCCATGGCGCGTTGAATATCTTTTGGCGTGGAAGGCAGCGCAACGCACTCATCCAACTGCATCTGAATATCTGAATCCAGCAATCCCTGAATTTCAATCGAGCGCTCAGGTGTCATTTCATAGGCGCGACCATCTATATGTGACCGGAAGGTAACGCCCTTCTCGTCAAGCTTGCGCAGTTGCGCCAGCGACATAACCTGAAAACCGCCGGAATCAGTGAGAATGGGACCGGGCCAACGAGCGAAATCATGAAGCCCGCCGAGTTTGGCGACACGTTCCGCGCCCGGACGCAGCATCAAATGATAGGTATTGCCCAGAATAATATCGGCGCCGAGATCCCGCACCTGATCCATATACATGGCTTTGACAGTTCCCGCCGTACCAACAGGCATGAAGGCAGGTGTACGAACGGTACCGCGCGGCATGGTGATTTCACCACGCCGGGCTTTGCCGTCAGTTGCTATCAATTTGAATTCAAAGTTTTCGCTTGTCATGATGCCGATCGCCATAACAGGCTTGCGTCACCATAGGAATAGAAGCGATAGCGGTTTTTGATCGCATAGTCATAAGCGGCATGCATGCGTTCAAACCCGCTGAATGCCGAAACAAGCATGAACAGGGTCGAGCGCGGCAGGTGAAAATTGGTCATCAGCATGTCCACTGCACGAAACTGATAGCCGGGGGTAATGAATATGTCGGTCGGCCCGGACCAAGCCTTTATGGTTCCGTCAACATCCGTCGCACTTTCAAGCAAGCGTAATGATGTCGTGCCAACAGCAACAATACGCCCGCCCCGCGCTCTTACGGCATTCAATGCCTCTGCAGTTGCCGCATCGACCGTGCCAATCTCTGCATGCATCTTATGATCGGCCGTGTCATCGGCTTTAACCGGCAGAAAAGTCCCCGCGCCAACATGCAAAGTGACAAAATGTTCTTCAATCCCGCGCGTTTTCAGTTCCGCCAGCAACTCCGGGGTAAAATGCAGTCCGGCAGTCGGGGCAGCAACAGCGCCTTCTTCACGGGCATAAACAGTCTGGTAGTCTGCCTGGTCCCGCTCATCTTCCGCGCGTTTGGAGGCAATATAAGGCGGCAAGGGAATGTGCCCCACCGCGGCAATGGCTTGATCAAGATCGGGGCCACTGAAATCAAACACGAGCAATGCTTCGCCAGCATCACCTTTTTCGGCGACAGTCGCTTGTAACGAACCGAGCAGGCAGGCATTATTGCCATGTCCGAAATCGATACGCTCGCCTTGCTTGATGCGCTTTGCCGGGCGCAAAAAGGCCTTCCAGCGATCAGGCCCGACCCGCATATGCAGCGTTGCACTTATTTGCGCTTTCACGCCGTCGCGTTCACGAAACCCTTCAAGTTGAGCGGGTATCACTTTGGTATCATTGAATACCAGAGCATCGCCTTCCCGAAGAAAATCCCCAAGGTTGCGCACGCTGCTGTCCTGAAATTCGGAACCATCATTCTTCACAAGCAAAAGCCGCGCTGAATCGCGCGGCTCTGCTGGTCTCAATGCAATGTTGTCTTCCGGCAGGTCGAAATCGAAAAGATCAACACGCATGATAGATAGACAATGCCTTATTCAGCGTCGGCTGCGACGCGCATGGAAACGATTGAGTCAGGATCCTGCACTGGCTCGCCGCGCTTGATCTTGTCTACATTGTCCATGCCTTCAATGACCTGACCCCAAACCGTATACTGACGATTGAGGAAAGCAGCATCATCAAAGCAGATGAAGAATTGCGAATTGGCTGAATTCGGGTTCTGGGAACGAGCCATCGAGCAAGCGCCACGACCATGATTGGCGTTGGAGAATTCGGCCTTCAAGTCTGGCTTATCCGAACCGCCCATACCGGCACGCGATGGATTGAACGAGCTGCCGCCCTGCTTGCCGAACTTGACATCGCCGGTTTGCGCCATGAAACCGTCAATCACGCGGTGGAATACAACGCCATCATAAGCGCCTTCACGTGCCAATTCCTTGATGCGCTCGACATGTCCAGGAGCAAGATCTGGATACAGTTCGATAACAACATTACCCTTTGTTGTTTCCAGCAGGATGGTATTTTCTGGGTCTTTATAAGCCATTTCAGGCAATCTCCTTGTTAGTAATTATTGGCCAACTGTGACCTTGAGCATCTTGTCGGGGTTATCGACAGAACCATTATCCGCCTCAGAACCCTTCTTGATTTTGTCCACCGCTTCCATGCCGCTCGTCACCTTGCCGACGACCGTGTACTGGCCGTTGAGCGATGGATATTCGGTGAACATGATGAAAAACTGCGAGTTTGCGGAGTTTGGATTTTGCGAGCGGGCCATACCCACCACGCCCCGAACAAACGGCTCCTTGGAGAATTCCGCTGGAATATCCGGGCGGGTTGAACCGCCAGTACCGGCAGCTGCCTGGTTGTATCCCTTTTCGGTATTGCCATACTGAACATCACCGGTCTGGGCCATGAAACCTGGAATCACACGGTGGAACACGACATTATTATAAGCACCTTCTTTGGCGAGCGCCTTGATCTGCTCAACATGTTTTGGCGCAAGATTGGGAAGAAGCTCCACTTTGACGTCACCATCCTTGAGTTTGATCGTCATTGTGTTGGCATCGTCAGCCCAACTCGAGTTTGCAGTAGCAAAAGATAGAGACGTAACGGCAGCAACAAGCAATGCGGTGCGGAATACGGACATGAAAGACTCCAGATCAGGATTTGAATTTAGTCTTGAGCGCATCAGCGACAAGCGCGGGAACAAAGTGCCGGACGTCGCCGCCCATGGACGCAATCTGGCGGACCAATGTGGCAGTAATTGTGCGGACCGATGGATCAGCGGGTAGAAACACAGTTTGCAGTTCCGGTGCCATCTTGCCATTCATGCCAGCCATCTGCATTTCGTAGTCGAGATCAGTGCCGTCACGCAGGCCCCGCACCATCAGCGAAGCCTTGTGTTTGCGGGCAGCATCAATAAGCAGTCCATCGAATGCTACGACCTTGATCCTGGCACCATCCTTGCCCAGTACATCGAGAGCAACCTGTTTAATCAAGTCCATTCGCTCTTCAAACGAAAATAATGGTGCCTTGCCCGGATGAATACCTATGGCAACGAACACTTCGTCGGCAAGTCTCAGCGATCCTTGCAAGACATCCATATGGCCATTGGTGATGGGATCGAATGATCCGGCATAGATTGCTATCGTCATGAGCGCTTACTAGCGGTTTTGCCAAGGGGTTTCAATGGCCCGAGCCAATTGCCCTGAACAGGAAATGAACAAGCAGATCAGTAAGCATTCATCCCCTTTCAACTATGCGTGAACCCAAATGGTGAAACCATTTCATAGTTACTGCGTTGTTAACCATGAAATGAACCGTAATGATCCCGAAGGGAAAGACCAATGTTTATTCTTCTGAGTATTGCCATGATGATTGCAATGGTAGTGTCCGCTATCATTATGATTGTTGAAGAAAACAAAAAACGGGAAGCTCCGTTAAGAACCTCCCGCTTTGGTGTTTATCACATACGCGATAACTAGGTTGTCGCGTATTATTCTTCGTTGGCACCCTGATCTGATGTCGGTGTAACCACTTCTTCTCCGACCGTCCCCTCGTCCTCAATGTCTTCGGACTCGGTTTCAGAAATACGCTCCACTGAAACGACCTTTTCACCATCGGCAGTATTGAAAATAGTGACGCCCTTTGTGGACCGCCCGGCAATTCGAATGCCGTTTACGGGGACCCGAATGAGCTGACCGCGATCGGAAACCAGCAAGATTTGATCCGCTGCTGCGATCGGGAACAAAGCTACCAGCTTACCAATTTCATCCGTCTTTGACGTATCGGTGGCGCGAATCCCCTTGCCTCCGCGGCCCGAAACGCGGAACTCATAAGATGATGAGCGCTTGCCATATCCAAACTCACTGACCGTCAACACTGTCTGTTCACGATCGCGAAGTTCTGCATAGCGTTCAGCCGAAAGGCTGGTCAGTTCAGTTGCCTCTTCGCCGACCAGTGCGATTTCCTCAACATCATCAGCACCTTGCGCCCGGCGCTCCGCTGCCGCCTGCTTCAGGTAAGTCGAACGCTCTGCCGGACTTGCATCCACATGGCCAAGAATTGCCATGGAAATGATCTTGTCTCCCGGTGCGAGGGTAATACCGCGCACACCAATGGAGTTGCGACCGACAAACACACGAACATCGGTTACCGGGAAGCGTATGCACTGACCGCCAGCGGCTGTCAGCAGCACGTCGTCAAACTCGTTGCATGTATCGACGCTGAGAATTTCATCGCCTTCTTCTTCCAGCTTCATCGCAATTTTACCGTTGCGATTGACCTGAACAAAGTCTGACAACTTGTTGCGACGAACCGTGCCACGTGTCGTCGCGAACATGACATCGAGATTTGCCCAGCTGGCTTCATCCTCGGGCAGAGGCATGATCGTTGTAATGCGTTCGCCCTGTTCGAGCGGCAGCATGTTGATCAAAGCCTTGCCGCGTGACTGCGGCGTGCCAATTGGCAAGCGCCAGACCTTTTCCTTATAGACAATGCCGCGTGACGAGAAGAACAGCATAGGCGTGTGCGTATTGGCAACGAAAAGCCGTGTTACAAAATCTTCGTCCTTCATCGACACACCGGAGCGGCCTTTGCCACCACGACGCTGGGCGCGATAGGTGGCGAGTGGCACGCGCTTGATATATCCGGCGTGACTTACCGTAACCACCATATCTTCGCGGGCGATAAGGTCTTCATCATCCATATCTGCGCCGCCCTCCGTCAGCACAGAGCGACGGGGCGTTCCAAACTCATCACGAATGGCGATAAGTTCGTCCTTGACGATGCCCATGATGCGGGTACGTGAGGCGAGAATTTCAAGATAATCGGCGATTTCAACACCGATCTTATTCAATTCATCAGCGATTTCATCGCGTCCGAGAGCTGTCAGCCTCTGCAAGCGCAGATCAAGAATGGCTCGGGCCTGCTCTTCTGACAGATTATATGTGCTGTCATCATTCAACTTGTGACGAGGATCGGCGATCAATGTGATCAAAGGCGCAACATCATTGGCTGGCCAACGACGCTCCATCAACTGATCGCGTGCAGTCGCTGGATCTGGAGCTTTTCGGATGAGCGCGATGATTTCGTCAATATTCGCCACAGCAATGGCAAGACCAACCAATACGTGTGCACGGTCGCGAGCCTTGCGCAGCAGGAATTTAGTACGGCGGCTGACCACTTCCTCGCGGAAGCTGACAAAAGCGCGCAATATATCGAGCAGGTTCAAAAGCCCGGGCTTGCCGCCATTCAATGCCACCATATTGGCACCAAACGAGGATTGCAGTGGGGTAAAGCGGTAAAGCTGGTTCACGATGACATCGGCAACCGCGTCACGCTTCAACTCAACCACAACGCGATAGCCGTCACGGTCCGACTCATCCCGGATGTCCGAGATGCCTTCAATCCGCTTTTCACGGACAAGATCGGCCATCTTCTCGATCATCGTCGCCTTGTTCACCTGAAAAGGCACTTCGGTAATGATGATCGCTTCGCGATCGCCGCGCATGCTCTCGATGGCAACCTTGCCGCGCATCAAGATAGAACCACGCCCGGTGCTATAGGCCGATATGATACCGGAGCGGCCGAGGATCAAACCGCCAGTCGGGAAATCTGGACCGGGGATATATTCCATCATTTCCGGCAGGTCGATTGCCGGATTGTCGATCAAGGCAACGCAACCATTGATGACTTCAGTCAGATTGTGCGGGGGTATGTTTGTCGCCATGCCAACGGCAATACCGCCGGAGCCATTGACGAGCAGATTGGGGAAGCGCGCCGGCAGAACCGTTGGCTCCTGTTCGCGGCCATCATAATTGTCCTGGAAGTCGACAGTTTCCTTGTCGATATCGGAGAGCAAAGACTCCGTAACTTTTTCAAGACGGCATTCGGTATACCGCATCGCAGCCGGGCTATCGCCATCGATGGAACCGAAGTTTCCTTGCCCATCCACGAGCGGGTCGCGCAGCGACCAATCCTGCGCCATGCGCACAAGCGCATCATAAATCGAAGCATCGCCATGAGGATGGTATTTACCCATCACTTCACCGACAACACCGGCGGACTTACGATAAGACCTGTTCCAGGAGAGGCCCATTTCATTCATCGCATGAAGAATACGGCGATGAACAGGCTTCAAGCCGTCGCGCACATCAGGTAGCGCACGGCTGACGATCACGCTCATTGCATAATCGAGATAGGAACGCTGCATCTCCTCGATGATGGAAATGGCTTCAATACCGGAGCCAGGTCCGGTCTTGTCGTCTTCTGGGCCAGGAGGTGGAGTTAAATCAGACACGAGGCACTCATCTTTCGAATAGAATCAATCTTTGATCTTATAGCGGCTTTCCAAACCAAATGCCAATTAACACGTCGGTAATGCACAGATGAAAACCCTTTAAAATCAAGAACATAAAATGGAGTTTCTCATGCAGTGAAAAAGTTGCATAAGGATTTTCATCTTTATCGACGCTGAACAGCAAATCCGGTAAGTTAAGGCGGGGACAGCCATGGGCTTGCATGGCATTAATCAGAAAAGAAAAGCAAAATCGTGGCATTATATGACACAATTCTAAATGCGCTCGTTACCCTCATGGTAACGATTGATCCGCCGGGGCTTGCTCCGCTTTTCCTCGCCCTTACTCAGGGCATGAACAGGAAGGAACGCGGCCAGGTTGCGTTGCGCGCCAGCCTTACAGCGTTCATTGTACTCACGGTTTTTGCAATTGCAGGCGCGCAAATATTGGCGCTTTTCGGCATAACGCTCGGAGCTTTCCGCATTGCCGGTGGCCTGCTCTTGTTCTGGATTGCCTTTGAAATGATTTTCGAAAAACGTCAGGACCGCAAGGAAAAGAGCGCCGCCGTCGCAATCACCAAGGATCACATTCGAAATATTGCAGCCTTTCCTTTGGCAATACCACTTATTGCAGGCCCCGGAGCCATATCGGCAACGATCCTGTTGGCCGGAACGATGGCCACTCCAGCTTCGCGTATCGCCCTTATTGGCGTTATTCTCGTATGTATTGCCTCGGCTTATCTCGTCTTTTTCGTTGCGGAACGTGTTGATCGTTTTTTGGGAGAAACAGGACGCTCGATCCTGACACGCTTGCTGGGCGTGATCCTTGCCGCGCTGGCAGTGCAGTTCGTTGCGGATGGCATCAAGACGTTCATTACGACCTGATCAAATAGCCCGAGCCAACCACTATAGCGGCTTGTCTTCTTCCGCAGCTTCCCGCTGAGTGATCAGGCGGGCACTGCGTGCGCCGGTGAACGATATCCATAGCCAGCTTAACGCAACGGCGAGCCGGTTGCGCACACCTATCAAAAAATAGATGTGCGCCAGTCCCCACAACCACCATGCGGGGTAGCCCTTCAACTTTATGAATCCGAAATCTGTCACCGCAGCCCGCTTGCCTATCGTTGCCAGATCGCCTGAATGTCGATACCGGAAAGGCTTCGTCGCAGTATCGCCAGCAAGGCGCGCCTTGATGATTTTCGCAACATGCGCACCTTGTTGCTTGGCCGCAGGTGCTATTCCCGGAACAGTGCCCTTATCGCCATTTGCCACCGTTGCGGTGTCGCCAATGACAAAGATTTCGGGGTGACCTGGTGCGGTCAGGTCAGGATTAACGGCAAGGCGCCCTGCCCGGTCTGCCTGCGCATTCAACCATTTGGCGGCTGGCGACGCCTGAACGCCTGCTGCCCAGATGATTGTTTTTGCGCGCAGGGAATGTCCTGCAAATTCGACGCCGTCTGCATGACATTCGGTTACCGGATTGCCGACATGCACGATAACGCCGAGCTTCTCGAGCGCCCGTTGCGCATAGGCAGAAAGATCCTCGTTAAATGCGCCGAGAACACGCGGACCGCCTTCGATTAGCACCACGCGGGCTGTGGCTGGATCAATCACGCGAAAATCACCCTTCAATGTATCACGTGACAAGTCAGCCAAAGTTCCGGCAATTTCCACGCCGGTTGGTCCGCCGCCTATGATCACGAATGTGAGAAGTTCCTGGCGCTTTGCCGGGTCAGGTTCGCGTTCAGCTTTTTCAAATGCCGTGAGAATACGCCGGCGGATCATCGTGGCATCTTCGAGCGTCTTCAATCCGGGAGCATAGGGTTCCCAGTCATCGTGACCAAAATATGCGTGCCGCGCACCAGTAGCCAAGACGAGCGTGTCATAGGCAATCACCTCGCCGTCGAGCGTCGAAACAGTTTTTGAGGCGGTATCAACCCCATCGACTGTTCCCAGCAGTGTCTTCACATTCTTGAATTTGCGCAAAAGATGCCGGATCGGCCAGGCAATTTCGGAGGTCGCCAGCGTTGAGGTTGCGACTTGATAAAGCAGCGGCTGGAACAGGTGGTGATTGCGCTGATCGATCAGCGTCACATCGATATCGACATTGCGAAGGTTTTGAACTGTGACCAGACCACCAAAACCTGCGCCGACGATCACGAGGCGATGACGAGATGCAACTGGTGTTTCGACTTGTGTCATAACCGGGCTCCGATGCACTATCGCGACTGGTCTAACAGACCAGCCTTTCCGCGACAATTGCGTCAAACGCCGGACAGCAATGCGTTATGTATTGGTCCCAGTGAGCAGCTTCAGGCTGCCACTGTTGGCTTGACCTGCATGTGCTTATCGAAAATTGACGCACCAATATTGCGAGCAGTATTGAAATGTTGAAGCGGGTCTCGCGAATCTGCCTCCAGCAGCCGTGTAGATGATATGACACGAGCCCCGCAATAATCGAAAATACCGTGATCGATCTGTCTTTCCATAGCGATATCATAGCCATGCTTCTCATAAGTCCTCGCATCTGCACCACCAATGCCGACGAGATGGATTTGAAGATGGCCAAGCTTTTTCAATAACTTCCCTTCGAAATTGTCGTCATATGCCCAACCATTCGAGAAAACACGATCGATCCAGCCCTTGAGCAAGCCCGGCATTGACCACCAATAGACCGGAAATACGAGTACCAAACTGTCTGCCCGGTCTATCCGCGCTTGCTCGGCCGCTACATCCGGCGGCGTCTTGGCACGTCGTTTGTGGGAAGCAATATCTGCCTGGCTAAATCGCGGATCAAAACCCTCTGCGGCAAGGTCTGCGATCTCAAATGTATGGGAGCCGCTCTGCGACAGGCCTTCGCCAATCTTTAACGCGATGCTGTTGGTCAGTGATTTGGATTCTGGATGCGATGTAACAATAAGCGCATGCATGTCGATTACTCCATGATTAGAGATTGTGGAACCGGCCGAAATCTTATATACTTTTAGTAAGTTACTTTTGGTATATAGTGATGTCAAGCTCGATTTCAAAAAACTCCTCATCTCAAACATCTCCCCGCCAGCGTCTTTCCCGCGAGGCGCGCCAGCGGCAATTACTGGATGTTTCATGGAAATTAATTCGTGACGAAGGTACGGAAGCTTTGACGCTTGGTCGCCTGGCTGAGTTGTCAGGTGTTACAAAGCCCGTTGTCTATGACCATTTCGGCACAAGGCCAGGACTTCTCGCGGCCCTTTTCAAAGAGTTCGATGCGCGTCAGACCGTTATAATGGATGCGGCGCTTGAGCGTGCCGCACCCAATCTCACCGACGTCGCCAAAGTGATCGCCTCGTCTTATGTTGATTGCGTTCTTACACAGGGACGCGAAATTCCCGGTATCACTGCCGCATTAAAAGGCTCGCCGGAACTTGATAAGATAAAGCACGACTTCGAGGCCGTGTTCATAGAAAAGTGCAGGCATCTGTTAAATGCGTTTACCGGCGCAGAAGGTGTTTCATCGGCTGGGCTGTGGGGAATGCTCGGAGCTGCAGAAGGCTTGTCAAATGCTGCAGTAAACGAGGATATCGCTCCTGCTCAGGCAAAAGATGAGCTCTATGAAATCATTATTTCAATGGTGAAGCGCTCCGGAAACTAGGAGAAGTTGTTTTCTCATCTAAAAACAAACATCGGGCAGTCTTGGACTACCCGATGCCTGCATAATAATGAGAATACGATCAAGTCCGGTCTTTTGAACTCAACTCAGAACGGGATTTCATCATCGAGATCGCGTGAGAAATTACCGCCGCTCGAGCTCGAGGACCCGCCTGCATTGGACCGGCCAAAGTCGGAACCGCCACGATCGTCGCTCATCTGTCCGCGCCCGGAATTGCTCTCGAAGGACCGACCGCCGCCAGCTCCCGCACCTTCTCCGCGTGAATCCAGCATCTGTAGTTCACCCCGGAATTTTTGCAGTACGACTTCGGTGGAATAACGATCATTGCCCGTCTGGTCCTGCCATTTACGGGTCTGAAGCGCGCCTTCCAGATAAACCTTCATACCCTTCTTAAGGTACTGCTCGGCAACTTTTGCGAGATTGTCATTGAAAATGACGACGCTGTGCCACTCGGTTTTTTCCTTACGTTCGCCGCTATTCTTGTCGCGCCAGCTTTCCGAGGTCGCAATGCGTAGATTCACGACGGGATCGCCTGAACCGAGCCGCCGGACTTCTGGATCAGCGCCAAGATTTCCTACCAAAATGACCTTGTTGACACTGCCTGCCATGTTCAAAACTCCACAAATTCCAATTTTAAATTTTGCCTATCATACAGAAGCCATGGGTGTGGCGGGCAATTGATTGCCACTATCCACAATATACACCTCGTATCGGCATCGTCTGCTGCGATCACTCTCCTGCCAGATTTGTCAGGAGACATTTTTCGATCATGCAGCCGACTATCTCAGCTCAAAGCGTCCTTTTACAATCAATTCGCAGCCGTATACATCCGGATATGGCGAAGGCCGTTGTCAATATTATTTGTTCTTTCTTTGTTCTAACACTTGCTCTAATAATGTCAACATGGCTATGGTGATTCAGGATGGCTGATAAAGTCCGGCCTCGTAAATTATCCATGAAGCACTAGATAATGGGAACTGTTCTCTTAAAGAACAATTTCCCATAACAGCATGCCCTCTTAAAGGCGAACCGACATGAGCGATCAGAAGTACATTTCCATTCGCGGCGCGCGCGAACATAATTTGAAAAATATCGATCTTGATCTGCCGCGCGACAAGCTGATTGTCATGACCGGCCTTTCCGGTTCGGGCAAGTCTTCGCTCGCCTTCGATACGATCTATGCAGAAGGCCAAAGACGCTATGTCGAAAGCCTGTCGGCCTATGCCCGGCAGTTTCTGGAGATGATGCAGAAGCCAGACGTGGATCAAATTGACGGTCTTTCTCCAGCAATTTCGATTGAGCAAAAGACAACCAGCCGCAACCCCCGCTCAACTGTGGGTACAGTCACCGAGATTTACGACTATTTGCGCCTGCTTTATGCGCGTGTCGGTGTCCCTTATTCACCGGCAACAGGCTTGCCTATCGAAAGCCAGACCGTCAGCCAAATGGTGGATCGTGTCATGGCGCTCGAGGAAGGCGCCCGTCTATTCATCCTTGCGCCCATAGTACGCGGGCGTAAGGGGGAGTATCGCAAGGAGCTTGCGGATCTGCAGAAACGCGGTTTTCAGCGCGTGAAGGTCGATGGTATTTTTTATGAAATTGCCGATGTTCCGGCACTCGATAAGAAGTACAAGCATGATATCGACGTTGTGGTTGACCGCATCGTCGTCCGACCTGATATTTCCGCACGTCTTGCCGATAGCCTCGAGACCTGCCTGAAGCTTGCAGATGGTATCGCTGTCGCAGAATTTGCGGATAAGCCGCTGCCTGCTGATGAAACCTCGAGTGAATCAGCCAATAAATCCAAGAACGAAACACATGAACGCATCATGTTTTCGGAGAAATTCGCTTGTCCTGTTTCAGGCTTCACCATTTCGGAAATTGAACCACGCCTTTTCTCGTTCAATAATCCCTTCGGTGCTTGCCCGACCTGCGATGGCCTGGGTACTCAAAAAGCGATTGATCCGACGATGATTATTCCTGATGAGGCTCTGACGCTCAAGAATGGTGCAATTGCGCCTTGGGCAAAATCGAGTTCTCCTTATTACAGCCAAACATTGCAGGCGCTGGGCGAAGCCTATGGTTTCAAGCTCGCAGATCGCTGGCGTGATTTGAATGAAGAGGCGCGCGAAGCCATACTTTACGGCACTGGCAGCCGTGAAATTGCATTCTCCTATGATGATGGTTTGCGATCATATCGCACAACAAAATCTTTCGAGGGTGTCATTCCCAATTTGGAACGCCGCTGGAAAGAGACGGATTCAGCATGGTCGCGCGAAGAGATCGAACGTTTCATGTCTGGCACGCCCTGCCCCGCTTGCAAGGGTTACCGCCTGAAACCCGAGGCTCTCGCGGTAAAAATTGGCGGTCTGCATATCGGCCAGATTACTGAAAAATCCATTCGTCATGCGGATGCCTGGTTCAGCGATATTGATAAAAGCTTCAATGAGAAACAGACAGAAATCGCTGCGCGCATTCTTAAGGAAATTCGCGAGCGTCTGCGCTTCCTGAATGATGTCGGCCTGGACTACCTGGCGCTTTCACGCAATTCGGGCACTCTTTCCGGTGGTGAAAGCCAGCGTATCCGCCTTGCATCGCAGATCGGTTCCGGTCTGACGGGTGTTCTCTATGTTCTGGACGAGCCATCCATTGGCCTGCATCAACGCGACAATGAGCAGTTGCTGAAGACTTTGCGTCATCTGCGGGATCTCGGAAATACGGTTATCGTTGTGGAGCACGACGAGGATGCGATTTTGACCGCAGATTATGTCGTCGATATCGGTCCGGCCGCCGGTATTCACGGTGGTCAGATAATCGCCGAAGGCAGTCCAGCGGACATTATGGCCAGCCCGAAATCCTTGACCGGCAAATATTTGTCAGGCGAAATCGAGGTGGCCGTGCCGGCAGAACGCCGCAAGGTCAATAAGAAACGGATTAAAGTTGTCGGCGCGCGTGGCAATAATCTGAAAAATGTCTCGGCAGAAATTCCGCTTGGCACTTTCACCGCTGTAACCGGCGTGTCGGGTGGCGGAAAATCCACCTTCCTTATCGAGACATTATTCAAGGCCGCCTCACGCCGGATCATGGGCTCCCGCGAGCATCCTGCGGAGCACGACCATATTGATGGTCTGGAATTCCTCGACAAAGTCATCGATATCGATCAATCGCCAATCGGACGTACACCCCGGTCCAATCCGGCAACTTATACGGGTGCGTTTACTCCAATCCGTGACTGGTTTGCGGGTTTGCCTGAAGCCAAGGCGCGTGGCTATCAGCCGGGTCGTTTTTCGTTCAACGTCAAAGGCGGGCGCTGTGAAGCCTGTCAGGGCGATGGCGTCATCAAGATTGAGATGCACTTCCTGCCGGATGTCTATGTCACGTGCGACGTATGCCATGGCAAGCGCTATAATCGCGAAACGCTGGAAGTTCTGTTCAAGGGCAAATCAATCGCTGATGTGCTCGATATGACTGTTGAAGAGGGCGCGGAGTTTTTCGCCGCCGTTCCTGCCGTTCGCGATAAGTTGCAAACATTGGCGAAGGTCGGCCTCGGTTATATTCATGTCGGGCAACAGGCAAACACGCTTTCCGGCGGTGAGGCGCAACGAATCAAACTCGCCAAGGAACTGTCCCGCAAGGCAACTGGCAGAACGCTTTATATTCTTGATGAGCCGACAACAGGCTTGCATTTCCATGATGTAGCCAAGCTTCTTGAAGTTTTGCATGAGCTTGTAGATCAAGGCAACACGGTGGTCGTGATCGAGCATAATCTCGAAGTCATCAAGACCGCTGATTGGGTGATTGATCTTGGTCCGGAAGGCGGCGACGGCGGCGGTGAAATCGTGGCGGTTGGTCGTCCTGAGGATATTGTCGATGTTGAGCGTTCTTATACGGGTCAATTCCTGAAGGAGCTTTTGCGGCGCCGTCCGGGACATAGGGTGCAAGCAGCGGCGGAATAGCTGCTTGCAGAGATGTCGTGGCGTTGGTCTGGATACGGTCAGGGAGGAAACTATGACTGCAGGAACTATTCGGGCGGGCATCGGCGGCTGGATATTTGAACCTTGGCGCGGGACCTTCTACCCGGAAGGTCTTTCAAAGGCCAAGGAGCTTAATTATGCAGGACAGCATCTCCAGACGATAGAAATCAACAGCACCTATTACGGCACGCAAAAACCGGAGACCTTCGCCAAATGGGCTGGCCAGGTGCCGGATGGTTTCATTTTCTCCGTTAAAGGAAATCGTTTTGTCACCAATCGAAAGGTGCTGGCGGAGGCTGGAGAGTCCATGGAGCGATTTATCAAATCGGGACTTGCAGAACTTGGTGACCGTTTAGGACCGCTTATCTGGCAGTTCGCGCCGACAAAAAAGTTTGATATTGAGGATTTCGGCGCTTTTCTCGACCTTCTTCCCCGAAAGGAAGCGGGCTTGCCGTTGCGGCACGCGGTTGAAGTGCGCAATCCATCTTTTATCGATCCTGATTTCATTGCCTTGGCACGCAAGAAGAACGTGGCCGTCGTTTATGCCGAGCATTTTGAATATCCGGAGATCGCTGATGTGACGTCCGATTTTGTCTATGCACGACTTCAAAAAGGCGATGATAATATCGAAACAGCTTATTCAACTGACGCATTGGACAAGTGGGCTGAGCGAGCGCAATTATGGGCCAAAGGCGGGGTGCCGGATGATCTTCCCTTGGCTGCTCCCAATGAGAAGACGCAGAAGCATCCTCGTGATGTGTTCGTTTACTTCATCCACGAAGGCAAAGTGCGCGCTCCGCAGGCAGCGCAAGCGCTCACAGGGCGAATCCAGTAAGTCGCCGTCCCTGCCCAGCCTAATAATGTTGCAATTCGCCTAATTTTTAGGCTGCGCAACGGTCTGATTTGTGCATTCATGGTTCAATTCATCGACGGGAAATAAAATTCCCTCTGCCAAAGCGGCATTAAAATTGCCATTTCAAGAATATTCTTCAAAAGCGATGGAATTGGCACGCTTCATGCTTTTATGATGGGCAAGCGGGCATAGGCCCGCCGGTTATATAGGGAGATCGATCTCTGATGAAGAAAATCGAAGCCATCATCAAGCCGTTCAAGCTGGACGAGGTGAAAGAAGCACTGCAGGAAGTGGGGCTTCAAGGCATCACGGTCACCGAAGCCAAGGGCTTTGGCCGTCAAAAGGGTCACACGGAATTGTATCGTGGCGCGGAATATGTCGTCGACTTTTTGCCCAAGGTTAAAGTGGAAATCGTTCTCGGCGATGAATCTGTCGAAGCCGCAATAGAGGCAATTCGCAAGGCTGCGCAGACCGGGCGCATCGGCGACGGAAAAATCTTCGTCTCGAATATCGAGGAAGTCGTTCGCATTCGTACTGGTGAATCCGGTATCGACGCCATCTGATCCAACTGTTGCCGGCGATGAATCCGGTACCCAATCATCGTGCTTAATAAGGAAAATTGGTATGACGACTGCAAATGATATTCTCAAGCAGATCAAAGACAACGACGTAAAGTTCCTTGATCTTCGCTTCACAGATCCCAAGGGCAAGCTGCAGCATGTGACAATGGACGTTGCTGAAGTTGATGAGGATATGTTCGCCGATGGCGTTATGTTCGACGGCTCGTCCATCGCCGGTTGGAAAGCCATCAATGAATCGGACATGGTGCTGATGCCAGATACCGAAACGGTTCACATGGATCCGTTCTTTGCTCAGTCAACCATGGTTATTCTTTGTGATATCCTTGATCCGGTTTCTGGCGAATCCTACAATCGTGATCCGCGCGGCACTGCCAAGAAGGCTGAAGCCTATATGAAGGCCGAAGGCGTTGGCGATACAATTTTTGTTGGCCCAGAAGCGGAATTCTTCGTCTTTGACGATGTGAAGTACAAGGCTGACCCGTATAATACAGGTTTCAAGCTGGATTCAACGGAACTGCCGTCAAACGATGACACAGACTATGAGACCGGCAACCTCGGTCACCGTCCACGCGTCAAGGGCGGCTACTTCCCGGTTCCTCCGATTGACAGCGCACAGGACATGCGCTCGGAAATGCTTACGGTTTTGACGGAAATGGGCGTGCGCGTCGAAAAGCACCACCACGAAGTGGCAGCTGCTCAACACGAACTCGGCATCAAGTTCGATCACCTGACACGCAATGCCGACAAGATGCTTATTTACAAGTATGTCGTTCATCAGGTTGCCAATGCCTATGGCAAGACGGCTACCTTCATGCCAAAGCCGATCTTCGGCGATAATGGCTCGGGCATGCACGTGCACATGTCGATCTGGAAAGATGGCAAGCCGACATTCGCTGGCAATGAATATGCGGGCCTGTCAGAAAACTGCCTGTTCTTCATTGGCGGCATTATCAAACACGCCAAGGCAATCAATGCCTTCACCAACCCGTCGACCAACTCCTACAAGCGTCTGGTACCGGGTTATGAAGCTCCGGTCCTGCTGGCATATTCTGCGCGCAACCGCTCGGCTTCATGCCGTATTCCATTCGGCTCTTCGCCAAAGTCGAAGCGCGTTGAGATCCGCTTCCCTGATCCAACAGCAAATCCATATCTCGGGTTTGCTGCCATGTTGATGGCCGGTCTGGATGGCATCAAGAACAAGATTCATCCTGGTCAGCCAATGGACAAGGATCTTTATGATCTTCCAGCAAAGGAACTCAAAAAGATCCCGACTGTCTGCGGTTCGCTGCGTGAAGCGCTCCAGAGCCTCGACAAGGATCGCTCCTTCCTCAAGGCAGGCGGCGTATTTGACGACGATCAGATCGACTCCTTCATCGAGCTGAAAATGGCTGAAGTGATGCGTTACGAAATGACCCCGCATCCGGTCGAATATGACATGTACTATTCGGTCTGATAGCGACCTCTGCCTACGAAAAACCCCGGCTCGCGCCGGGGTTTTTTATTGAGTCAAATCGGGCAAAATGCCTATACCGAAACCGCTTGCAACATTTGCACGGCGGCTTGCATTTCACGCTTACGTATGTCACGGCGAATAGCGGCTTCGGCATCTTCGCCCCACTGCTCTGATGTCCAGTCCTCCTCCAGATGGGCAAGTTCCCAAGCCTCGTCGCCGGAGATTTCACCTTTGGCTACCGCTAGCGCCAAAATGGCCGAACCCGTTAGGGTTGTGATCGTATGGAGCGCCGCAATCGCAAAGGGATCGGTAAAAGCTCCAAGGTGAACACCAAAAGCGCCAAGCGCTTCGCGTGGCTGCTCCACATGGATCACACCTTCGGCCAAGATAAAACGCGCATTAAGTACAGCCGCCGCCCAGTCGATCATCGGATCCCAGGACTCTGTCTGGCGTTGGACCAGACGTTGCGGAGAACCGGCGCGATAGCAAAGCATATCCGACGAGGCAAAACGCAAAACATCTTCCAGCACCGCCTGTGGATCATTGATGATACCGTCAATTGCTGTGTTGGCCAATCGTGTTGCGGGCATCTGCGCCGGATCGATTTCCTTTTCCTGCGCGGTAAATTCGTCAGCGATGAGTTGTGCTGCGGCACGCGTTGGCAGAACCAGATTTTGCCGGGCGGGGGTTTTAACCACACGCCCATCCAGCTCCACTGAAAATCCGCCATCGCGCTCTGCAACAGCGGCCTCTTTGTAGAATCGCTTTGGCAGAGGCAGTTTTGAAGTTATTTGCGCACGGCGAACAGGGTCCGGATCAGAAAGCTCCTGTTTTGCATCCATGCTGAAAAGTTCATCGCGCATTGTTAAAGTCCATTCCTACGCCTGAGAGGTTATCCCTCTCAATTGTCTTCGTCTGCATCATTTTCGTCCAGACCCAAGAGGTTCCATGTCTGGACCATATGTGGTGGCAGAGGTGCTGTAACATCAATGATACCACCGGATGGATTTGGTATGCGAATGCGCCTTGCATGAAGATGCAGGCGATTTTGGATGCCGCCCGGAAATGACCAGTTTGTATCGGCTTCGAAATATTTCGGATCACCGATGATCGGGCAACCAATATGGGCTGCGTGAACGCGAAGCTGGTGCGTGCGCCCGGTGTAAGGCTCCATTTCAAGCCAGGTCAGCACCTGCCCTGCAGATTCAATAACCCGGTAGTAGGAAATCGCATGATCGGAATCTGGCTCGCCATGAGGGACAACGCGCATTCGGTCGCCATCTTCCGTTGCTTCCTTGGCTAGCCAGGTGGCGATTTTGTCTTCCCGCTTGCGTGGAATACCCTTGACCAGAGCCCAATAGGTTTTCTTGGTTTCACGCTCGCGAAATGCAGCGGTCAATGCCTGCGCGGCACCGCGCGTGCGGGCAACGACCAGCACACCCGAAGTATCGCGGTCAAGCCGGTGCACAAGCCGAGGCTTTTCACCTCTTTTGTTGCGCCATGCCTCCAGCATATCGTCCACGTGGCGGTTAACGCCCGAACCACCCTGAACGGCGAGACCCGCAGGTTTGTTGAAAACATAGACTTTCGGATCTTCATAAAGCAGCATCTGCTTTAGAACATCGCCATCATCGCGGCCGCGTATGCTTTTGCCGGTCAGATGGCCTTCAGCTTTGGAATCTACGGGCAGCGGCGGGATACGGACCGTCTGTCCTGCCTGAAGCCGCGTATCGGATTTGGCGCGCGACCCATCAATTCTTATCTGGCCGGAACGCAGCAATTTTTGCAAATGCCCGAAACCGAGGCCCGGATAATGTACTTTGAACCAACGGTCGAGGCGCATTTCTGCCTCACCCGTATCGACTGTTTTTTGTTCTACCGCTGCCATCAGCTCAAGCCTTTTAATCGCAGACCTTTAGATTCGGCGTGTCCTCAAGCGTATGAAACGCGGAAATCGCATCGAATGATTATTTATGGAATTACATAGGTCTTGCGGCAGCGCTTAGCACTATGCGACGGTTCTTGCGAGCCATAATCCTAAAAACACTGCGCAAATGCTCAATACGACGCTTATTAGCACGTAAAAAGCGGCGCTTGCCGTCTCGCCGCGCTGCCAAAGCATAACAACATCGAGCGAAAACGACGAAAAGGTTGTGAAACCGCCCAGTATGCCGACCGCAACGAACAGGCGAAGCTCTTCCGAACCCTCAAATCGCCGCGTTAGCAGTTCGATAAACAGGCCCATGATCAGCCCGCCAACCACATTGACCACCAACGTGCCATAGGGAAACGCGGTACCAAATAGACGTGTCATTGCCAGACCGGTGAGATATCGCAGAACCGAGCCAATGGCTCCTCCAGATGCGACCAGTAAAATTGCGTTCATGTTACATTCAGTTCGGCTGGATTAATTTGCGATCTCAGTAAGTTGACTCATCACGGGACGTTACGAGCCGTAGAAAAATGTTCCCACTTACGACAGGGAACGATCAAGACTTTAGAGCATTGAATATTGCGGTGCACAAGAGTCTGATGCAGTGTCATTTCTACGCGTTAGTGGCGGACCAAGCAATCGGAGTGGCAAAGTGTCATTATTAAACATCTATTGGAGATCCCTCCAATATCTCGGCGCCGAAAAGCGCGCGACCATGTTTATATGCATCGCCAATATTGCACTCGCTGCAAGCATGATCGTGGAACCATGGCTTGCTGGCCGGGTGATTCAGGCTATCGCAACAAAAACCGCCATCATTCCCCCGCTTAGCCAGTTGGCTGCTGTGGGCTTGTTTCATATTGGTGCCAATGTTCTGGTTTCTCGTGAAGCCGACAGGCTGGCCCATCGTCGCAAGCTCGCCGTACTAACTGAATCCTACAATCGCGTGATCAGCATGCCGCTCGCATGGCATCATCAGCGCGGCACATCAAACGCGCTGCATACATTGCTGCGCGCAATCGAAACTCTGTTCGGCCTGTGGCTCGAATTCATGCGCACCCATCTGGCAACTGCCGTTGGCCTGGTGCTGCTGTTCCCGCTTGCTCTCAGCCAGGATTGGCGTTTGACCTCAGTGCTCGTTGTGCTCGGCGTGGTCTATATGATGGTTGTCCGTGTCGTTACCAGCAAGACCAAGGATGGTCAGGCTCAGGTGGAACGTCATCACATCACAGCTTTCAGCCATGTCAGTGACTCCATGAGCAACATCTCGGTATTGCAAAGCTACAACCGTGTTGAAGAAGAAACACGGGCGTTGCAGACCTATACAAAGAACCTGCTGGATTCCCAGTATCCGGTTTTGAACTGGTGGGCTCTCGCCGCTGGTATCAACCGCATGGCCTCAACAATCTCCATGATCATCGTTTTGCTGCTTGGTTCTTATTTCGTCATGCGTGACGAGATGAATGTAGGTCAGGTTGTTGCGTTCACAGGTTTTGCCGGTTTGCTGATCGGCCGTCTCGACCAGTTGAGTGCCTTCGTGAACCAGATTTTCGCGGCTCGTGCCAAGCTTGAAGACTTCTATGCAATGGAAGAATCTGCTGCCTATGCAGTCGAGCCGAAAACTGTGCACGACATCGACAATGTAACCGGTGATGTAGAATTCGAAAATGTCTCGTTTGAATTTCCGAACTCTACGCAGGGCTTGAAGAATGTAAGCTTCAAGGCAAAGGCTGGTGAGACTGTTGCCATTGTTGGACCGACAGGTGCCGGCAAGACAACGCTGATCAATCTGTTGCAGAGGGTTTATGATCCCAAGGAAGGCCGTATTCTTGTCGACGATATCGACACGAAGACAATCAGCCGTCGCTCGTTGCGTAATGCCATTGCGACAGTGTTCCAGGATGCTGGTATGTTCAACCGCACGATTGAGGACAATATCCGCGTTGGTCGCCCCAAAGCTTCGGATGAAGATGTCTTTGCCGCTGCGGAAGCTGCCGATGCAAGCGACTTCATCCTGTCGAAGTCTGCAGGCTATAACACTGTTGTCGGCGAACGTGGCTCGCAATTGTCCGGCGGTGAGCGCCAGCGTGTGGCTATCGCCCGTGCGATCCTGAAGGATGCTCCCATCCTGGTATTGGATGAGGCAACGAGTGCTCTGGACGTTGAGACAGAGGCCCGAGTTAAAGTTGCGGTCGACAAGCTTTGCCAGAACCGTACAACGTTCATCATTGCGCACCGTCTGTCGACCGTCCGTGACGCTGACCTCGTACTGTTCATGGATCAGGGTGAAGTTGTTGAATCCGGCAGCTTTGATGATCTGGCCCGTCAGAATGGCCGCTTTACCTCACTGCTGAAGGCTGGCGGTCTGAAGCTTGATGATGACACAGCCAATGTCACGCCCTTCCCGCGCAAGCCGGAAGCGGCCTGAAAGGGTGAATAAACAAAAGGCCGCTCATGAGCGGCCTTTTTCTTTTGCGGCGATACTCCAGTAGCGCCAAGGCAGGTACCAGACCAAACGCTTATCAAGCGCTACGGGCACCGGGTCCAACCCGCTGGTGCCGCCCGGCCCACAACGGGCAAACCTGAACAACCCCATCCACCCGCCCGCCCAAAATCCATGACGCGCAATTGCCTCATAAGCATATTCTGAGCAGGTCGGCAAATGCCGACAGGAATTCCCGATGAATCCAGACAGGGTGAGTTGATAAAAGCGAACCAGCCCGGTTCCGATCAGGCGTCCCGGTGTCTTGCGCCATGGACCGCCCCAATTGCGGGAATATTTTACCGGATGCTTATGCGCGGGATCATTGCACATCCCGTCAGGCTGCGGCTTCAGCGTTTTTTCTATCGATCTGATCAAGACAATCCACAACTGCATCGAAGGTCAACATTGTGGAGTTGTGCCTGGCTTTGTAATCGCGGACAGGTTCCAGAAATTTCAAATCTTCAAAGCGACCTTCCGGGGGTGGACCATTTTCTTTCAACATGCGCAACATCGTCAGGCGTAATGCGCGAAGTTCTTCGGGCGTTGCGCCGATCACATGACGGGCCATGATTGAAGACGAAGCCTGACCGAGCGCGCATGCTTTCACATCGTGAGCAAAATCGGAAACCACGCCATTTTCGACCTTGAGATCGACGATGACAGTGGAACCGCACAGCTTGGAATGCGCCTTTGCAGACGCATCGGGAGCGTCCAAACGGCCCAGCCGTTGAATATTGCCGGCAAATTCCAGAATTCGCGTATTGTAAACGTCATTGATCATGATTTGCCACTCTTGACACAGTGTTCATCTCAAAGGCGTCACAACTCGCCGTTGATGCTCTATGAATTTCCTACAGACTACCTATATAGTATGAGAGCAGGCCCTCATAAAGTCGCGTAGATTAATTTTGCGATGGCATGTATGCCTACGGGGTGGATGATTGATCCGCTCATGCTTCAATACACCGTCCGTTCCCGCGAGGAACGATTATCGTGTATTGCCGTTTAACTCGTCGCTCCTTTGAGGGCGACTACGGGAGATCGCGATGGATGCGGTAGTGAAAAACTTGCAGCCTATAACTGCAAAACAAAATAATATTCGCCGACCAACTCAGGAAGAAGCAGAAGCAGCGGTACGCACCCTGCTTCTTTGGGCTGGCGATAATCCTGACCGCGAGGGCCTGCTCGACACGCCTGAACGCGTCGTCAAATCGTACAAGGAACTCTTCTCCGGCTATGCGCTCGACCCTGCTGATGTGCTGGGGCGGACCTTTGAAGAAATAGCTGGCTATGAGGATATGGTCCTCATTCAGGACATTCCTTTCTTTTCACACTGCGAGCACCACATGGTTCCGATCATCGGCAAGGCCCATGTCGCCTATTTGCCTGATGGTGAAAAAGTTGTCGGACTTTCGAAAATTGCGCGCGTTGTCGATATTTTCGCGCATCGCTTGCAAACGCAGGAAAGCATGACTGCCCAGATTGCCAGCGCGATACAAAGTTCCCTGCGTCCGCGCGGTGTTGCCGTCATGATCGAGGCCGAGCATATGTGCATGGCCATGCGCGGTATCCGCAAATCGGGCTCATTGACAACCACGACGACATTTACCGGATCGTTCAAGGACGAGGTCAATGATCAGGTTCGTTTCATGACCATGGTCCGAGGTCGTTGAGGACAAAATGGCAGAAACGTCTTTTCCTCGTCCTGCAGCGCATAATCATGACGTTGAAGAAGGCAATGTTTTCACCCCGCGGTTTGACGCTGCGGGGTTGATAACCGCTGTTGTTACCGATGCCAGGGACGGTGAACTTCTCATGGTCGCGCATATGAATGCCGAAGCTCTACAATTGACCATCGAGACCGGCATTGCTCACTATTGGTCACGGTCGCGGCAATCACTGTGGAAGAAGGGGGAAACCTCCGGCAATCTGCAAAGCGTTGTCGAGCTCGGCACAGATTGCGATCAGGATGCCCTCTGGCTGAAGGTTCGAGTAGCAGGAGACGGACCGACATGCCACACCGGCCGCAGGTCATGTTTTTATCGCAACATCGTTGCGCATGACGGAAAGCCGTCGCTGGTCATGAAGTTTTAGATGGCGTAATGCCTCGCATCTGCCGTTTTCTGCGTTTGTAGTCAGGTTTCATTGGTCAGCTAAGAATTGTTATTCACGCAATATTCAGCTTTTGGTTACCACAATCGAAATTGAATGAAAGTCCAAGACTCTAGGAGTTCATGCCATGCTCGAATGGGCATCGCGCCGGACACGTGCGGCGGAATCTATCGGCATCAGCAATGCCACTGATGAGAAGATCGCAGCACCTGAAAGGCCCGTTCAAAGCAAAACACCCATAGCACTTGCTCTGGGAGGCGGAGCTGCTCGTGGTTGGGCGCATATTGGCGTGCTTCGTGCTCTCGATGAAGCGGGCATAGAGATATCGATGATCGCCGGCACTTCGATTGGAGCGCTCGTTGGCGGCTGCTATCTCGGCGGCAAGCTCGACCAGCTTGAGGAATTTGCCCGAAGCCTTACCAAGCGTGGCATTTTCAGTCTGCTTGATCTGCGATTTGGTGGAAATGGGTTGTTCGGCGGTATGAAGCTGGACCGCCGATTGCGTGACCATCTCGAAGAATTATCCATCGAAGACCTGCCCAAGCGGTTCATCGCGGTGTGTACAGAAATCAATACGGGTCATGAAATCTGGCTGACGCGTGGCAGCCTCATCACCTCGATGCGCGCATCCTACGCCCTGCCCGGCGTATTTGAACCTGTCGAGTGCAATGGCCGCATCCTTGTAGATGGCGCTCTGGTCAACCCTGTGCCTGTCGCCGTCTGCCGCTCCTATGAGCAGCCACTGGTCGTCGCGGTTAACCTGCATTACGATCAGTTTGGCCGTGCAGCGGTCATAAAACACAGCGCCGAGGCACCTCATCCGCAAACTGGCGATATTGAAAATTCCGGCTTGCGGCGCCCTGCTTATTCCAAGCGCCTGGGCATTACAGGTGTGATGATGGAATCGTTCAATATCATTCAGGACCGGATTTCACGCGCTCGCATGGCGGGCGATCCGCCGGATATCGCATTATTGCCAAAAGTTGGCAAAATCGGTCTTGCAGAATTCCATCGCGCCGATGAAGCGATCCGAAGCGGATATGAAGAGACCATGACCCGCCTCGGCGAGCTTGAGCGCATGCAAAAGCTAGTGTTCTAAAGCGTTTCCAGCTTAAGCCGTCGCGATATAGCTGCGAATCTCTTGTGACTCGCGTTCCACTTCCTCGATCCGCAGCTTAACAACGTCGCCGATCGATACGATGCCATAAAGTTGGCCATCCTTTTCAACCGGCAAATGGCGGAAACGGCCTTGCGTCATCGTTTCCATGACCTGATTAATCGTATGACTTTCGTTGCAGACCTTGACCTTTATGGTCATTGTTTCTGAAATCGGCTTCCATAGAGCATCGGCACCGTCGGCCGAAATGGCGCGAACCACATCGCGTTCGGACAAGATACCTTTGATAGCCTTGTTCTCATCGCAAACGACAAGTGCGCCGATTTTGTGCTTGGCCAAAACCGTGATTGCATCCGCTAGCGACACATCAGGCGTAATGCTGAAAACGTCATAGCCCTTGCGTTCAAGAATCGATCTGACTGTCATGCGCATCCTCCTTACATGTTTGATTGCTGCATCTCCCCCGATGCTTTTAGCAACCTAACTCATCGTGCTTATATGTTGCACCCATTGCAAGTGCATTGCAATTGCGCATGTCGCCTCCATAGTTATCTTTGCACAAGAACACTCGGCTCGGATCGATTTGATAAACGCAATCCAATCTATTGATTATAAAACATCTTTTGCATTCAAAAATTGATTGCACGTATCAGGCGCGGTGCCGGTCAAACAGCGATATTCCGAAGAAACCGACGACAAATCCGCCTATATGCGCCTCCCAGGCGATCGACGCAGATTCCTCTACTCCCAATGATAAAAGCCCGGCCGCAATATTGGTGACAAACCAGACTCCAAGAAACGTCAGCACTGTGCGCATGCGCAGTGCAACGGCAATCGGCAATATGTCACCGACAAAGGCTGCCGAGTTGCGCGATGTTGAGCGACGAAATCCAAAACGCGCTGCAGCGCCCATCATGCCGGACACTGCACCGGACGCGCCCACCAGGGGAGCCATGCTATCAGGGTAAATAGCATAATGCGTCAATGCGGCGGCGATGGATGTCGCGATCCAAAAAAGTGTCAAACGCACCGGGCCAATGCGCGCCGCAAGCGGGGATCCGAATGCTGCCAGCCAGATCATGTTTAATGCGATATGAGCCACGCTTCCATGCATGAATGAATAGGAGATCGTCGTAAACCATGTCCACACGTCGCCCTGGCCGCCCATTTGCGCAAAGCGTGCAGGAATAAAGGCATAGTACCAAAGAAACTCGACAGCCTGTCCATCGTCAAGAATATAGGTCTGGTAGAGAAATACTGCGATGCAGATGCCGATAGCTGCGAGGATAATACCCGGAATGTTGAACATCGGCTCTCCGCCTGATGGTTTGTCCCGCGCTATGTCTGGTTCGGTCATTCTGTATCGGCCTCGTTTCGGTCCCGGCAAGCTATAGTATCAAGCCGGCAAGTGGAATCCCGGTTTTCGAATAATCCGATGCATAAACAGAAAGAAGGCCGCCCGGTTACGGACGGCCTTAAATTTAAGGTCAGGTATGAAATCTCGTAAACCCTTGTCTCACATTCGTTGCGACACCTCAACGTAAACCACTTGTTAACCCTAACAGCCCGCCACGGTGGACATGGACACATGAAACGTGGCGTTACCCTGCCGTCGGTGACACAGTCCGTGGACATCCGATCAGACAAACAGACAAATTTATGCAGCACGGAAGATCAAACGAGCTTATCGCTTATTGGGAGCAGTTGCGTGGCACACGCGCTGCGCCCGAACGCAGCGAGATAGCGCCTGCTGCCATCCCCCGCCAATTGGCCGATATATTCATTTTGCAGGCCAGTCAGGATACCGAAGCAAAGTTCCGGCTTGCGGGCACCCGGATTTGCTCAATTCACGGCCGCGAATTGAAAGATTCAGCTTTCGAATTGCTTTGGCAGGCAGGAGATCGCCGCAGTATCTCGCGTTTGCTTGCCAATTCGATAACCCGAAAAAGCCCCGTCGCTGTAAACGCCGAAGGCATAAGCGCACGCCAGCGCACCGCGCTGTTTGAATTCATCCTCTTGCCGCTTGCCAATGAAGTGCATGAACAATTTCTGATCGGAATGATTGTCGCCTTGGGACAGCCGTTCTGGCTAGAGTCAGACTCTATCGTCGAAAGCCGCATAAGATCAATCACGACGCTGGATACAAGTCGGAGCCAGTATGCTGGCGGATCGCGATCATCGCCAAACCCGAAAGGCGCTATTCATACAATTATCGGGCAAAATACTGACCGCCTGCAATTGCTGGATGGCGGAAAATCCTCGCGACCACTTAAAACGCGCGCGAAACCATTACCGCCACATTAAGAATCATGGAATAGCTTGTCATCAAGGCTAAACGAATTCTGCCAGTTGGACGTGACGATGCAACCTACCCACGATGGCTCAAGTCCAAACCCTACCGCTACGACAAGGTATTATAGCGTTAAAGTGCAGCTCTATGGGCGTTTTATGCTCGAAGACCGCACGGAACATGTTTGCCAGATCAGCGAAATGTCGCCTGGCAATGTTGTCATCGGCACAGATATCATGGCCCATAATGGCGAGCGCATTATCGCTTATATAGACCATATTGGCCGTGTCGAAGGAACTGTCGAAAAGCTGGTTAGTGGGGGCTTTCTCCTGTCGCTCATCGTTTCTGACCGCAAGAAAAACAAGATAGCGGCGCAGCTGACATGGCTTGCAAACAAACATGAACTGGATACGCCTGAAGATCGCCGGCATCAGCGTATCGCACCGCGCAACCCAATCACCACGCTATCCATGGCCGATGGTCGGCAATATCCCTGCCGTATTGTTGATCTATCCATATCGGGTGCAGCGGTGGAACTGCGCATGCGCCCTGCCCTGAACAGCCAGGTCATTCTCGGCACCATGAGGGGCCGTGTTGCCCGGCATTTTGACGAAGGCGTGGCAATCGAGTTTGCTTCGGTGCAAAGCCGCGACGCCATTGATGCGGCCTTTGAGAGTTAAAGCCAGTTTTTCTCTGACTTAGTTTTTCTTCACACGGCAGAAATATTTTTGGCGCGATTGCTGCGAGAGAACGGCATTTGTCTGGCATCTGTATGGAGCGCGTTAAGCCAATGGAAATAATGACATATTTATTTAAACCGATGCTTAATTCTAATATTCTGCAACTTACTTAAATCTATACTTTGTTAAACTAAATAATAATAAACATTAATACATCGTAATTGCCTAATTCCTTTATTTTTTACTACCTAATTCGATCAGATTTACTCGCCATCGTTTCCGCTCAATCAAACTCTCTCTGCCATTGTCGCCTCAACCGGGGAGACGACGGTAATGATAAAAAAGACAATCCTATTTGGCGCTGCATTCCTTTTAATGTGCATCGCCGCCTATGCTGAGGCAGGCACTTCGGCAATGATCATGAAGACCGGCGGTCGCACCTCGCAGCCGATTGGTCATTATGAATTCTGCCAGACATATCGCGGCGAATGCAGCGTCAAGAGTAGCAATGATACGCCGCTTAGCCTGACATCAAAGACATGGAATTTGCTGGTTCTGGTCAACAGTCAGGTAAACGCGCAGGTTCGCCCAGAGACGGACATGGATATCTGGGGTAAAGCAGAAGTATGGTCCTATCCGACAACAGTTGGGGACTGTGAGGATTATGTTCTCCTGAAGCGCAAGCTGCTGAATGAAGGCGGCATTCCGCTCAGCGATCTATTGATCACCGTCGTTCGGCAGATGAACGGCGAAGGTCACGCCGTGTTGACCGTGCGCACCGGCCAGGGCGATTACATTCTTGATAATCTCGAAGCCCGTATCAAGCCATGGAATGAAACGAACTATGATTACCTCAAGCGCCAATCAACGAAGAACACCGGCGCATGGGTTTCAATCAATGATGATCGCCAGGTGCTGGTCGGCAGTATCGAGCAATGAGTCCGGATCCATTGGCCGG
Source organism: Phyllobacterium sp. 22552 (assembly GCF_052044585.1). NCBI lineage: Bacteria > Pseudomonadati > Pseudomonadota > Alphaproteobacteria > Hyphomicrobiales > Phyllobacteriaceae > Phyllobacterium > Phyllobacterium sp. 22552. The sequence continues at coordinate 42,679 of NZ_JBQENG010000006.1, read as the reverse complement.
TGCATTTACACCGGCTTGTTAAGCAATCTCCAGACCGCTCATGAAACGCTTCCCGTTTTCGACATAGTGAGCGGCAGAAAGCTTCAACTGTTCTACCGCTGCCTCGTCCAGCGTACGGACCACCCTAGCCGGTGATCCCACGATCAGGGAATTATCCGGAAATTCCTTGCGCTCGGTGACCAAAGCCCCCGCACCCACCAGAGAATTCTTGCCGATTTTTGCACCATTGAGAATAATCGCTCCAATACCGATCAGGGTATTTTCCCCAATAATACAGCCATGCAGCATAGCGCGATGCCCGATGGTGCATCCGTCGCCGATTGTCAGCGGATATCCCAGATCGGTGTGCATGATCGTGTGTTCCTGCACATTCGTATTGCGACCAATGTGAATGAGCTCGTTGTCCCCGCGCAATACAGCGCCGAACCAGATCCCGGCATTTTCACCTAGAAAAACTTTGCCGATAATCGTCGCATCAGGCGCTATCCAGTTTGACTTTCGGTGCTCAAACTGCGGTGCTTGGCCGTTAAGCGTATAAATCGGCATTTGGCGTCCTCCAGAATCACGCGGTTCATTGATACTCAATTAACCATAAATCAGCACATGAGCAGTTAGAATGCGCCGAAGGAAACCTTCGGGCTACATCATGCAGGCGACCACAGAGAAAATAGAGGCAATTTCGGCAAGCTTTCTCTTGCGAAAGGTCTTCTATGGCGTGGTCGCACTTGGCTTCTTGTCCCTATGTCTGGCTCTTGCCGGCTTTTTCCTTGGACACATAATTTCCCTTGGCGGCCATACGGAAGATCGTTCTGCGCAGCAAATCGTCATTGGCAATGACGTGCTCGAGATTCCCGCAAATATGATCCGGTTTGATAGGCAGCGGCGCGATGGCATAGCCGAGCGCGTTGACCTTTATCTGCACTGGCCGGAAATGCAGGGGTACGCCGCAGAATTTAAAAATGATTTCAATGGCGCGGGACCAGACAAGAAATTGATCTTCCTGACATTTGAGGCAAGGCAGGGATCGCAGGATATGCCGGGGCGTTATGGTCCCGTCTATCTTCCACTGACCGAAGGGCCCGGCGCTGCCGGTCCTGCCGGTTTAACGCTCCAACGCTTCAGGGGCGATAGCGGCTTCATCAATGAGGAGCTTCTCGTTGCACCGGATCACGGTGCGAAACCTTCATTTGTTGCGCGTTGTCTTGATGAACCGTCATCCCGCGATAATCTTGCATCCTGCCAAAGCGATATTTTCGTCGGCGGTGATTTGCAGCTGACCTATCGGTTTCCGAGAGAAATGCTTGAGGATTGGCCGCTTCTGGACAAAAAGATTGCAGAATTTGCGCGTGGCCACATCAAAAGTGTTGAGTGATGCTCGAGCACCACTCAACATAGTAAGAATGGGCTAAAGGTCCATTTCCAGGATTGCCATGGAGAAATTATAAGACAATTCGCCTTCGTCTTCATCCTTGTAGATCAGACCGAGGAACTCGTCGCCCAGATAAAGTTCTGCGGAGTCATCTTTCCGCGGGCGAGCCTTCACTACCAACTCCGTGTTGCGGAATGTCCGCTTGAAGTAGCTGTCGAGTTTTTTCAGTTCTTCGGGTTTCACCTAAAATCTCCTGTCTTATTCGTCGAGTCAGAGCGGTTTGCCATGTGGCATGGCGCCCTGTAAAGGGTTGACTGCAATGGTTAGTGGTAAGAACCAGGCTTATTCGAAGTTGGTAACGAGCTGATCCATGGCGCGCGAAGGCTCCGAGCAGCCTGCTTCCCCCACAATACGGGCAGGCACACCAGCCACGGTCACATTATGCGGGACAGGCTTCAGAACGACCGAACCGGATGCCACCTTTGAGCAATGACCAATTTCGATATTGCCAAGAATATTGGCTCCTGCGCCAATCAGCACGCCATTACGAATTTTCGGATGACGGTCGCCGGTCTCTTTTCCCGTGCCGCCAAGGGTAACGCCCTGCAGGATTGAAACATTGTCTTCAATAACAGCCGTCATGCCCACAACGATGCCCGTTGCATGGTCGAAAAACACGCCCTGCCCCATGGGAACTGCGGGATGAATATCTGTCTGGAAAACTGAAGATGAGCGGCTTTGCAGATAAAGCGCAAAATCATGACGACCCTCATGCCACAACCAGTGCGCAAGACGATGGGTCTGGATAGCCTGAAACCCCTTGAAATAAAGGATGGGCTCCATAAACCGCGTGCATGCCGGATCGCGGTCATAAACAGCCTGTATGTCGACGCGTAAAATCTGCGACCAGGAAGGATTGGCGTCGAGCATGGCTGTAAACGTCTGGCGCAGCAGTTCCGACTCCACATCCGGGTGGTCAAGGCGCTGGGAAATACGATGTATAACCGCCTGTTCCAGCGACTGATGGTTCAGGATGGTAGTGTAAAGAAATGTCGCAAGCAGCGGCTCATTGCGCACGACCTCTTCTGCCTCGGCCCGGATCGCATGCCAGATCGGGTCGATCTGTTTGATCGATCCAGTCATCTTTATAGGAAGGCTTGCTGACATTTTCTAGCTCCAGGCATTCAGCCGAATTTTATACTCTGCAACGGATTATACGGCAAAAGTGGTTTCTTGACACCTCAAAATCCAGTGCCGCAAGCGCAAGAAATTTTGAAGATACCATTCACCTGCCTGATGCTGATCAATGCCAGCATCGCCATGGGTAAGTTAAACTGTGCTTTTTCGCAAGGAATGAAGCATTTCCGGATCGCAAATCACACAGTAATGGGATTACGCTTCAGAAACTCCAGCACCGCCTCTTTAAAGACCTTGTCGCCTACTGCCAGCATATGGTCACGGTTCGGAATATCGATTGCTTCACCTTGGGGCATCAGCTCTGCAAGCTTTTGCGCGCTGCCGCCAATGTCATCCTTGGTGCCGACAGCTACAAGCGTTGGCTGCTTGATGCGCGCCATGTTTTCTGCGCTAATCTCTTCCTTGGAGGTGATAACGCACGCAGCCAGCGCGATCTTATCGCTCTTGGTCTTGTCGGCAAACATCCTGAACATTTTGCCGCGTGGATGAGTAATTGCATCAGGGTCGTCTGCCAGAAGAGCCTCGGCTATCGGCGACCAGTCCCCGGCACCTTCGACCATGCCAATACCAAGGCCGCCAAACACCAGATCATGCACGCGATCCGGATGCTTAAGGGCAAGAAAAGCACTAATGCGTGCACCCATGGAGTACCCCATGACATGAGCCGACTTTATACCGAGATGATCGAGCAGCGCCGCAGCATCCCCAGCCATGCGGGTTGGTGTGTAAACTGACTTGTCATGTGGCTTATCGGAATTGCCGTGACCACGATTGTCGATAGCAATTGTCCGGTATCCCGATGCGGTCAAAGTGGAAATCCAGCCCGGCTGAATCCAATTGTATAATGACGATGATGCAAAGCCGTGAATAAGCAGGATCGGTTCGCCCTCGCCTTCATCAATATAGGCAAGTTTTAAGCCGTCATTTTCAAAGAATTGCATTTTTCCGTCCGTTATTTGGCTGCAATTGCGGGATGCCGCACCTTATCGCCAACTCTTAAACCGAGACGCTGCACGGTTCCAGCCTTTACCTCAACAACAAATTTCACCGGACCGCCGGACGAAATCACATCACGCGAAAACGGCACGGCGTTCTGATGGATTGCAGTAATGCGCCCGCCATGATCGAGAAACAGCATATCCAAGGCCGACGGCGTATTTTCCATCCACATGGAGATCAGCCTGGCCTGGTCAAAAACAAACAGCATCGCGCTATTGTCTTTAAGGTCCGTGCGGAACATCAATCCGCGCTGACGTTCCTCCTCATTATCGGCGATTTCGACCGTGAAAGGCACATCGCCCTTGGCCGTATTAATGGTCAGCGCAACAGGATCGATGGGCAAATGCATGGGCATCTGCTGTGCCAGCACCGGAAAAGCGGAAATCAAGCAGAATATGACGGCGGCCAGAGATAATCTCAGACGATTCATCAACTGATCTTCAGTGGGAGACCGGCATCTGCGTGCCGATATCAGGATGAATTTCCGAAGCCATAAGACCTTTTTCGCCATTGCCGAAACGAATAAGGACGACCTGTCCGGGCCGCAGTTCAGTGAGACCGAAATGACGCAGCGTTTCCATGTGAACGAAAATGTCTTCCGTACCCTCGCCCCGCGTTAGAAACCCGAAGCCTTTCGTGCGATTGAACCACTTGACGAGAACCCGTTCAAGCCCGCTCGAAGGCGTTACCGTGACATGGGTACGCACTGGCGGTAACTCGGTCGGATGCACCGCAGTCGAATTGTCCATCGACTTTACGCGGAAGCACTGCATACCACGCTCGCCCTGCTTGACCTCGCAAACAACGCGCGCACCCTCCAGCGCGGTCTGGAAGCCATCGCGGCGCAGGCAGGTTACATGGAGCAGAATGTCGGGAAGATCAGAATTGTCGGGAACTATGAAACCATATCCCTTGGCAACGTCAAACCATTTTATCGAGCCTGAAATCTCGACAAGATCAAGACTGTCGCTTGCGCCTTGGTCGTTATGAGAGATCTGGGTCGATACTGTTCTGTCTGACATGAAGCGATCCCCTCCTCTCCATAAACTAAACACTGATTCTCTTGTTGAAGAATAACACCGGTCCGATAGCGGAGAGCAAGCATCATCTTGATGTTTTCTTTCAAACTATAACCAAAACCCGTGTTTATCCTCAATCAGTCTCGTCAAATTAGCTCACAGATTTGTTTGCGTAAGCAATTAGTGTTATCGATATTGCCAGTCACTTGCCCTTGCTGGCGAGCAGACGTTGCTATTTCAATCCCATGAAAAGAATTCAAAGGCAAAAGATGCGTTATCTTCACACTATGGTTCGCGTTCGCGACATCGATGAATCGCTGGATTTTTACTGCAACAAGTTCGGCTTGAAAGAAGTTCGCCGCACGGAAAACGAAAAAGGCCGGTTTACATTGATCTTCCTGGCCGCGTCGGAAGATGAAACCCGTTCTGCCGCTGAACGTGCTCCCGAGCTTGAATTGACCTATAATTGGGATCCTGAAGAATATACGGGCGGACGCAATTTCGGTCACCTCGCCTATGTCGTGGATGACATTTATAAAACTTGTCAGGATTTGTCAGACAAAGGCGTGGTGATCAACCGGCCTCCCCGCGATGGCAATATGGCGTTCATTCGCTCGCCCGATGGCATCTCGATTGAGCTTATCCAAAAAGGGCCTGCACTGGCGCCACAGGAACCATGGCTATCCATGCCAAACACCGGCTCCTGGTAATCTGCACTACTACACAATACATCGCCTGCCCGGTCGTTCGGGGCAGGCGAAAACCGCAACCCGGCTAAATTCAATCCCCGGCATCTTCCAAGCCTTGACGTCTCCTGTTATCAGAAATGGTCAATGTGGAGGAACGCTATGAAGGATGTGCTTATCGAGCTTGAGCGTCGCAGGACCCTTGCGCGCGAAGGTGGCGGAAAGGCCCGTATCGAAGCGCAACACAAGCGCGGCAAACTCACAGCGCGTGAACGTATCGATATTTTCCTCGATGAAGGCTCTTTTGAAGAGTTTGACACATTCGTCGAACACCGCTCCACTGATTTTGGTATGCAGGACACCAAATTTGCTGGCGATGGTGTTGTTACCGGCTGGGGTACTATCAATGGCCGGACCGTCTTTGTCTTCGCCAAGGATTTCACCGTTTTCGGCGGCTCACTCTCTGAAGCCCACGCGGAAAAAGTTCAAAAGATCCAGGATATGGCATTGCGCAATCGCGCGCCGGTCATCGGGCTTTACGATGCGGGCGGTGCACGCATTCAAGAAGGCGTTGCCGCGCTGGGCGGTTATGCGGAAATTTTCCAGCGCAATGTACTGGCCTCCGGCGTCATTCCGCAAATCTCGGTGATTATGGGTCCCTGCGCGGGCGGCGATGTTTATTCGCCAGCCATGACCGATTTCATCTTCATGGTCCGCGACACTTCATACATGTTCGTCACAGGGCCGGACGTTGTGAAAACCGTCACCAATGAAACTGTGACGTCAGAACAGCTTGGCGGAGCATCAATCCACACGACCAAATCATCTATCGCCGATGGCGCTTATGACAATGACGTGGCGGCACTGCTTCAGATGCGCCGTCTGATCGATTTTCTCCCGGCTTCGAACACTGCCGAACTGCCTCAAATCGAATGCTATCAGCCAACAGACGAAATGGATTACTCATTGGATCGTCTGGTGCCCGATAACGCGAACAAGCCCTATGACATCAAGGAACTGGTTCGCAAAACTGTCGATGAGGCCGACTTCTTTGAAATTCAGGAAAGTTTTGCCAAAAACATCGTGATCGGCTTCGGCCGTATCGAAGGTCGCACCGTCGGCATAGTCGGCAATCAACCAATGGTTCTGGCCGGCGTTCTCGATAGTGATGCGTCGCGCAAAGCCGCGAGGTTCGTCCGGTTCTGCGACTGTTTCAACATTCCGATCGTAACCTTTGTCGATGTACCGGGCTTTCTTCCGGGCACCGCGCAGGAATATGGCGGGCTTATAAAGCATGGCGCCAAACTGCTTTTTGCCTATGCGGAAGCAACGGTTCCTAAAATCACGCTCATTACCCGCAAGGCCTATGGCGGCGCCTATGATGTGATGGCCTCCAAACATCTGCGCGGCGACCTCAATTACGCCTGGCCATCCGCCCAGATTGCCGTCATGGGCGCAAAAGGCGCTGTCGAGATCATTTACCGGAAAGACATTGGTGATGCCGAGAAAATCGCCGAGCACACCAAGCGTTACGAGGATCGCTTCCTGTCACCGTTCGTCGCTGCCGAGCGCGGCTATGTTGACGAGGTGATTATGCCCCATTCCACTCGTAAGCGGATTTCACGGGCATTGCGCATGCTGCGCAATAAGGATCTCGAAAATCCCTGGAAGAAGCACGATAATATTCCGCTCTAATAATACCGAGCAGAGCCACACAATAAAAAGGCTCCCATGGGGAGCCTTCGATGCCGTGTATGAAACTTAAAAATTACCTGCGGAAGCTGAACCCGCCGCTTGAGTCACGTAAAATCTGGGAAATTGTACGCTTGTCACATGGCTCGCTTAGTTTCGCCGCAGCTTTTACCAGCGCAGGCTTAACTTTGGCCACTTGTGCAATCTTAAGTGCATTTGTTCCAATTGTTGACGATGTATCTTTATTTATTGTTATCATTCTTTGATACCTCCATTAAAAATACTCTCAGCGAGAGTAATCCTCTACCGGCATACAGTTTATATTCCGTTGCATAGTGAACTTCTAGAGAAACTAAACCGATTTAACAAATCACTATTTGTATCCAATTTTGACTTGTATTTGAATAAACCGATCCCGAGGTAAAAGGTTCCGCTAAGCCCAGAAAAACGCCTGCGACGTCGGCATCCGCGCTTTCGCCTGCTATCGGTGGTGGACCTGACCCGAAAAATGTCAAAAAATGACGCTTAACTGGCTTCTACATCATGAGGAAAGCGAGACCGCGCATGACACAACCACAAGAGATCGTTCAGGCTTCGAAACAATTTCAAGATTGGTTGGCTGCGCTCAAAGCGAAATCCATGTTTTCGACCCACAATCAGAGCTTTGCGAGCATGCGCGGCGTTATGCATGGTTTGCGCCGCCACATGGACACGGACCAGATACTGACATTTGCGGACGCGCTGCCGCCTTTGCCGCGCGGTCTATTTCTAGAAGGATGGCGGCCCGCTCTTGCGCTTCCTTTGCAGTCGGAAGCGCAACTTGCCAAAGAAGTCTATGATAATCTCACGGCGCATCACAGCCCGCCCGAGACCATTGTTAGCGATGTGCTCGCCACTATCGCCCAGCATCTCGATCCGCATAATGCCAAGATGGCAGGTGAGCAGTTGCCAACTGCTCTAAAGCCGATCTGGTCAAAACATCGACAAGATCTCTAGCTGCTTTTTACGCCAACCTTGTTTTGGATGTCTTCGGCGGTTTCTTTGACGAAGAAGGTAAGTCCTTCCGTGATTGTCACGATATGAGTCCCCGTTCCATAGGGATTGAACGAAACAACATGGTCGAAATTCAGCGTGATGTGATCGCCATTAACGTCTGTGAGTTTGATCCACATGGCCATACCTCCCTGTATACGACCAAGGAAGCAGGATTCTCTCAATGAAGCAATAATTTACCAGAGATTCCTTCCGTCAATGTGATCTACCCTTAACGACGCAATATCAAAATCATCGAAGAGCCGGACATTCACGCTGACGCGCGGATTCTCAAAATCCGGTTTGAAATCCACCCAGTTGGGTACTTCCGAAAAAGTACCGCAGCCGCAAACATTGCAATGATGATGCTTGTTCATGCCGTTGCGGGAATAAATGGCATCGGCTTCCGGCTTCACCGAAATTGTCACTTGGTCGGGTGTGTAATAAGCCCAGAGCGCACCCCGCTTGGTGCAGAAAGTGCAATTGCACACCGTGACCGACTCCGGCGCTTCGCTGATTTCGAGCTTGATTGCACCGCAGTGACAACTGGCAAAAATGGCCATGATTTCCTCCCGTTTGAACATGTCTCCTGGAATCGATATAGCACATCCACTGACAACCTCATGTCAGCAGGCTTTGTGCTAATTCGTTCTTATCGCGAGTGATTTTGCCCTAAACCACTTGCCCTGACACCCAGCCGGAAGACCATGCCCATTGGAAATTATATCCACCCAGCCAACCGGTTACATCGATAACCTCACCTATGAAATAAAGACCTTTCGCTGACTTTGCTTCCATAGTTTTTTGGTCCAGGCCATCCGTATCGACACCGCCAAGTGTCACTTCGGCAGTCCGGTAGCCCTCCGAACCTGCAGGTTTCACCTGCCATTCATTCACCGCTTTTTCGACCGCCAGCAATTGCTTATCGGTCAGGTCAGCCAGATGCCGGTCAATGCCGCTATTTTCCGCAATCAACTGCGCCAGACGCTTCGGCAGAAGCTCACTTAGGGCTGTTTGCAATGCCTGTCGGCCATTGCGGACTCGCGCTGCGCGCAAAGCATCAAACACTTTCACACCGGGCAACATGGCGACGCTGATCGTATCGCCTTCCCGCCAATAAGAAGAAATCTGCAATATGGATGGACCGCTCAATCCGCGATGGGTGAAGAGCATTGCCTCTGCAAATTTTGTCTTGCCGTGGCTTACCACTGCATCGACCGAAATACCCGATAGCGGTTTCAACGGAGCAAGTGTGTTTTCGTCAAAGGTAAGCGGAACCAGTGCAGGACGTGTGTCTGTAATATTCATGCCGAACTGGCGGGCGATATCATAGCCGAAGCCGGTTGCACCCATTTTCGGAATGGATTTCCCACCGCACGCGACGACCAGTGACGTGCATCTCACCTTGTCTCCGGCCAGATCAACCAGATACCCATTATCTTCCCTTACTATGGAATCGATCGTAGTGCGCAACCGTAACTCGACCCCGGCCTGCCTCATTTCTGTTACCAGCATATCGATGATCTGCTTGGCTGAACCATCGCAGAAAAGCTGACCGAGGGTCTTTTCGTGCCAGGCAATACCGTATCTGTTTACCAGAGCGAGGAAATCGCGCTGCGTATAGCGGCGCAAAGCCGAGATACAGAAATGCGGGTTTTTGCTGATGTAGTTTTGCGGCGCCGCGTTAATATTGGTGAAGTTGCAGCGGCCGCCACCGGATATGCGTATTTTGTCGCCTGGTGTTGCGGCATGATCGATGATCAGCACGGAACGTCCACGCTTGCCCGCCTCAATAGCGCACATCATGCCAGCCGCGCCTGCGCCTATGATGAGAACGTCAACTTGTTTTATCATGGCGCAGGCAATAATTGTTCAGTTCGACCAGCCAGCCAATAGGCCAGCAGCCCTGCCCATTCGCGCGCAGCAATCGCCATATTCTGCAATGAATCCTGTGGGTTGTCTTCTGCAAGTCCAATGGTTTCGGCACCAGATGCGCGATAATCCGCTGGCCATGGCACCACGTCAAACCCCGCTTTGCGAAACAGGCCGATCGACCGCGGCATATGGAATGCCGAGGTGATGAGCAACCAGGTTTCGCCCGGCTTCGCGTCTACTATCTGCTTTGTGAATAGTGCATTTTCGTAAGTGTTGCGCGACTTGCTTTCGAGAATGAGGCACTCTGGTGCTACGCCAAGAGCTGTCAGCAGGCGCGGCGCGGTCACGCCATCGGCTTCGCCATCCAAAAGCAATGTGCCTGTTCCACCCGTAACGACAACCTTCGCTTCCGGATGTTTGCGCGCCAAAATGGCAGCCTCGACAAAGCGGTCGCCACTGGCATTGAGTTCATAGCCGCCGCGCACCAGATTTACACCGCCTTCAAAGCCGCCGCCAAGAACGATTATGCCATCCACCTTTGCCGGAAGTGCGTCTGGGCGTTGGAAACGATCCTCCAACGGATTGATCATTAAAGCACCAAGCGTCGTCCACGCGCCAAGTCCCAGAACAAGAAATGCGATAGCAGCCGTTGCCATTGCCAGACGCCGCCAGCGCCAGATGAGCAGCAGGAAAGTCAATCCCATGAAAATGATAGCGAAGTTCAGCGGTTGGGCGAAAAACCAGAAGACCTTTGAAAGCACGAAAAACACTATTTGAGCTCCGCCAGCATCTGCACTTTGTCAATTTCACGTTCAAGACTTGTAGACCATTCCGGTCCTTGTTCGACAATATTGAAGCCTTCGCGCTGATAGAGTCTGATTGCGCCGATATTGCGGGCATGCGTGCTGATGCGCGCCTTCAAGTACCCCGCATGTCGAATTGCCGCCATCATTTCACGCAGCAGCGACGATCCGACCCCTTGCCCCTGCACGGCCGGGTCCACCCAAAGATCGGAAATATAGTCGTTATTTTCTTCCCGAGCGCCCCAGCCAAGCACCCTCTGCTCCAATTGAGCCACCAGTACCGTATTGTAAGAGCTTCGTGCGAATTCCCTGAAAGCCTTTTCGACATGCATGCGCATGCCGGGCAGTTCCGGTTCAAACGAAAAGATATTTGATGCCCAAGCGCTGGAGCCGACAGCAGCGATTGCTGTTATGTCAGCTTCTGTGGCGCGCCTGATTACCACCATTTCGGCGCGTTGAACTTGCCTGCCGCCTGTTCAATCACATAAGCGGTCTGAAACAGAGTTTCTTCGTCGAATGGACGGCCGATCAGCTGGAGACCCAGCGGCAGTCCGCGGCTGTCCAGCCCGGCAGGAACGGCGATACCCGGCAAGCCCGCCATGTTCACGGTCACGGTAAAAATATCATTGAGATACATTTTCACCGGGTCGGAATTCATTTCCTGATCAGCGATGCCGAAAGCAGCAGAAGGCGTAGCTGGCGTAAGGATAGCATCGACACCTGCATGGAAGGCGTCTTCGAAATCCTTCTTGATCAGCGTGCGCACCTTCTGAGCCTGCAAATAATAGGCATCGTAATAGCCAGCCGAAAGCACATAGGTGCCAATCATGATACGGCGCTTCACCTCTTCGCCAAATCCCTTGGCGCGGGTGTTTTCGTACATGTCGACAATGTCCTTGCCGGGAACGCGCAGGCCATAGCGAACGCCGTCATAGCGCGCCAGATTTGACGATGCCTCGGCAGGCGCAACGATATAATAGGCCGGCAGTGCATATTTCGTATGCGGCAGCGAAATATCGACAATGGTTGCCCCTGCATCCTTCAGCCAGCTAATGCCCTGCTGCCAAAGCTTTTCAATCTCTTCCGGCATGCCGTCAACGCGGTATTCCTTGGGAATGCCGATCTTTATGCCCGCAAGCGGCTTGCCGATAACCGCCTCATAGTCAGGCACCGCGATATCGACCGAGGTTGTATCCTTGGCATCGACGGAAGCCATGGACCTCAACAGGATCGCGGCATCGCGCACATCGCGTGCAATCGGCCCCGCCTGATCCAGCGACGATGCAAACGCGACAATGCCCCATCGCGAGCAACGGCCATAGGTAGGCTTGATTCCGACCGTGCCGGTAAAAGCCGCAGGCTGGCGAATTGAACCGCCCGTATCGGTTGCGGTCGCTCCTGCGCAAAGCCGTGCGGCGACAGCTGCTGCAGAGCCGCCCGATGATCCACCCGGAACGAGATCAACATTGGAGCCTTTTGCGCGCCAAGGGTTTTTCACTGGCCCGTAATAGGAACTCTCATTGGAAGAGCCCATTGCGAACTCGTCCATGTTGAGCTTGCCGAGCATCACCGCACCGTCAGCCCATAAATTTGCTGTTACAGTGGATTCGTAATGCGGCTTGAACCCATCCAGAATATGCGATGCGGCCTGCGTATGGACACCTTCCGTACCGAATAGATCCTTGATGCCAAGTGGAATGCCTTCCAGCGCGCCGCCATTGCCAGCCGCCAGCCGTGCATCGGATGCCTTCGCCATTTCCAGCGCCTTCTCAGGCGTGGTGACGATATAGGCGTTCAGCGCCTCATTTGCGTTCTCGATTGCCTGAAGATAGGCGCCAGTAAGTTCCGTGGCGGTAATCGCCTTGGCTTTCAGCTGGTCGCGCGCCTCGGCAATGGTGAGAGCGGTCAGATCGGTCATCTTAAAGTCCTTATTGAGCAACTGCTAAAGCGAGCCGCTTTTCGTAAAATGCACTATATTCGGAATCCGGATAGTCAAGCAGCACACCGCAGCGGGTAAATCCGGAGCGTTCATAAAGTCGCCAGGCCGGTTCAAAGCCCGGTGTAGTGCCCGTCTCCAGAACGAGGCGATTCATGCCCTTTTCATTGGCCAGCGCCGTAATTGCATCGAGCAAAGCAGAACCAATGCGCTGTCCGCGCACGGTGGGCCGGGTGAACATGCGTTTCACCTCACCAATTCCATCATCATGTTCTTTGAGTGCGCCGCAGCCGATAGCGTTGCCTGTTTCATCGCGAGCTACAAAAACAGTCGTGTCTTCATCTGCCATCTGCTCGACAGTCATTTTGAACTGGAATTCCAGCGGTGAAAGCGGCGAAAGGTGATCATTGAGATCGCTTACCAGCGAGCGCACATCGTCCTGCAAGGGTGTTTCTATCGCAATGGAAACAGCCATGGTTCAATTACTCCACGACTTTTGGCACAACAAAGAAATTTTCTTCGGTTGTCGGGGCATTGGCGACGATATCTGCAACCTTGTCGCCATCGGTGACAACGTCCTGGCGCTTCTTCATCGCCATGGGGGTTACCGACGTCATCGGCTCCACGCCTTCGACATTCACTTCGTTCAACTGTTCCACGAAACCAAGGATCGCATTCAATTGGCCGGTCATCCGGGAAACATCATCCTCGGTGACCGCGATGCGGGCAAGATTCGCAACGCGTTTTACAGTGGCAGTATCGACGGACATAGGGATTCCTGAATTCAGATTTTGATGTTGAAGCTATAGTGTCCGTTACGCCCAAGCGCAACGGACAACGCTAAGGATGACCGGCAAAAAAGTCGGTAAAGGTACCAAAATTGCTGTTTCATTAGCGTGGCATCTGTGGGTACACAAGAATACCCTCGTCCATAAGCTTGGGCTGTGGCTCAATCGGAGCAGCTTGAACAGCAAGCCTATCATTGACAACAATTGAACCATCCTGTCGCTGGCTTACGATCCACTGCCTTCCTCCGTTAGGCAGACGTTTGCCAAGAGCCTTCGCCAGCCTAGCAAACGCAGCTATTCTATTCAATTGCGGCTCACGTTCCGATGCCTCGGTCAAACGACCAAGCACGCCGTCAAAATCGGACATTTCCCACGTTGTGGTACTATCGAATTTTGGAGCTTCCCTCTGTGCTGCCCGCGCCGCGAAAATCACCTCTCCAGTAAGGGTTAACTCTGCACCGTTGATGTGCGCAACCCCTTTTGAAATATTGAATCTGGGTGACGATTTCCAATCGTGAGATGGTCGATTCTCACCATCCCCCCACGTAACATCAGTAGCTAACTTGGTTATCAAAGTTTCGAGATCAATTCCTCCGACCTCCATTGCCAGTTCGATATCCGTTGGTAGAAAGGCTAAACTTTCGGCAGAAAAAGCAGGCGTCGGATAATCCAAGCCTTGTAGCCGGATGTCATAGTCAAACTGACTATTATTACTAAACCCGTCCGAAGCCACCCTATGAAAGACGCTCTTTGTAGCGAAATTACCGAAAGGTGTTTCTAGAACAACGTCACTATACTGTCCCGTGAAAGACAGTTTGTCCCAAAACGGCAGAGCTGCCTTGAGTTTGCTCCCCCACTCAAATTGATCCGTTTTTTTGAGAGAGTTTTCAACGGCGTGGGTAGAGAAAAAGGCTAATAACTCGAAGATTTCACGGTTGCGAATATTTTTCCCTATAACATCTGCTCTTGCTGAACCACTTCGGAGGATCGTTTTTGCAACCACCGCTGTTCGTGGGTTCGATTCTGGAGAAGCGGGTTTCTGCCCCATCGAATTTCCAACGCCCTTTTGACGCTTTTTTATAGAAAGATTCTCTAAAGAACCGAAGGTCTGAAGAAGATCAAAATCCATTCCGCCCGATTTCACTGGACGTACAGATAGTTCTCCTTTGGCTGATTTTGCGCGTAAACGACCAAAATAATTCGAATCGTCATGACCGATACTGAGGTAGTCAACGTCAAATGAGATCGTCCGGAACATGCGTAGATCTGGATCAAATAGACCGGTCCAATTCTCGTCTCCGGTGTGTAAATTTATTTTTTGATTTCCGACAATGCCGCCAGGATCAATATAAGCCGTCGGAATTTGATCGGACGAAACACTCCAGGTTCCATCCGCCATAGGCCTTACAAGCATATCAAATTTGGTAAAGTACCCTTTCAGCAATCCTTGCTTCGGAAATAGTTTGAGTATTTCATTTAAGCTCAGCGTTACCCGGTAATTATCGGTTTCCGGCAGCACCTTGATAACTTTCTCATCAAGCTTTTGTTGGCCAAGCCACTCTGCCACGCCATTCAAAATTTCGCTTGCGCCCCCGCCATCAATGGTCTGAGCCGTGGCAGGCATGATCGCTAGTGCCGAAGCGGAAATCAGCAACAGTCTACGCAAGGACATCTCCAAACTTAACGAGCCAATTTCCTCATAGCATCAAACGTTGTTTACTCCGAGAAAAGTTACTGCGCTGCGTCTGGCGCAACTTCCTGCTGCTCGCTATCCAGCGGGGCATCTTCAGTGTCCAAGGCATCGTCATCCGATGCAGCGGCACCGTCGTCTGTCGCAGTTGTATCATCATCGGGAGCAATCCCGAAGATGGAACTGTCAAACAGCGGCTTTCCGGCTGCATCGGGACCTTTGACGGCATTGCCGTTAACCTGGATCGATCCATCGCTTTTCTGGTCGACAATCCACTGAATGCGGCCATCGGGCAGCTCATTGCCAAAGTCTTTGGCCAGTTTGACGAAGACGATGTAATTCTTGATCTCAGGCTCTTCTTCTGATGCCTTGTTCAGCCGGTCGACCAGCTTGTCAAACCCTGCCATTTCCCAAGTTGTCCGGCTCTGCGGCTTTAGCGTGGCAAATGTGACCTCGCCTTCGACGGTAAGTTCAGCATCTACGGTTCTCACAAGGCTTTTCGAGATCGTGACCTTTGGCGGATTGAGCATGAAGGCGGTGCCCATTTCCTCGGCAAACGCATCCGAAATCGGCTTCTCCTTGTTCAGATCCATCTCCTTGATCCCGCCACGCACCACCGTATCGAGATCAAGCCCTGCGGCGCCGAAAGAAAGCTCCACATCGGTTGGAAGGAAAGGAATGGTCCAGTCAGGAATTGGCAGAGGCGGATACTGAAGTCCATTTGTGCGCACTGCGTAATTATAGGCGCCGCTTTTGCTGATGCCGTCGAAGTTCACCTCCTGAGAAATGTTCTTCGTTACGAATGGGCCGATCGGGGTGTCGACGCTCATATCCGAGAACCGATATGAGCCAGCCAATTTTTCCCAAAGCGGCAAAGCGGCAAGCAATTTTGTTTTCAACTCGGCTTGTTCAGCGTCGCTAAGTTTCGTCTTTTCTTCCGGTGTTTTTGCAAAGTCGTCGGAATGGGCAACGAAAAACGCCCAAAGATCCAGAATCTCAACATTCCTCACACCGCTGCCTTTTGCGTCGACACCAAGGTTGGCAGCACTGATACCCACCTTCATAAACTCTTCCGGTGTTGTCGGGACGGCTGGTTTGGCTTCACCATCCGTCACTGTCTCTTCAACTGCCGGGTCAGATTTGAATGAAATCGTTTCCTTGAAGTTCTCGGCTGTCTGGACTTGAGTGAAGTCCACTCCTCCCGACGCGCCAGCAGATGCAGCCATTTCAGCCTTTGCCTTGCCGGCAGTGGCTTCCATTTCCTGCGTCGACGATGACGAACTCATTTTAAAGCCGTCATACGTGGAAGTAGCCTTGGAGAAAGTGCCGATTTTCGGATCAAAGACGCCGCGAAGATCCATATTGTCGATAGACCACTTGAAGCTTTCCTTACCGGTTGGCGCATTTATCTCGACAGAACCGTTCACGGTGGTTTTCGACGAAACGTCCCACGAGCCGTCAGCCAGCGGCTTGGTCAAAAAGCTATATTCGCCGAAGTCACCTTTGAAGAGGTCCTGCTTTGGCAAAATCTCCAACAGCTTGGCTGTGCTGAAGGTGATTTTGTAGCTGTCTCCTTCCGGCTTGACACTCAGAACCTTCTTCTCAAGAGCGGTTTTGCCAAAATATTTCGACAAGGTAGCTGACAGTTCTTTTGCCCCATTGGCATCGACCGTTTGCGCACTGGCAGGTGTTAGCGCCAGCAGAGAACAGGAAATCAGCAGCAATTTACGCAAGATATTCTCCAAAGCTCGGTTATCTGACGATAGGGTCAACAACCCTAGCGATCATCTTTTGCAACGGCTCTAACAAACTCAAATCAAACAGTAAAATGCTTATTTGGTTCGGCGACGATTACTTCGCTCGTGCCACCTTCCATTCCGGCAACAAACTTGTCGGCCGTCTGATCTATTATTGGAAAGGAAGCATAGTGACAGGGTATGACCTTGCCAAACTTGAAGTAGCGCCGCGAAGCAAGCGCTGCTACCGCACCGCCCATGGTGAAGCGGTCTCCAATCGGCACAATACCGATGTCCGGCTGGTGCAGCTCATTGATCAAGGCCATGTCAGAAAAGATATCCGTATCGCCCATATGATAGAGCGTGGGTTCATCGTCAAAATGCAGCACCACGCCATTTGCATTGCCGAGTGAATGCGAAACGCCATCCTCGGTCATTTGCGCAGATGAGTGCAGCGCATTGACGTAAGTCACTGTAAATCCGTCATAAGAAACGGTTCCGCCTGTATTTGTCTGATCGACGCGCGCCACGCCTTTCGAGCCGAGCCATGTCACAAGATCAGCATTGCCAGTCACCAGCGCACCTGTATCCTTGGATATATCAACAGTATCGCCCACATGGTCGCCATGGCCATGTGTGAGGATAATGTGATTGGCGCCCTTGGTTGCATCCTTGAAGTCCACGCCCTTGGCGCCGGGATTCCCATTCAGAAACGGATCAATGAGGATGATGTTCTTCGCAGTTTCGATACGGAAACCGGATTGTCCCAGCCAGGTAATTTTCATTGTTCAGAATCCTTCATCATTTAGGTCGGGCCTCGCCAGAGGCGTCTAATAGCGTTATGTGAACAGATTAAACCGATCAGACAACCGCAGGAAGCAAACAGTTTGACAATTTTGGCGATTGAGCAGTTGGAAGAGCATGTTGCGGACGGTAAGACTGTTGCTGGTCTTGATCTTGGCACAAAGACGATTGGTATCGCCATATCAGATCGTGGCTTTTCCTTTGCCAACCCGCGTCCGGTTCTCAGGCGCAGCAAGTTCACCCATGATGCGCAAGACCTGCTGAAGGCGCTCGCCGCAGACAATGTCGGGGCAATTATCATCGGACTGCCGGTTAATATGGATGGTAGCGAAGGACCGCGTGTCCAGGCCACCCGCGCCTTTGTCCGCAATATGGAGAAACTTACCGATCTGCCATTTGTCTATTGGGATGAGCGTCTATCCACTGTTGCAGCGGAACGCGCTCTCATCGGCATGGATGTTTCAAGGCAAAAACGGGCGGAGCGGATTGATTCCGCTGCCGCCGCCTTCATTCTGCAAGGCGCATTGGACCGCCTGCAAGGCCTGCGTCAGGAGGCTGATGCAGTCGGCAATTCTTCGGAATAACGCGCACGCTCTGCGCGCCATGCCTTGACCCATGCGATAATCTTGCGGCGACGCCGGAAGGCGATCAGCAATAGAACCAATCCTGTGTCGAAAACACATGCTCTGGCGACCAGCGGAGGAATGCTCTCAGGCGCTATTCCGAGGATGTTGCCGTAGATCATGAAGACCTGATCATGCAACTCACGGCTGAAAAAATGCATGCCCATGTTGAGATCGTAATAAGACAGAAAATACCATCCCCACAAGAAAACCAGCGGTCCGCCCCAGAAAATCAGGAAATTGCGCATTCAATGCTCCTCGAAGGGCTTGCATGGTTCATTGGCTAACCCTCGGTTTTTATGAAGGCTTTTCGACTCAGAGTGATATCTGTTAAGACGTTAGCCGCAACGTAAACCGTTTGTTAAGGTTAATTTAAGAAAATTTAATTCAAATTGAAGGAATTAGCGAGGGCCCTATCCGAGCCTTCGGCAAATTTTTTCAGCTATTTTAGGAAAATTTGACTCAAATGCCACGCAAGCGGTGGCAAGATGGCCGCCGGTCGGCATCTCTGCTACTCGAATCAGCCTGCAGATGGATAGAGTGAATTAACAATATTGGCGGCGTTATGCCGGGCGTCCAGCATGCCGTAAGTCGTGCGCCATTGGCCACCAAGGCGCGTTTCAATAAAGGCGTCTGCAATATCTTCGGACTGAAGATAGCGCAATTCCGCTCCTGCCGCAGCCAATGCCAATTGCTCAGTCAGGATGCGTGCCGCACCTTCATCATTTTCAGCAACGCGCATGGCGGCGCGGAGCACTTCCACCGTCCCCTGCCCACCACGGCCAAGCTGAGAGCCGATCCAGTTCAGCACTTCGTCGAAAAGTTGCGGTCCGCGCTTCAATACGCGAAGCACATCCAGCGCCATGACATTGCCGGAGCCTTCCCAAATCGCATTGACCGGCGCTTCACGATAAAACCGCGCCAGATTGCCTTCTTCGATGTAACCATTTCCGCCAAGGCATTCCATTGCCTCATAGAGCATTGCCGGGGCAATTTTGGCCACCCAATATTTAACGACAGGGGTCATGACGCGCGCGAATGCCGCCTCGCCGCGATCTCTGGCTGCATTATCAAATGCCCGTGCCAGACGCAGTGTCAGTGCTGTTGCGGCAGCAGAATCCAGCGCCATGTCCGCCAGAACGCGCAGCATTAAAGGCTTGTCTATCAGCGGACCGCCAAAAACGACACGGTGTCTGGCGTGATGCACTGCCTCGGCCAGGCCCGCCCTCATCAAACCAGCTGAAGCAATGGAGCAATCGAGCCGTGTCAACGTCACCATATCGATGATGGTTTTAACGCCATCACCAGGATTGCCGACCATCTGGCCAAGCGCATTCTCAAATTCCACCTCCGATGAGGCATTCGAGCGATTGCCGAGCTTGTCTTTCAACCGCTGGAATCGAAAGCCATTGGACGAGCCATCAGGCAGTATGCGCGGCACCAGAAAGCACGACAGACCTTCGCGGGCTTGCGCCAATACCAAAAATGCATCTGACATTGGCGCGGACATGAACCATTTATGCCCGGTCAGACGATAAAAGCCGCTGCCAGCGGGCTCCGCCTTGGTTGTATTCGTATTGACGTCTGTTCCGCCCTGCTTTTCCGTCATGCCCATGCCGAGCGTCAGGCCTGTTTTCTTCGCGGGCGATTTATTGCTGGAATCATATTTGCGCGGCAGGATCAGCGGCGACCATTCGCGGTAGAGATGAGGCGCCGCCATGAGCGCTGCCAGTGAAGCGCTTGTCATCGTCAATGGGCAAAGATGCCCGCATTCCAGTTGCGACGTCAAATAGAATCGGCTTGCGCGCGACTGATGCCGCAAACCGGATTCCGCCTTGCCATCTTCCCAGATCGAAGAATGCAGTCCTTGCCCGACAGACCGCCGCATGAGCGCATGGTATGCTGGATGATACTCAACCACATCAGACCGAAAGCCCTGGCGATCATGGGTGCGCAGACGAGGTGCTTCCGTATTGGCGAGCCTTGCCAGATCCAACGCATCCGCCGACAGCACAAAACGACCGCTCTGTTCCAGCTCGTCACGTACGCTTTTCGGGAACCGCTTGGTGATCTGCATCAGCAATGGATCACCCAGATAAGCGTTTTGCCCGGTCATTGGTGGTGTCTGGTTAAGAACGTCGTGGGTTTTCAAGAAACTGTCCTGATTCAAATTCGCTTTTCTTTTATATGGAGCGAACATTCTGACAAGCGGTTAATATATGGACTCTTCGATGATAGTCGATATTCATCATACCTATGCTAAGTCCGTTCCGGCTTTTCAAAATTTTTATTGGGGAGCGATGGACAATGACGCATGGCAGCGCTTGCAGCCGTGAACTATCGCGCTTATAGGGGGGACTTGATATGACATCAAAAACATCTCCTTTGCTTTTCCCCCATCGCCACTTGCTTGGCATCAAGGGCCTTTCCCCGCAAGATATCATCCATCTTCTCGATCTCGCCGACAGCGAAGTCGCCGTTTCGCGGCAATCGGAAAAGAAAAAGAGCGTCCTGCGGGGCCGCACACAGATCAATCTGTTCTTTGAAGCATCCACCCGCACGCAATCATCCTTTGAGCTTGCGGGCAAACGCCTTGGCGCTGATGTGATGAACATGTCGGTCGGCAATTCGTCGGTGAAAAAGGGCGAAACGCTGATTGATACAGCGATGACGCTCAATGCAATGCGCCCCGACATTCTTATCATCCGTCATGCGTCTGCCGGTGCCGCGGCGCTCCTTGCCCAAAAGGTAGGCTGCTCGGTGGTCAATGCCGGCGACGGAGCCCATGAACACCCGACGCAAGCCCTACTTGATGCGCTGACTATTCGCCGCGCCAAGGGCAAGGTCGCACGGTTGACGGTGGCGATCTGCGGTGACGTTCTTCATTCCCGGGTCGCGAGATCGAATATCATCCTGCTAAATGCGCTGGGTGCGCGGGTGCGCGTGATTGCGCCGTCCACCCTCTTGCCTGCCGGCATTGCCCATATGGGTGCAGAGGTCTTCCACAGCATGGAAGAAGGCCTGAAGGATGTGGACGTCATCATGATGCTGCGTTTGCAGCGCGAGCGTATGGCCGGCTCATTCGTCCCGTCCGTGCGCGAATATTTCCGCTATCACGGCCTTGATCGCGAGAAGCTCAAATATGCCAAGCCGGATGCGCTTGTCATGCATCCCGGCCCGATGAATCGCGGCGTCGAAATCGCTTCCGATGTTGCCGACGGCTCGCAAAGCGTCATTCAGGAACAGGTGGAGATGGGCGTTGCCGTTCGCATGGCGGTCATGGAAGCCCTGCTTGATCCACGCCGTAATCCGGAAGGAGTTGCCGGATGAACACCACGGTTCTTAACAATGCCCGCATTGTCGACCCCTCGCGCGGTCTCGACGAAATTGGCACGCTGATTATACAAGACGGAAAAATTGTTGCCAGCGGCGCCGATGTCCGCAATCAGGGTACACCTGAAGATGCGACCATCATTGATTGCCGTGGCAAGGCTGTGCTTCCGGGCCTCGTGGATGCGCGCGTTTTCATCGGTGAGCCCGGCGGCGAACACCGCGAGACTATCGCATCGGCAAGCCATGCAGCTGCGGCAGGCGGTGTTACCTCAATCATTATGATGCCGGACACCGATCCGGTCATCGATAATGTTGCACTGGTCGAGTTCGTCAAGCGTACCGCGCGCGACACGGCAGTCATCAATGTTTATCCGGCGGCGGCGGTCACCAAGGGCTTATCCGGCGAAGAAATGACCGAGATTGGTCTGCTGCGGGAGGCTGGCGCGGTGGCTATCACCGAAGGGCGCCATTCCATCGCCAACACGCAGTTGATGCGCCGCGCCCTCACCTATGCGCGGGATTTCGGTGTCGTCCTTGCCCATGAAACGCAGGATGCTCATCTGGGCGTCAATGGCGTTATGAATGAGGGCCTTTACGCCAGCTGGCTCGGCCTTTCCGGCACACCGCGCGAAGCCGAAGTCATTCCTCTAGAGCGGGACATGCGCCTTGCTGCCTTGACGAAGGGCGCCTATCACGCTGCACAGATTTCCACCGCCATGTCTGCAGAAGTCGTCAATCGTGCAAAACAGAACGGCTTGAATGTCACCTCTGCGGTGTCCATCAATCATCTTTCGCTCAATGAGAATGACATTGGCGAGTTCCGGACATTCTTCCGCCTGCAACCTCCTCTGCGTCTCGAAGAAGATCGCCTCGCCATGGTTGAAAGCCTGCGGGACGGAACGATCGACATTATCGTATCGGCACATGATCCGCAGGATGTCGACACGAAGCGCCTGCCTTTTGCCGATGCGGCAGCGGGTGCGATCGGTCTTGAAACCCTGCTCGGTGCAGCGCTGCGGCTTTATCACAATGGCGATGTTCCGCTTCTTCGCATCATTGAAGCATTGTCCACCGCCCCGGCCCGGATTTTCGGTCTGGAGGCGGGATCGCTTCGTCCGGGTTCGGTCGCGGATATGACCATAGTCGATCTTGACGAACCATGGATTGTCAGAGAAGAAGATTTGACGTCACGCTCCAAGAACAGCTGTTTTGAAGGCGCACGTTTTCAAGGCCGTGTTGTCCAGACATTTGTTGCTGGAAAGTCAGTTTTTTCCATCTAAAACCCGAGGGGATGGGTCATGTCGGATTTCTTCAATGCCGGAATTCCACTTTTACTCCTCTCATTGATTTTCGGTTACCTGCTGGGTTCGGTCCCCTTCGGGCTGATTCTGACACGCATGGCTGGTTTGGGTGATGTGCGCAGCATTGGCTCCGGCAATATCGGGGCGACCAATGTGCTTCGAACCGGCAATAAAAAGCTGGCCGCAGCGACGTTGATCCTTGATATGCTGAAGGGAACCGTTGCCGTGCTGGTTGCCGGTATTGCCGGTCCCGAGGCTGCAATCGCTGCTGGGCTCGGCGCTTTTCTTGGTCACATTTTTCCGGTCTGGCTGAAATTCAAAGGCGGCAAGGGCGTAGCCACATATCTTGGCGTATTGCTTGGACTGTTCTGGAAAGGTGCGCTTATCTTCGCCGCCGTCTGGCTGCTGATTGCCTTTGCCACCCGTTATTCGTCTCTTGCCGCTCTTGTAGCAGCCGTCGTCACTCCTATTGCCTTATACTTTATTGGTTATCATCAGATCGCATTTCTATTTCTCATTTTGACAATCATCGTATTCCTTAAACACCGAGCCAATATTCAGCGGCTTGTTTCGGGTACCGAAGGTAGAATCGGCTCCAAAAAATGAACGAAGAGAAGAAAGGCATTCGCCTTTCTGATGAGCAAAGGTTGAGCTGGGTTCGGCTCATCCGCAGCGAGAATGTGGGTCCGGCTACATTTCGTGAGCTGATAGCCCATTGCGGCTCTGCGTCGAACGCCATTGAGATGCTGCCTGATCTCGTTCGGCGTGGTGGCAGAGGAAAGCCCATCCGCGTCACCAGCAAAGAAGATGCCGAGCGGGAAATTCATGCCGCAGCCAAAATGGGCGCTTTCTTCATCGGCATCGGCGAACCCGATTATCCGCGTTACCTCAAACAATGCGACAATCCTCCGCCTCTAGTAGCAATAAAGGGAAATCCTGATGTTTTCCGTTTGCCGCCCGTGGCAATTGTCGGCGCACGAAATGCTTCATTGGTCGGAATCAAATTTGCCCGAACCATCGCTCGCGAGCTTGGTGAGGTTGGGTTTGCCACGATTTCCGGGCTTGCACGAGGTATCGATACCGCTGCCCATGAAGCAAGCCTGCATCACGGGACTGTCGCTGCTATGGCGGGCGGTCTTGATCACCCCTATCCCCCGGAAAATCTGGGATTATACAAGGCTATTCCCGAACATGGCGGTGCCGTCATCAGCGAAATGCCTTTGGGATGGGAGCCACGCGCCAGGGATTTTCCACGACGGAACAGAATAATCGCCGCTTTGTCTCTTGGCCTGGTCGTTGTGGAAGCAGCGGAGCGGTCAGGTTCGCTCATCAGTGCAAGACTGGCCGGTGAGCTTGGCAGACTGGTGTTCGCCGTGCCCGGATCGCCGCTCGATCCAAGAGCAAAAGGTACCAATGCACTGTTGAAAAACGGTGCGATTGTGACAACGGGCGCCGAAGATATCATCAGCGCTATTGTGCCGCTGATTGACCGTCCCACTCTCGACGAGACCGGCTTTCCTGCCCCTTCAGAAGATTGGATCTCGCCAGTGCCTCCCGATCAAACCGAGAGAGACCGGCTGTTTAATCTGCTGGGGCCGGTGCCGGTGGATATCGATGATTGGGATCCGAACCAGCCAGTTACATCCGTCAGTGGTAATGCTGATTTTGCTGGAACTTGATCTGGCCGGTCGACTACAGCGCCACTCAGGAGGTAACGTTTCTCTTGCGTGGGACTGACTTCACGCCCATTTGCTTGCGCAATTGGTCATTGCTCTCTATATACGCGATCTCGATCAAATAGCTTAACATATCCATATTGTTGGTTTTTGCCATTACACGTAATTCACCAAGCATTTGCTGAATAAATCTCGCGCTTTCGATTTCATTAATTTCCTTGCTGCTCATAAATGTTACCCTCAAATACAATTTAATATCTAAAATATATGTTATACGCGGCTAAGAGCATTCAAATTTAAGTTAATATAAGCTTCTGTTTTTAATGCTTTTTCCACGCAACCAAAAACAGTTGCATGAATCAGTTCTCCCTTTGCACCTGAATTCAAATTACCATTAATTGCACAAGACCGGCGAGCAACTCAGGGTTGTATTTCACGATTTTTCGCTTACAGACCTTGACGTTGTGTGTAAGCCTGTTCATTTCACAGGCCAATTCCGAACTGAAATTAGTGCTTTTGTAATCTGACAAGGGCAGGAAAGCTCAATTCTGCAATGAACGTTGTTGTCGTCGAATCGCCTGCCAAGGCCAAAACCATCAATAAATATCTCGGCTCGGGTTACACCGTCCTGGCTTCGTTTGGCCATGTCCGTGACCTGCCTGCCAAGGATGGGTCTGTGCGCCCGGATGATGATTTTTCCATGTCCTGGGAAGTGGATTCAGCCTCATCCAAGCGCCTTGGGGATATTGTAAAGGCTCTCAAAGACAGTGACGGCCTCATTCTCGCAACCGATCCGGATCGCGAGGGCGAAGCCATTTCGTGGCATGTGCTGGAGGTTTTGCAGCAGAAAAAGGCGATCGGCAAAAAGTCGGTCAAGCGTGTTGTATTCAACGCAATAACCAAGGGTGCCGTGCTTGAAGCCATGGCCAACCCGCGTGACATTGATATGCCGTTGGTTGACGCCTATTTGGCGCGCCGAGCGCTGGATTATCTGTTCGGCTTTACGCTTTCGCCCGTACTTTGGCGCAAATTACCCGGCGCTCGATCCGCTGGGCGTGTGCAATCGGTTGCATTGCGGCTTGTCGCGGATCGCGAAGCGGAAATCGAACGTTTTGTTCGCGAAGAATACTGGAACATCGCTGCGCTGCTCAAGACACCGCGCAATGATGGCTTTGAAGCGCGTCTGGTTTCCGTCGATGGCAAGAAGCTCGGCAAGCTGGACATAAAGAACGGCGAGCAGGCAGGCGAGATTCGCACCATGCTTGAAGGCGCAGCTTTCAAGGCGGCGTCTGTTGAAGCCAAGCCGATCAAGCGCAGCCCTGGACCTCCCTTTACCACATCCAGCTTGCAGCAGGCAGCATCGGGCCAACTCGGCTTCTCCGCTTCGCGTACCATGCAGATCGCGCAAAAGCTTTATGAAGGTATGGATCTTGGCAGTGAGACTGCCGGTCTGATCACCTATATGCGTACGGATGGCGTGCAGATGGCACCGGAGGCTGTCCAGGCAGCGCGCCAGACCATCGGCAAGGTATTCGGCGAGAAATATGTGCCGGAAAAGCCGCGCTTCTACTCGACTAAAGCCAAGAATGCGCAGGAAGCCCACGAAGCAATCCGCCCGACGGACTTCAACCGGCATCCAAAGGATATGCGCAAGTTTCTTGATGCGGATCAGGCCAAGCTTTACGAGCTGATCTGGAAACGTGCGATTGCCAGCCAAATGCAATCGGCTGATATTGAGCGGACCACTGTCGAAATCGATGCAAACAATGGAGCGCGATCGGCCCAGCTACGTGCCACCGGTTCTGTCGTTCGTTTCGACGGGTTCCTGGGTGCCTACACGGATCATCGCGAAGAAGAAGATGTTGATGAAGACGGCGCACGTCTTCCTGAGGTTCGCGCTGGCGAGGCTCTTGCCCGCGAAAAAATCAATGCCACACAGCATTCGACCGAACCGCCGCCTCGCTATTCGGAAGCCACGCTAATCAAGAAGATGGAAGAGCTCGGCATTGGCCGTCCCTCCACCTACGCCTCAACACTCGCGACATTGCGTGACCGCGAATATATAACGATCGAGAAAAGAAAACTCATTCCGGAAGCAAAGGGCCGTCTGGTCATCGCGTTTTTGGAAAGTTTCTTCCAGCGTTATGTCGAATATGATTTCACGGCGGACCTCGAAGAGAAGCTTGATGAGATTTCCGATGGCAAGCTCAAGTGGAAAGATGTCCTGCGCGCCTTCTGGACGGATTTCTTCGGTTCTGTCGATGGAATCAAGGAGCTGCGCGTAACCAATGTGCTCGACGCACTGAATGATCGCCTCGGACCGCTTGTGTTCCCTCCCCGTGAGGACGGTAGCGATCCGCGCATTTGTCAGGTCTGCGGTACGGGCAATCTGTCGCTGAAGCTTGGAAAATACGGCGCTTTCGTCGGTTGCTCGAACTATCCGGAATGCAAATTCACCCGTCAGCTGGGCGGTAGCGAGGCTGCAAGCGAAAATGGCAATGGCGGCGATGAGCCGAAACTGCTTGGTAAAGATCCTTATACGGATGAGGATATTACTGCCCGCAATGGCCGGTTTGGTCCTTATGTGCAACGCGGCGAAGGCAAGGAAGCCAAGCGCGCCAGCTTGCCAAAAGGCTGGACCTTCGATGCGCTCGACCATGAAAAGGCGCTGGCACTTCTGTCGTTGCCGCGCGATGTGGGCCAGCATCCTGAAACGCAAAAAATGATTTCGGCTGGTATTGGCCGTTATGGCCCCTATCTTACCCATGATGGCACTTATGCCAATCTGGAAAATGCCGATGAAGTTTTCACAATCGGTCTGAACCGGGCTGTGACAGTCATTGCGGAGAAGCAGGCCAAAGGTCCAGGACGTGGGCGGGGTACGCCAGCGGCTCTTAAAGAACTTGGCGAGCATCCCGATGGCGGCCCGATTACAGTTCGCGATGGCAAATATGGGCCTTACGTTAATTGGGGTAAGGTCAATGCCACGCTGCCCAAAGGCAAAGATCCGGCTGGCGTCAGCGTTGAGGAAGCGCTTGTATTGATTGCCGCAAAAGCTGGTTCGGCGCCGAAAAAGAAAGCGCCAGCCAAAAAAAAAGCGGCAAAAAAGCCCGCAGTCAAAAAGGCGGCTCCTAAAAAAGCCGCAGCGAAAAAAGCAAGTTAGGATAAAGAATTGGCACGCCGTATCTCTCCACCCAGCGGAAAAAAAAGGCCTGCCCATTCTGCCACTTCCGGCCTTATCAAGCCAGTTCGTGAAGCTCGCATGCCCAGCCGCGAGGAAATTCTCCAGTTCATCAAGGAGAATCCCGATCTGGCCGGAAAGCGGGATATCGCCAAGGCCTTCAATCTGAAGGGCGATGCCCGTATTGCTCTGAAAGATATTCTGCGCGATCTGGCTGGCGACGGTCTGGTTGAAAAACGTGCCAAGCGTCTCGCCGTGCCTGGAAGCCTGCCAAGTGTAGCTGTTCTTGACATTACCGGACGCGAAGGCGATGGCGGCTTGATAGCAAAACCAACCGAATGGGAAGCAACCCATGCGGACGAACGCCCGCCGGTCGTTTTCATCCGCGCCTCGCGCGGGCACAAAGGCCCTGCTGTCGGCGTTGGTGATCGCGTGCTTGCCCGTATCTTCCAAGGTGCTGATCCAAGCGGTCCAGCCTATACGGGCCGCGTCATCAAGAAGATTGAGCATCGCAAGGATGCCGTGCTTGGCGTTCTGCGCAAACTCGACAATGGCGAATGGCGTCTTGAACCTGTCGAACGTCGTCAGGCTGAACTTGCCATCGATCCGGCACAACTCGACAACGCCAAGGTTAATGATCTGGTCGAAGTCGAGGTCTCGAAGATAAGCCGCTACGGTCTTGTCCTTGGGCGCATTACCCAGATCATCGGTTCAGTTGCCAGTGAAAAAGCACTGTCCATGATCGCTATTCATGAGCATGAGATACCGCATGTCTTTCCTGACAGCGTTATGGCCGAAGCGGAAAAGGCGAAGCCCGCGACCATGGCCCACCGCGAGGACTGGCGCAATGTCCCGCTCGTCACCATCGATCCGGCCGATGCCAAGGATCATGATGATGCCGTATATGCGGAGCCCGATACGGACGAGAAGAATATCGGCGGATATATTGCGACCGTTGCCATTGCCGATGTTGCGGCCTATGTGACGCCGGACTCGCAGCTCGACCGGGAAGCATTGAAGCGGGGCAATTCTGTTTATTTCCCGGACCGGGTCGTGCCGATGCTCCCTGAGCGCATCTCCAACGATTTGTGTTCACTCAAAGAATTGGTGGATCGCCCCGCCCTGGCCGTTCGCATGATTTTCGACAGCGAGGGGCGTAAAATCTCGCATACATTCCATCGCATCATGATGCGCTCCCATGCGCGCCTGTCCTATCCGCAGGCGCAGGCTGCGATTGATGGCGCAACGGATGAGAAAACAGCGCCTATTCTTGATACGATTCTCAAGCCGCTTTGGGCTGCATATGCCGCTTTGAAACGTGGACGCGATGCGCGCGAGCCGCTCGAACTTGATTTGCCGGAAAAGAAGATTTTGCTGACGCCCGAAGGTGGTGTCGACAAGGTCATTATCCCGCCCCGCCTTGATGCGCACAAGCTCATCGAGGAATTCATGATCCAGGCGAATGTTGCTGCTGCCGAAACGTTGGAGCGCAAGAAACAGCCGCTCATCTTCCGGATTCACGACGCCCCATCTTTGGCAAAACAGGAAGGCCTGCGGGAATTCCTGCGCACGCTCGACATCTCGCTCGCTCGCGGCGCTGATATGCGTCCCAGCCACTTCAACAATATATTGAAGCGCGTTGATGGTTCTGAACAGCAGGACATGGTCAATCAGGTCGTGCTGCGGTCGCAATCGCAGGCCGAGTATAATCCAGCCAATATCGGGCATTTCGGCCTCAACCTGATGCGCTATGCGCACTTCACCTCGCCGATCCGCCGCTATGCCGACCTTATCGTGCATCGTGCGCTTATTTCAGCGTTAGGTTTAGGCCCCGATGGCATCACGCCCAAGGAGGAAGCCGCGCTAGCCGAGATTGCAGCGCTCATTTCCACCTCTGAACGACGCGCCATGGCAGCCGAACGGGCCACCGTGGACCGCCTGATAGCGCATCATCTTGCCGATAAGATCGGTGCGAGTTTCGAAGGCCGCGTGCAGGGTGTGACCAAAGCTGGTCTTTTTGTCTCACTTGCGACATATGGTGCCGATGGCTTCATCCCCATTTCAACTCTGGGTGATGACTACTATCATTATGACGAAACCAATCACGCGCTGTCCGGCGAACGCAGCGGCAAGGGATTTCGTCTCGGTGATAATGTCGAGGTACGTCTCGTGGAAGCCTTGCCCGTCGCCGGCGCGTTACGATTTGAAATGCTGACAGAGCCACACCCGGTTCCCAGCGGCGTGCGCTCGCATCACAAGGCGACACGCTCTGCACGCAACGGCCAGAAACGTTTTCCTGGCGGGTCGCGCGGCAAGCCGGGAGGCCGGAGAGGTCGAGGATGACAGAACAGCTTATTGGAAAAAGCATCGCACAGGCGAAACCGCATCGGCCTGTCGGTCAGGCCATGTGGCGCGGTTTTCTAGGCCGCTGCCCGCATTGCGGCCAAGGAAAACTCTTCCGAGCCTTCGTGAAATCAGTCGATAATTGTTCCGTATGCGGTGAAGATTATACGCATCATCAGGCCGATGATTTCCCCGCCTATATAACCATCACAATTGTCGGGCATATTGTGCTTGGCGGCTTTCTGGCGATGGAAACACTTGTCATATTGTCGAACTGGGCGCATCTGGCAATATGGGTACCGCTGACGATCATCATGTCGCTCGCGTTGCTCCAGCCGGTAAAAGGCGCGATTATAGGCTTGCAATGGGCAAATTACATGCACGGGTTTGGCGAGAGCAGCGATCCAAAATCATCGGAATAACAATTTAATGGCCGTGAATGAGCTGAGGAAGCCGGTTCTTGCACAACACGGCACCCTGAAGAAGCGGATACGCCCGCGCGATGCTGCTTCTCTTCTGATTGTCGACCGTTCCGGCGATGAGTTGCGCATTCTCATGGGAAAGCGTCACATGCGGCATGTCTTCATGCCAGGGAAATTTGTTTTTCCAGGTGGGCGGACAGAACCGGCCGATGGGCGCATGCAGGCAATCGCGGAATTGTCGGAGCAGGACAGGACCAAGCTTCTCGATGATATGGCGGGGCGTTCGAGCATCACGCGCTGCCGTGCGCTGGCTCTTTCGGCCATCCGCGAGACCTATGAAGAGGCCGGGCTGTTTCTTGGTCAAAGAACTGAGTTCTCGAATGTTTCCCATCCGGACTGGGCTGCTTTTGCCGAGCGCAATGTCATGCCAGACCTTTCCGCGCTTCGCTATTTTGCGCGAGCAATCACCCCGCCCGGCATGCCTCGCCGCTTCGACACGCGGTTTTTTCTGGCATTTCGCGAGGCCGTTGCCGATTCGCTTCCCGAACAAACCGGCCCCTCACAGGAACTCGAGGAACTGGCATGGCTTTCTTTTGCTGAAGCGCTGGAACTTGATATTCCGGACATCACCAGAATTATCATCCGCGAAGCGCAAGGTTTGCTTGAAGCAAATCCTTCTCTTGATCCCGGTAATCCTGTGATCCGTTACCGTTTAAAATACGGGCGATTCGTCCGCGAGGTTATTTGATCCATGGATGCACTTAATTCTGACCGCGTAAAAGTCGGTTCGTCCTGGCGCGCGCTTGTAGCGGCCATAGCAACGATCAGCGCTGTTGGTGTCGCCATCGGCCTCGGTATTCCGCTTCTTAGCGTGATCCTCGAAAACCGCGGCCATTCCGCCACGATGATTGGCCTGAACGCCGCTGTTGCGGGCATTGCCTCCATTGTGGCAGCTCCGTTCGCGGCTCCAATCGCTGCGCGATTCGGCGTCGTGCCCACTTTGCTGGTAATGCTACTTATGGGCGGCCTCGCCTTTTTTGGCTTTCATTTTTTCACCGATTTCTGGATGTGGGTGGTCTTGCGTGTGTTTTTGCACTTCGCACTGACCATGCTCTTCATCCTGTCTGAATACTGGATCAATGCTGCCGCTCCACCCGAAAGGCGCGGCTTGGTGCTCGGCATTTATGGAACAGTGCTTTCCATGGGCTTTGCGCTTGGGCCATGGCTGTTTGCGCAAATAGGCAGTGTGGGAATCACGCCTTTTGCAGTTGGCTTCGGCATTATTGTTGTAGCCATGCTGCCCGTGCTATTCGCATGGAAAGAGAGCCCTGATTTTCACGAAGAAGAACATGTTCCATTCGCCCCTTTCATCTGGGCAGTGCCAACTGCAACCGCTGCTGTCTTTGTTTTCGGTGCTGTCGAAACAGGCGGCTTCGCCTTGTTTCCGGTATTCGGCGCCCGCATCGGCTATAGTGAGGCCAATGCAGCCCTGCTTTTGACAACAATTGGGCTTGGTAACGTTTTGATGCAGATTCCGATTGGTCTGCTCAGCGATCACGTGAAAGACCGACGCAAGATCCTTTTAGCCTGCACGTTGATCGGGCTTCTCGGCATGGGGCTTTTGCCCTTTATCTACTATAGCTGGTATCTTGTCGCTGCCCTGTTGTTTGTGTGGGGCGGTGCCGTGGCCGGGCTCTACACGGTTGGCTTGGCACATCTTGGATCACAATTGACGGGACGTGAGTTGGCCTCCGCCAATGCAGCCTTTGTGTTTTGCTATGCAGTGGGCATGCTCGTTGGCCCGCAGGCAATCGGCATTGGCATGGACATGATGGGACCAAGCGGCTTCGCCGTTGCTCTGGCGCTGTTCTTTGCTGCTTATGCGCTATTGGTTGGCTCGCGACTCATCAGCCGAAAGGGTTGATTGTTATAACTGCAAGGTGCTGGGACTTTCTCTAAAAGTGCCATATATTGGTTATCGGAGCGAGAGGCGAGCTTTCGCCCGCCTCTCTTTTCCTTAGTGTTTGAATTGAACCCGGACGGTCATTGACCAGCTCGTCCGGGTTTTCTCACAATAAGGCTGATACAAAACGGCAGATACCGCATCGTTCAATTCCAAGTTTGAAGGCAAGGCTTGTTCCTGTTGTTGGAGAAGCCAATCTCCCCCAATGCACCGCTGGCCGAGTGCTTTCTGCTTTTGCCTTCAAAACCTGAAATTACTCGAGCTATTGATGACGTGGTTCTTCACGCTGAACAACAAACGCAGGGTTGAATGTGCCAGACACAAATCATCGCGCCGGTTGTCCATGCACTTGGTGACGCTTTAAAAATCGGGAGATCGCCAGCCAAGGGTTGACTTTTATCGAGGTTGGTTTATGTGTCCGACCAACTTTCCGCTTGATGCCACACTGCTGGACTTGAATAGCGGTCCTTCATACTCAGAACAGGTAGTTTTAAAATGGCTAAGGCTGCGAATATCAAGATCAAGCTTCTGTCGACCGCTGATACCGGTTTCTTTTACGTTACGAGCAAGAACAGCCGTACAAAGACGGAAAAGATGTCTTTCCGCAAGTACGACCCGGTCGCACGCAAGCACGTTGAATTCAAGGAAACCAAGATCAAGTAATCTTGCTTTCTTCAAACAAATCAGCCGCCTTCGGGCGGCTTTTTTGTTGTGGTATTTATTGCTGTTATATTTTGGAAAATGCATGGAAATCGATATTTTAACCGGTGATACGCTTCGTGAAGACGAAGTGGTTAGCATTTACAAAGCCAATAATTGGTCCTCCGCGCAAAAGCCGCAAACCTTGCTGGCAGCACTCAGTAACTCCCACACTCTCCTTACGGCACGTTCCAATAACCAGCTGCTGGGATTAGCCAATGCTATTTCTGATGGCCATCTGGTAGTCTATTTCCCCCATTTGATTGTGCACCCCGACTATCAGGGGATGGGCATCGGTCGGAAGTTGATGACAGCCATGCTGCAGCGATATGCTGATTTTCATCAAATTATGCTGACGGCAGATATTGGCGCTCTATCCTTTTACGAAACGCTTGGTTTCGTAAAAGCCGGCAAAACCGTTCCCATGTGGATCTATGCAGGCGACGACCACTAAGGCGCGGTCACGCGGCCGCAGACACGACCTTGTTGCGCCCCGATGATTTGGCTCCGTAAAGCGCATCATCGGCACGTTTCATCAGATTATGCACCGTGTCGCCCTCCTGCAGAACGCTTGCAATACCAATGCTGATTGTCACAGGTATGGCTGGGCCCATATTGTTGATCTGGAAAGGCGTCGATGCTACCTCGCGACGGATTCGCTCTGCGACGATGGAGGCCAGTGTCTGATCTGTATCTGGCATCACTATGAAGAATTCCTCGCCGCCATAGCGGCTGGCCAAATCGCTGCCGCGCACATTGCGACGCAGCCGCCTGGCAAATTCACGCAGAACCTCATCGCCGCCATCATGTCCGTATGTATCATTTATCAATTTGAAGCGATCAATATCAGTCATGAGAATCGATAGTGGACGACGACGCTCTACCGCGCGTTTGAACAGCGTTGCCAGATGAGTCTCGAGATAAAGCCGGTTGTGCAGGCCCGTCAGACTGTCAGTCACAGCCATTTCATAGGTTTTCACGACGCTGGCGCGCAGACCGTCATGATAGGCCTTACGGCGCAGCTGGGTGCGTAGACGCGCGAGAAGCTCGTTCGGATTGACCGGCCGCACCAAATAGTCGTTTATCCCTAGTTCTAAAGCCCGCCGGATCAATGGCTCTTCCCCCATATCCGCCACCAAGATGATCGGCAACGATCTGGTATTGTCCAGCGAGCGCAGCTGCGCGCAAATCCGCAATGGATCAAATGCGGCGAAGCTTGAAGAAATAATAAGGCAATCATGATTGCCTTGCACGGCCTTGAAGAAACCGGTTTGCGGATCACTCTCCACGTCGACCGAACATTCTTCGCCCAATACGCGTTTTATTTTTTCGGTGCTTTCCGGACGTTCATCAATCAACAGAACGCGTGCAAATTTCATCGCCTCGTGGACGCCAGTTGGCAGGCGCAGAATGGATTCGAGCCCCACATCACGGGTCGTTGCCACACGAAGACGCAGTTCATCCGTCAGGTTTTTCAACCGAACCAGGCTTTTGACGCGCGCCATAAGCTGGAGATCATCGACAGGCTTGGTCAGAAAATCATCAGCACCAAAATTCAAGCCGGTAATCCGGTTTGAATCCTGATCAAGCGCGGTCACGAGAATCACCGGGATGTGGGCCGTTGCCGCTCTCGATTTTAACCGGCGGCAAACTTCAAATCCGTCGAGACCGGGCATCATTACGTCAAGTAAAATGACATCGATATTGCCGTTTTCAGAAATCTCGAGCGCTTCATAACCATCGGTCGCCGTAACCACCTCATAATACTCGGCACGAAGCCGGGCTTCCAGAAGCTTTACATTGGCTGGAACGTCGTCAACGACAAGAATACGGGCCGTCATGTTCAATTCTCCCGACGTTCAAGCGTCGCCAAGGTAGGATTTGATTGTTTCGATGAATTTGGGAACTGAGATAGGTTTGGAGATGTAAGCTTCACACCCACCTTGGCGGATGCGCTCTTCGTCGCCCTTCATTGCAAAGGCCGTCACCGCGATGATGGGAATAACATGAAGGTCGTCATCGGCCTTCAACCACTTTGTGACCTCAAGACCCGACACTTCGGGAAGCTGTATATCCATGAGGATAAGGTCTGGACGATGCTCGCGAGCAAGGTCCAACGCTTCCAAGCCATTGCGTGTGCGTATGGTTTCATAACCACTGGCTTCAATAAGATCGCGGAAGAGCTTCATATTAAGCTCATTATCCTCGACGATCATGACTTTCTTTACCATCGGCAATTTCCTGTTGGTCACTCTCGAAGGATACGGTCCACGCCATGCAAACTCTTACGGCGAGACACACAATCCTACCTTTACCAGTTTCTGAAATAACGTCTGATGATTGATGAAAAGAAAACTCTGCCGTTTAATTCAGAAATGCTGCTGATCATGTTTAACCAAGCATTTATTCAACATGTTCTTTTGGATATGTTCAACTGCTATTAGGCTCAAGACTCATTAATCTGGTCTAAATGGATTGAAGCTTTTCATTTGGATAGCAGCGCCAAGGCTTGAGGTAATGTGGTTTATTTTCAAGACCTTCAACACAACTTATGGATGAAATATTCTAGATGCAGAAGATTGACTTGGATGGAGCACACGACCTTGCCATCAATTCGCTTGTGTTCATGTCGCAAGACAGCGAATTGTTCTCCCGTTTCTTGGCTTTGACCGGCATTACCGCCGATCAAATCCGCACGGCTGCACAAGAGCCGGGTTTTCTTGCGGGCGTGTTGCAATTCTATCTGGCGCATGAGCCGACGCTGATGCGTTACTGCACTGAGACCGAAACAGATCCAGCGCTGTTTCAGCAGGCGTTGCGCCTGTTGCCCGGCGGGCGTCAGGATGCCTACTGAAACGGTTGGTAAATCACTGAGGCTTGTTGCAACGCCTCCTACTGTTCGCTAAGGTCCAGACGTTCATTTTATGTTCCGGGCATCATGGCCAGTCTTAACAATCCGCAATTCGGTTTTTGCCGTGACTGCCTGGCCAATCAGGCGCACGAGGCCAAGCGTTGCCAATCATGCGGTAGCCCTCGCTTGCTTCGGCATCCCGAACTTTATCGTCTGGGCATCGCCCACGTGGACTGTGACGCCTTCTATGCGTCGGTTGAAAAACGCGACAACCCCGAACTGCGCAACAAACCTGTCATCATTGGAGGCGGAAAACGTGGCGTTGTTTCAACGGCTTGCTACATTGCCCGCATCCATGGTGTGAAGTCCGCCATGCCTATGTTCAAGGCGTTGGAAGCATGTCCGCACGCCATTGTCATCAAGCCGGATATGGAAAAATATGTCCGGGTCGGGCGCGAGATCAGGCAGATGATGCGCGACCTCACGCCTCTCGTCGAGCCCCTGTCCATCGATGAAGCTTTTCTCGATCTTTCCGGTACTGAACGGCTCCACCATGATCCTCCGGCGCGGGTCATGGCGCAATTTTCTAATCGGGTTGAACGTGAGTTGGGATTATCGGTTTCGGTCGGTCTTTCCTATTGCAAATTCCTCGCCAAGATCGCATCCGATTTCGAAAAACCGCGTGGCTTTTCTATTATCGGTGAAGAAGAGGCCCTCACCTTTTTGCGCGACAAGCCCGTGACAATGATCTGGGGTGTCGGCAAGGCTTTTGATGCAACCTTGGAGCGAGATGGCATTCGTACCATTGGTCAATTGCAAACCATGGAGCTTGGTCCCCTGATGCGCTCCTATGGCACCATGGGTCAGAGGCTGTACCGTTTGTCTCGCGGCATGGACACAAGACGGGTTGAGCCTGAAGGTGAAAGCAAGAGTGTTTCCGCAGAGACAACGTTCAATGAAGACATCTCGTCAATGGAAGAGCTCGTCGCCATTTTGCGGGCCCTGTCAGAGAAAGTATCCCGACGGTTAAAAGCAGCCGACATTGCTGGGCGAACCATCGTTCTCAAGTTGAAGTCACGCGACTTCAAATTGAAGACCCGTAATCGTCAGCTCGCCGATCCGACCCAGCTTGCCGACAGGATTTTTCGGACAGGTGTTTCGCTGCTTGAAAAGGAAATTGACGGCACCCGATATCGCTTGATCGGGATCGGAGTGAGCGATCTCACCGACGACGGCAGAGCCGACCCGCTCGATCTTGTTGATGTGCAGGCTACTAAACGCGCAGTTGCCGAAACTGCCATAGACAAGCTACGCGGGAAATTTGGCAATCAAGCCGTGGAAACAGGATATACATTCGGCAAGATAAAATCGCGCGCAAAAGAAGCGCCGGATGAAATAGATTAGCGGAAAAAAGGTGAGATAGTCTGAACTTTTGCTCAAAAATGCCAGAAAACAGGCGATTTTTGCTGAAAAAATTCAATCTGCAATTGCAATATAGTTGCGCTAAGTTGAATTCAACCCATTTCAACTTCGACAATGCCGGGAATAGCCTTCATGGCGCTCGCTATTTGCGGGCCTATCCGGTAGCGGTTAGGCAGTTCAATCTCAACTTCATTGGCACCGTTCTGCTTGATCAGAATAAGGCTGACAATCTGCCCGTCATTTTGCGGCGTCAGATAGGGCGTAATAGCCGCCAGAGGCTCGCTGGAGCGCATATATAGCCGCAACGCCTTCTGCATGCGTGTAGCTTCATCTTCAAGCGAATGTGCCGTCTGTATGCGCAGGCTAATGCCCTCAGGCCTGTCCTCTGCGCCAACTGTGATGACAACGGAACGGCCCGGTTCCAGCAAGTCGCGGAATTGCGCCAGCGCTTCTGAAAATAGGATCGCTTCAAATTGCCCTGAGGAATCAGAGAATTGGATGATTCCCATCTTGTTGCCAGTTTTGGTACGGCGTTCCTGCTTTGCGGTAATTGTACCTGCCAGCCGCCCGGCATTGGCACCTCGCTTTACAGCTGCTGAAAATTCAGACCAGGTTTGAACGCGCATTTTGTCGAGGATGGGTTGATATTCATCAAGAGGATGCGCGGAAAGATAAAAGCCCGCCGCTTCAAATTCCCGTCGCAGTTTTTCTGATGAAAGCCAAGGGCTTACCGACGGAAGCTGAATTGTTTGTGCAGTTGCTGCCATACCGCCGAAAATGTCCGTTTGACCGCTGACACTGTCTTCTTGTGTGCGTTGCGCATGACCAATTATACGATCCAGACCGGCGATAAGTGCTGGCCGCTCCCGTCCAAAACAGTCAAATGCGCCAACATTGATAAGGCTTTCGAACACCCGCCTGTTGACGACCCGCGGATCGATCCGCTCACAAAAATCTTCAAGGCTGGCATAAGGCGTCGATCCGCGCTTTTCGACAATATGATCGACAGCGGCTTCACCAACGCCTTTGATGGCGGCCAACGAGTAGTAGATGCGGTTTTCGCCAACTTCAAACAGCCGGTAGGACGTATTGACCGAAGGCGTGACAACCTCGATACCGAGTCGCACCGCTTCACGCCGGAAATCATTGAGCTTGTCCGTGTTCGACATATCGTAAGTCATTGACGCGGCGAGGAATTCAACCGGATAATGCGCCTTCATATAGGCGGTCTGGAACGATACGATAGCGTAAGCGGCCGCATGGGATTTATTGAAACCATAATCGGCAAACTTCGCCAGGAGGTCGAAAATAAAGTTGGCCTGCGGCTTTGTCACGCCCCGCTCAACGGCGCCATCAACAAAGCGAACTCGCTGCAAATCCATTTCAGAGCGGATTTTCTTACCCATGGCGCGCCGCAGAAGATCGGCTTCACCGAGCGTATAGCCCGACATTTCCTGCGCGATCTGCATCACCTGTTCCTGGTAGATGATGACGCCCTGCGTTTCCTTGACGAGATGGTCGATTTTGGGATGAATCGACGCCATTTCTTCATCGCCGTTTTTACGCGCATTGTAGGTCGGGATGTTTTCCATTGGACCTGGACGATAAAGCGCAACAAGCGCGATAATATCCTCGATCCGGTCAGGTTTCATACCAATCAGCGCCTTGCGCATGCCGGTACTTTCCACCTGAAACACGCCGACAGTCTCGCCGCGCGACAGCATCTCGTAAGTCGGTTTATCGTCGAAAGGCAGATTTGAGAGATCCACGATTATATCGCGGCGACGGACCAGATTCACCGCAGTTTGAAGAACTGTCAGCGTTTTCAGGCCGAGAAAGTCGAATTTGACCAGCCCGGCCTCTTCCACCATCTTCATGTTGAACTGCGTAACCGGCATATCGGAACGCGGATCCCGATACATTGGGACGAGTTCAGAAAGTGGGCGGTCACCAATGACGATACCGGCAGCATGCGTCGATGCGTGCCGGTAAAGGCCTTCAAGTTTCAAAGCAATATCAAGCAAACGCTCGACGACTGGCTCCTTATCGCGCTCTTCGCGAAGTCTTGGCTCGTCCTCGATAGCCTTTGAAAGCGTTACCGGGTTGGCGGGATTGGCAGGAACCATCTTTGTCAGGCGATCCACCTGACCGTATGGCATTTCAAGAACGCGCCCGACGTCACGCAAGACAGCGCGCGCCTGCAATGTTCCGAACGTTATGATTTGCGCTACCTGATCGCGCCCATATTTTGCCTGAACATAACGGATGACCTCGTCACGCCGTTCCTGACAGAAGTCGATGTCAAAGTCAGGCATAGAAACGCGGTCGGGATTGAGAAAGCGTTCGAATAGAAGTGAGAATCGCAGCGGATCGACATCCGTAATAGTCAGAGCGTAGGCAACAAGCGAGCCAGCACCAGAACCACGCCCCGGCCCAACAGGAATATCATGCGCCTTTGCCCATTTGATGAAGTCCGAAACGATAAGGAAGTACCCGGGATACTTCATTCGGGTAATGACGGAAATCTCATATTCGAGACGTTCGGCATATTCTTCCCGTGTATGGGCTCCCGCAAGCCCTACAGTCGCAATCCGCTGTTCAAGCCCTTCGCGGGCCTGGCGCGCAAGCTCTTCCGCCTCTGCTGCCAATGCAGCTTCAGGATCGGCGCTTTCTCCGGTAAAGCGCGGCAAAATCGGAGCGCGATTCTTCGGGTAGTACGAACAGCGCATGGCGATTTCGACAGTGTTTTCTACAGCCTCCGGCAAATCAGCGAAGAGCTCCACCATCTCATCTTCGCTCTTGAGATAGTGGTCCGGACTAAGGCGGCGCCTGTCGTCAATCGATAGCAGTGATCCGGATGCGATTGCCAGCAAGGCATCGTGGGCTTCATAGTCGGCACTCTTGGAGAAGAACACGTCGTTGGTGGCAACAAGAGGTAGTTCCAGCTCATAGGCCAGGTCCACCTGTGTCGCTTCCAACGCCTTGTCATAACCGCGATGGCGCTGCAACTCGACATAAAGTCTGTCGCCGAACAGTGATTTCAGCATCAAAAGCCGCTGGCGGGCACGATCAATCCGATCATCCTTGATTGCCTTGGCAATAGCACCCTCTGGTCCGCCGGATAGCATGATAATGCCATCCGTTTTTCCTGCCAGCCAGCTGGAAACTATGTGGACCGGATCACCAGAGGGAGTTTCAAGATAAGCCCGGCTGACAAGCCGAACGAGATTGGCATAGCCCTCTTCCGTCGCCGCCAGCAAAACCAGTGGCGCGAGCCCGAGCGCTTCACGCCGGTTTACATTGCGGCTCTCCTCGGTCTGGTCGTGAAATGCGATATCCATCTGACAGCCGATGATAGGCTGCAATCCGGCTTTTGAACCTTTCTGCGCAAACTCAAGAGCGCCGAAAAGATTGTTTGTGTCAGTAATTGCAATGGCGGGAGCCTTGCTGGCCACAGCAAGGTCGATCACCTTGGGAACCTGCAACGCGCCTTCAAGCAATGAATATGCGGAATGAACTCTCAGATGGACAAAGCGCAATGGGCGCTTGCCTGCATTGCTCATATTGCCGTGCCCATCTGCCACTTTTTATCTCCGATACTGAACGGAGAACCGATTCCACCGCGCGCATATAGTCCGATATGCGCGATGAGGTGTCTACTCAAATTGAACGTTTGGGCCGCGTGAACAGTGGATAGTCGGGGCTCGCTCAATCATCGCCGAAGGGATGTTTCTTCAGATGACGCTCACCCACATCGCGAATGTCGCAATGAAGAGACTGACGGTAACAAATGACATCACATCCTGGAAAAGTTCGCTCATCGGTAAAACCCTTCTTCGTTTGCACTATGTATATGTTTTGTTCCATTTTTGTTCTAAAGTCAAGCGCATCTGTGGCATGGTGAGTGCTATGGTTTTCAAATTGCTAATGAGAGGTAAATACTGCTGACTAATCAGAGATTGGTGATCTTGCCGTCTTTCAACGTAACACGTCGATCCATACGCCGGGCAAGTTCATGATTATGCGTAGCAATCATTGCCGACAGGCCGGATTGACGAACAAGCGCCTCCAGTGCTTCGAACACGTAAGATGAGGTAACGGGGTCGAGATTGCCCGTAGGCTCATCGGCGAGTAATACAAGCGGCGCGTTGGCCACAGCGCGGGCAATCGCCACTCTTTGCTGTTCACCGCCGGAAAGTTCGCTCGGGCGGTGAGCTGCCCTCGCCCCGACCTTCATATAGTCGAGCAGCTGCTGAGCACGTTCCGAGGCAACGCCGGGCTTCATGCCGCGAATCATCTGAGGCATCATCACATTCTCGAGAGCAGAAAATTCGGGCAGAAGATGGTGGAACTGATAAACAAATCCCACATCATTGCGACGGATGGCCGTCCGCTCTTCGTCCGACAAAGAACCGCAGGAGCGCCCGTCAAGAATCACATCGCCACTATCGGGCCGCTCAAGCAAACCGGCAGTGTGCAGCAATGTGGATTTCCCTGCACCCGAAGGCGCAACAAGCGCAACCATTTCTCCCTTGCCCAGAGAAAAACTGGCATTGTCGAGAATGATGAGTTCGCGGCCGATTTCATCATAGCGGCGACCGACATTCGTCAGCTGCAATATAGGCCCGGCCATTTTATTCGTACCTCAGAGCTTCAACGGGATCGAGTTTGGCTGCGCGCCAAGCGGGGAAAAGCGTCGCCAGAAATGACAGGACAAGCGCCATGAGAATTACAGTAAAGGTCTCGTTGAAGTCCATTTTGGCCGGAAGAGTACTTAGGAAATAGAGTTCAGGATTGAAGAGTGTCGTCCCGGAAAGCCAGGAGAAAAACTCCCTGATCCGCTCGACATTGAGGCAGACGACGACGCCAAGCACGACCCCGGCAATCGTGCCAGTCACGCCGATCGCTGCGCCAGTCATCAAGAATATGCGCAGGATGGAATTTCGCGTTGCACCCATGGTTCGAAGGATGGCGATATCGCGGCCCTTGTCTTTCACGAGCATGATGAGTCCCGATATGATGTTCAGCGCCGCGACGAGCACGATAAGCGTCAGAATCATGAACATAACATTGCGCTCAACTTGAAGTGCGGAAAAGAAAGTCTGGTTGCGTTGTCGCCAATCGGTCAACATGACAGAGCGCTGTGCCGCTTCTTCAATCGGCTTTTTCAGTGCATCAACATCATCCGGTCTGTCGGCAAATATTTCGATCGATTGAACCTTGTTGTCCTGATTGAAAT